>PKCS01000025.1 GCA_002862305.1 Phycisphaerae bacterium | reverse complement strand
GCTGCCGAGCAAGCAGTCGATCGAGTCCGGCACCTACAACCCCTTCAGTCGTCCGCTGTTCATCTACGTCAACCTGAACTCGATCAAGCGGCCCGAGGTCGCCGGGTTCGTGGATTTCTACCTCGAGAACGCCGGCGACATGGCCGAGGAGGTCGGGTACGTGCGCCTGCCCCAGGTCATCTACGACCGGTGCCAGGCGAATGTGGACAACCGCCGGACGGGAACCCAGTTCCTGCGCGACGGTGAGAAGGTCCACGGGCCGCTTCCCGAGGTCTACAAGTGACCCCACGGGGGCATTCAGGGAAAAACACGTGGAATTGGCTGTCGATCGCGAGCGCGGGCCACGCTGATTGATCAAGATAGGGGCCCCGGGAGCCATGCCGGGGCCACTCAGCCAGGCCGATTCCAGCGAACCCGAGAAACGATGTCGACCACCGAGCCGTTCGAGAACCTCCAGGAGCTGACCCACCATCGGGGCACCCCGAGGCGTCGTGGACTGCTCAGGATCAGGGAGCGAGTGATCAGGCTGGCCCTGCTGGGGTGCGCGGTGTTCTCCGTGGTCACCACCGCCGCGATCATCGTGGTCCTCGCCAACGAGACCCTGTCCTTCTTCGCCACCAACACCTCGGACGTTCGTGCCGGCGAGGTCCGGGTCCCCCTGGATTCGGTCGACCCCCGGCAGGCGGAACTGCTGACGGGATGGAACCTCGAGGTCCCGGGCAGTCCGGGCGCGGCCCTGCCCTCGGGGTCCTTCCTCGCGATCCAGGACGACCGGGATCGAAGCATCCTGGTCCCGGTCTCGCAGCTGGAGGACGAACGGACGAACACGTCGGGCGACGACCCGCGCGCTGCCCTGGCCGGACTCCTGGACCGGTCGGGCCCGGACGGGGAGCTCGAGCTGACCGGCTGGGTGGAGGATGGCCCGCGCCGTCCCGAGGTCGGCTTCGGTGAATTCATCACCGGGACCGAGTGGAACCCCCTGCTCGGGGAGGAGAAGCAGTTCGGCATCTGGCCGCTGATCACCGGGACCCTCCTGATCACCGCGATCGCGGCGGTCTTCGCGCTGCCGATCGGGCTGGTCACCGCGATCTTCCTCTCCGAATACGCCCCGATGCGGGTCAGGAACGTGGTCAAGCCGATCCTCGAGATCCTCGCGGGCGTCCCGACCGTGGTCTTCGGCTTCTTCGCGCTGACCGTGCTGACCCCGGGCCTGAACTGGCTGGGCGGGGTCTACAACAGCCTCCTCGAGGGCACCCTCGCCTTCGACACCTACAACGCGATGGCCGCGGGCCTCGCGGTGGGGATCATGATCCTCCCGATCGTGACCAGCCTCGCCGAGGATGCGCTCCGGTCGGTCCCGAAGGCGCTTCGGGACGGGGCGTTCGCCCTGGGCGCGACCCGCTTCGACGTCTCGACCCGGGTGGTGGTCCCCGCCGCGCTCAGCGGCATCATGGCCTCCTTCCTGCTGGCGATCACCCGCGCGGTCGGTGAAACGATGATCGTCGCCCTGGCCGCGGGGGGACTCGCCCAGATGGCCTACGACCCGACCGGTCCCGCGCAGACGATGACCGCCTACATGGTCCAGATCTTCCTCGGGGACGCCCCCGCCACCGGAGTGGAATACAAGTCCAGCTACGCGGTGGCGGCGGTCCTCTTCCTGATGACCCTGGTCCTGACCATCGCCGGCAACCTGATCCTCAATCGCTTCCGCGAGGAGTACGAGTGATGTCCGCGATCGGTTCCAGGGACAGCCTGCTGCAGCTGACCAGGAGCGGTCGGAGCCGCTCCGCCCGGCTCCGGGAGTTCGTCAACCGTGCGTTCTTCACCAGCTGCCTGCTGATCACCAGCATCGCGATCATCGCCCTGACGGTGCTGCTGACCACCGTCGCGGTGCAGGGCTGGGACGGCCTGAGCCTCGAGTTCCTCACCAACTTCAGCTCGCGCAACCCCGAGGCCGCCGGCATCAAGGCCGCCCTCTGGGGATCGGTCTGGGTCTGCGGGGTCTGCGGCCTCGTGGCGCTGCCGATCGGGGTCGGGACCGCGATCTACCTCGAGGAGTTCGCGGGCAAGAACCGACTCACCAGCTTCGTGCGGACCAACATCTCGAACCTCGCCGGGGTGCCTTCGATCGTCTACGGCATCATCGGACTGACCATCTTCGCGAGGATGTTCGGCCTGCCGGGGATCGGGACGGAGACCGAACCGGGCCTGACCGTGGGCTCCACCTGGTACGACAGCTACTACACCGCCGACGGTGGCGTGGCCTTCCGGCCGCTCGAGTCCCGAGGGGCGCCGGCCGGCGCGATCGTCGACGGCACCCCGCTGCTGCTGGTCGATGAGGTCGACACCTCGGTGGTCCAGCCCCGGCAGCTCCCCGCACTGGTGGTGGCCGACGGGGACCGCGGGTTCTCGGTCGCCCTGGAGGAGGCGGCGATCCCCATCACGATCGGCACCGCCGAGGAGGCGAGGGACCGGGGCGCCACGCTGGCCGGCTTCGTGCGGATGACCGAATCGGGCAACCCCCGGGTCTGGGACCGGACCACCGCCTACCTGACCGACGCCACGCTCTCCGGTGCGGTGCTCGACCAGGCGACGAGCGTCGAGGGTCGCTGGCTCTCGTGCGAGGACCTCGCGGGGGAGACCCTCTTCGTCCGGGTCCCGGACGACCGCTACCGAATCGAGTCCGGGGACCGGGCGCACCGGCTGCGGACCGTCCTGCCGAGGATCACGCGGACCCAGCTCGAGGCGACGAGCACACCGGAGCGCATCGAGGTGATGCTCGGCGAGGGCGGCCGGCTGGTGCAGGGCGAGTTGTGGAACGAGTATCGCGTGCAGGGTCGCCGACCCACCCGCTACGCCCTGGTCGAGGCGAAGGCGGCCCCGGCGGCGGACCCGCCCCCGGTCGGGGGCTGGCTTCCCGTCTACCCCCGGCTCCGGAACGAGTTCCTGGAGACCGGCAGCCGGACCGTGCGCGCCAGCGTCGTCGCGGACGACGCCCCGATCGACGGGCTTCCCCCCGGGGCGATCCTCGCGTCGGACGCCGGGGCACCGCTCCCCGACCAGCGCCTGGAGCGGCGGAGCTGGTACTACTTCCAGTTCCCGTTCGGGAAGGGCGTCTTCGCCGGCGGCCTGACCCTGATGCTGGTCATCCTCCCGGTGGTGATCATCGCCTCGGTGGAGGCGCTTCGGGCGGTTCCCAACTCCCTCCGGCAGGCCTCCCTCGCCATGGGGGCGACCCGGTGGCAGACCGTCCAGAAGGTCACCCTGCCGGCCTCGATCCCGATGATCATGACCGGATCGATCCTGGCGATGAGTCGGGCGATCGGCGAGGCGGCCCCGATCCTGGTGCTCGGGGTGGCCCTGTTCATCACCAGGACCCCCCAGAACCTGATGGACCAGTTCACCATCCTCCCCATGCAGATCTACAACTGGGCCCAGCGTCCCGGGGAGTCCTTCCAGGAACTGGCCGCCGCGGGGATCATCGTCCTGCTGGTGGTGCTGCTGACCTTCAACGCAGCCGCTATCCTGATACGGCAGCGTCTCCAGAGTAGGCTTGAATCATGAGCACCACGAAAGGTACATCAGCGGGCGTCACCAGCGACCGACCGGTTCCCGGGAGCACCCCGGCCGGACGATCGGTCCTCAAGGTCACGCTCGACCCCGGCCCCGCGGAACCCGAACCCACCGTCGAGGACCCCTCACCCGATCCCATGGCCGACCAACCGCACGAGACCGTGATCACGACGAAGGGCTTCTCCTCCTGGTACGGGAAGTTCCAGGCGCTGCACGAGCTCGACCTCGAGATCCCCAAGAAGCAGGTCACGGCCCTGATCGGACCGTCCGGATGCGGCAAGAGCACCTTCCTGCGCTGGATCAACCGGATGAACGACACCATTTCCGGGGCCTATTCCCGCGGGGAGATGGTGCTCGCCGGCGAGGACATCACCTCCAGCCAGTGCGACGTGGTCGACCTCCGGCGCCGGGTGGGCATGGTCTTCCAGCGACCGAACCCCTTCCCCAAGTCGATCTTCGAGAACATCGCGTACGGGGCCCGGCTGCATCGCCGCTACGACCGGAGCGACCTCGAGGAGCTCGTCGAGCACAGCCTCCGCCAGGCCGCGATCTGGGACGAGGTCAAGGACCGTCTCAAGGACTCCGCGCTGGGGCTCTCGGGCGGGCAGCAGCAGCGGCTGTGCATCGCGCGGGCCATCGCGGTGGGTCCGGAGGTCCTGCTGATGGACGAACCGTGCTCCGCGCTGGACCCGAAGTCGAGCGCGGCGATCGAGGAACTGATCCGCGGCTTGAAGCAGAACTACACGATCGTGATCGTCACCCACAACATGCAGCAGGCGGCCCGGATCTCCGACCGCACCTCGTTCTTCTACGAGGGGCGGCTCATCGAGAGCGGCGACACCGAGCAGATCTTCACCACGCCGGCCAAGAAGCAGACCGACGACTACATCAGCGGCCGTTTCGGTTAAGATCCGGTTCAGCAACGGGGCGGTCCCACCCACCGCGAGCACCGGCCCGACCAGTCACCGCAGGGTGTGAGCCATGACCGTCGACCTTCCAAACAATCTCATCGAACTTCGACGAAACCTGCTCGCCCTCAGCGCGCTGGTCGAGCAGCAGGTGACCAGGACCCTGGAGGCCATGGCCAACTCGGACCCGGACCTGGCGCGCGAGGTGAAGGGCTCCGACGCGGAGATCGACGCCCTGGACCTGGTGATCGAGGAGCAGTGCATGCGGCTGCTGGCCCTGGGGTCCCCGATGGCGGGCGACCTGCGGCAGATCCTCTCCACCCTGCGGATCAGCGGCCAGCTGGAGCGGATCGCGGACCTCGCCAAGGGCATCAGCAAGCGGACGATCAAGATCTCCAGGCTGGAGGCGATCGGGCTGCCCCCCGCCCTGCTCGAGATGGCGGAAGCGACCCGCAGCATGATCCGCAAGGGACTGGTCGCCCTCAGCGACGAGGACGTGGCCCTCTGCAAGGAGGTCCGCCTCGCCGACAACGAGGTGGACGACCTCAACAAGCAGGTGCTGCGCTGGAGCCGCGAGGAGATCCCCCGTAACGTCGATCACACCGACGCGGCGATCCACCTGCTCACCATCGCCCAGCGGATGGAGCGCATGTGCGACATCACGACCCTGATCGTGGAGGAGGTCATCTTCCTGGTCGAGGGCCGCATCGTCCGGCACGGCGCTGAATAAGCTGTCGCCCGACCGCGACCCGACCCCGGCGATTCGAGAATGCGGCGAACCCGGAGCGGGGTCCGTGCGTCCTACCCACGCCCCCACCCGGGACCGACGCCCATGCGCACGATCAGCCACCCGCCATCCACCGCGAACGAACGAACACGCCTCCTCGCGGAGGCCGCACGGCTGCTGGACGCCAAGCGTTCGTGCCTCGCGAGTCCCCAGCCCCCCCGGGACCTGGCCGCGGAGATCGCGAACCGCCTGGAGGGAACCCTGGTCAGCCAGGCCTCCCGGGCCCGGATCATGGACCTCGCGGACCGGATGGGGATCCGTCGGTTCGAGGCCTCCCTGCTCATCGCCCAGATCCAGGACCGCGCACGACGCGGGGAGCCCGTCCCGGGCCCGTTGACGGGCCTCGGGGGCCCGCCGGCGCCCGGGCGATCCGCGGCCGCGCGGCTGGATGCCCCGGGGCTGCGGTCGACGGGGCTTCGGTTCACGGGGCTGCTGGCGGGGGCGGGCCTGGTCCTGGTGGCGATCGGATGGCTGCTCGCCTGACCCGGGGGCCGTGGTTCAGGAGGCGGGGTCGACCAGCTCGCGGGCCTCGATGCACGAGGCGACCTGCTCCGGATCCAGTTCCGAGAGCTCGAGCAGCACCACCTCGTCGTTGTCCGAGGACGTGGCCATCCCGAGTTCCTTGAGCGTCTCGAGCGCGGCGTCCTGCTCGGCCTGCTTCTTGGACTTGCCCCAGCAGGAGGCGAATCGACGACCGCCGATCTGCACCCCGACCTGGAAGCACTTGTCGTGGTCGGGGCCGTCCTCCGCGAGCACCGGGTAGATCGGGTTGTCGATGCCGAACTTCTGGAGCGCCTGCTGGAGCACGGACTTGAAGTTCTCCTGGTGACCGAGCCGCTCGGCGGACTCGATCAGGCCACCGACGTGGCGCAGGATGAATCGACGGGCCGCACCCAGTCCGGCGTCGAGGTAGATCGCGCCGATCAGGGACTCGAAGACCGCGGCCGCCAGGGAGAGGGGGACCTCCTCGCGCGAGCCCATGCCCTTGCCCAGCTGGAGCAGGTCCACGAGCCGGAGCTCGACCGCGAGATCCGCGCAGGTCTTCCGGCTCACGATGTTCGACTTGATCTTGGTCAGCTCCCCCTCGAGGAAGTCGGGGTAGGCGTGGTAGAGGTGCTCGCAGATCACCAGCCCCAGCACGCTGTCGCCGAGGAACTCCAGTCGCTCGTTGCTGTTGAGCCGGGTGTCCGCCTGGGAGGAGTGGCGCAGGGCCCGAAGCACCAGGCTGGGGTCGGTGAACACGTGGTCCACGCGCTGCTGGGTCAGGTTGATCAGGTCGTGGTCGCTCATGGATCCGGGGAGGCGGACCCCCGGTCGGTCCGGGGAGGTTCCTGGGAGGATTCGGTGCGGGCGATCCGGGCCGGGGTGGGGATCGGCCACGAGACGCATTCTCGGTTGATGGTAGGGGTTTCTTCGTCCGGTTGGCCCGTCGGGCAGGATATTCGCCGGGTTTGACCGGACCCGGTCCGAGAAGGCTATCGGGCCATCCGGGACTGGCATCGCGGGAAGGATCGGGGTAGGATCCCCAATTCGCCGATGACGGGGATCCCCCCCGCCACACCCGAGGTCCGACGATGCACTACCCCCGACGAGTCAGCCGAATCAAGAAGATCCGCAAGCAGGGTTTCCGTGCCCGGATGAAGACCAAGGCCGGTCGCAAGATCATCAACCGACAGCGCCGCCTCGGCCGGTCGGTCAACGTGCGCTGATCCGCACCCTCGTGAACCAGGTCGAGTCCATCCCCCACCCCGTCCCCCCGGTGGTGGCCGTGGTCGGTCTGCGTGGTTCCGGGAAGTCCACGATCGGCCGGCTCCTGGCCGAACGGCTCGCACGCCCCTGGCACGACCTCGACCAGCTCGCCCTCGCGCGATGCGGCCTCCAGACGATCCGGGAGGTCTTCGAGGGACCGGGCGAGTCCCGATGGCGCGAGGCGGAAGCCGAGGCGCTTCGCCGGCAGCTCGAGCAGGGTTCCCAGGTGCTCTCCCTGGGCGGAGGCGCCCCCACCCGCCCCGAGGTCGCGGGGCTGCTTGCGGACCATCGGGCCCGGGGCACGGCGATCGTGATCTGGCTCGACGCCGCGCCCGAGGTCCTGGCGGCGCGCATCGGGAGCCACGACGACGAACGTCCACCGTTGCTCGCCGACGAGGCCGGCCGACCGGTCCCGCCGCTCGAGGAGGCGAGGATCCTGCGTGGACGCCGGGAGGCGGCCTATCGCGCGGTGAGCGACGTCATCCTGTGCAACGAGAACGATCCGGCCTCCGCGGTGGACCGACTCCTGGGGCCGCCCGGATCAGGCTGACCCCCCCTGCCGGGGTGACGGACAATCTGCAGGCAGTCGGCGAATCCGGCCGATCCACAGAGGGCGGGCTCCCGACCACGGCCCACGAATGCACGCACGGAGGGATCCATGAACCTGCTCGACGCCGTCATCCTGGGGATCGTGGAAGGGGTGACGGAGTACCTGCCGGTCTCCTCCACCGGCCACCTGATCATCACTGCGTGGCTGCTGGGCCTGAGCGAGGAATGGCGGACGAAGGTCGCGGTGGATGCGTTCACGATCATCATCCAGGGCGGGGCGATCCTCGCGGTGCTCGGGCTCTACCGCGCCCGGGTCTGGCAGATGCTCCGTGGACTCCTCGGTCGCGACGGGGTGGGACTCGGGCTCTTCAGGAACCTGATGGTCGCCCTCCTGCCCGCGGTGGTCCTCGGGGTCCTCTTCGAGGAGGTGATCGAACACTACCTCTTCCATCCCCGTCCGGTCATCCTCGCGCTGTTCGTGGGCGGGGTGCTGCTGCTGGTGATCGGGCCCTGGCAGCGTCGGATCTTCAAGGAGCAGGCGCCCGGGACCGAGCCCGGATCGGAGGCGGACGCGGGGACCGGGGGGGCGCGCCCGACGGGGCGTCGGTACATCGAGATCGAGCAGCTTCGCTGGTGGCAGGCCCTGGTCATCGGGCTGCTCCAGTGCGTGGCGATGTGGCCCGGAACCAGTCGTTCGATGATGACCATCGTGGGGGGGATGTTCATGGGCCTCCGGCCGAGGCAGGCGGCTGAATTCAGCTTCCTCCTGGGACTGCCCACCCTCGGGGGGGCGTGCGGGTACACCCTCCTGAAGATCTGGCTCGATGGGGAGAGCACCTTCCTCCAGGATCTCGGGGGCTGGGTCCCGCTCGTGGTGGGCCTGGTGGTCGCGACCTGCTCGGCGGCCCTCGCGGTCCACTGGTTGGTGGCCTGGCTGACGAACCACGGGCTCTCGATCTTCGGCTGGTGGCGGATCGGGCTCTCCGCGGTGCTGCTGGCGGGACTGCTCAGCGGCCGGCTCACCATCACCCCGCCCGTGCAGCTCGAGCGGGTCAACCCGAAGACCCTGCGCGAGAAGCGGACCCTCGTGGTGCCGATGGCCACGCCGGAGTCGACGGAGGCCCCGGGTCCGCGACGCCGGGAACCGATCCGGCGAGTCAGTCGGCCGATGCCGCAGTACTCGGCGACCCGAGCCTGAGCACCTGCTCCCGGAGGGTTCGTTCGACCGCCTCGTCCTGCAGGGGCAGGCCCTGGGTGACGCGCGCGAGCTGTCGCTCCACGCCCAGCCGGTCCAGCACCGAGACCACCCGGGTCAGGGGCGCGGCCTGCTCGAAGACCGCGATCTGCCAGCCATGCTTCGCGGTGAGGAAGCCGACGTAGAGGGTGTCCCCCGCGATCACCGGGGTGGTCGCGTCCAGCCAGGTGGGGTCGTCGTCCTGCGGGTGGAGCCCGGGCTGGGCGAAGGTCTTGCCGCCGTTGCGCTCCATGAGCATCCACCGTACCGCACCGGGTTCGTCGCCCCCCGCGAGCATGCGCAGCCACCACTGGCTTCCCTGGAAGGTCACCGGGGAGTAGTCCACGACCTCGGGACGCGGGAAGAGGGTCCCGCCGAGCGCCCACGCGAGCAGCGCGGCCATCACGAAGAAGACCGCCACCTTCACGAGGAGGCTTCGGAGACCGAGCATGACCTGGGCGACTGCCATCGCAAGAGGATAACTCAGTCCGCGTGCGGCCGGAGGGCCTCGAGCAATCGGGCCTCGTCCCAGACCTCCACCCCGAGGGAGCGGGCCTTCTCGAGCTTGCTGCCGGCCTGCTCGCCGGCCACCAGCAGGTCGGTCCGCCCGGAGACCGAGCCCGTGACCTTCGCCCCCAGGCCCTCCAGGCGTTCCGCCAGCTCCGAGCGACTGAAGGACTCCAG
The DNA here is from genome assembly GCA_002862305.1 of Phycisphaerae bacterium. Lineage (GTDB taxonomy): Bacteria > Planctomycetota > Phycisphaerae > Phycisphaerales > SM1A02 > UBA8087. The sequence continues at coordinate 31,361 of PKCS01000025.1, read as the reverse complement.
GGTGCCGGTCAGGACCACCGTGAGCCCGCTGAAGGGGGACCCCCCCGCGTCGGGATCCGGCCCGTCCCCGTACTCGAGGCTCTCCAGGGAGACCCCCACCGCGCGGAGTCGGTCGAACGCCTCGCGGGAGGCGGGGGTGTCCAGGTACTCGCGGAGGCTGTGGGCGGTGATCTCGCCGAAGTCCTCGAGTTCCGAGATCGCCTGCTCGCTGGCCGCCTGGAGCGCGGCGGCGTCGGGGAAGGCGCGGGCGAGCGTGCGCGCCGCACTGGCCCCGACGTGCCGGATCCCGAGGCCCGCGAGGACCCTGGCCAGCCCCCGGGACTTCGCCTGCTCGCTCGCGGCGAGGAGGTTCTCGACGGAGGTCTCCCCCATCCGCTCGAGTTCGAGCAGGCGTTCGCGATCCAGGGTGAACACGTCGGCGAAGTGGGTGACGAGCCCCGCCGCCACCAGCTGGTCGATGAGCTTGTCACCGAAGCCGTCCAGGTCCATCTGGCCGCGGCCGACGAACCACTTGAGCCGCTCCCGGAACTGGGCGGGGCACTCGGGGTTCGTGCAGTAGAGCTTGGGCCCCTCCTGCTCGACCCCGCCCCCGCAGTCCGGGCAGTCGACGGGGGCGTCGATCAGTCGCTCCTCGCCGGTCCGGGCCGCCTCGCGCACCATGACCACCTGCGGGATGATCTCCCCCGCCTTCTCCACCACCACCCGGTCGCCGAGCCGGATGTCCTTGCGGCGGATCTCCTCGATGTTGTGCAAGGTCGCGTGACGCACCGTGGTGCCGGAGACCACCACCGGGTCCATGGTCGCGCGCGGGGTGAGGGTCCCCCCCTTGCCCACCTGCCACGTGACCTCCCGCAGCCGGGTCTCGGCCTGTTCCGCGGGGTACTTGTACGCGATGCACCATCGGGGCGCCTTGGCGGTCTCCCCCAGCCGCCGCTGCTGCTCGAAGTCGTCCACCCGGACCACCATCCCGTCGATCGCGTAGCCGAGCTCCCCGCGGCGCGCACCGAAGTCCTCGACCGCGGCGACGATCTCGGGGAGCCCGGCGCAGCGCACCGCCCGGTCGGAGACCGGGATCCCCAGCCCGCGGATCCGTTCGAGGAAGCCGGAATGGTCGGTCACGTCCTCGAATCCCACCACCTCCCCGCGCCCGTGGGCGCAGAAGCGGAGCCGACGGGCGCGGACCACGGAGGCGTCCAGGCTCTTGAGGCTCCCGGCGGTGGAGTTCCGGGCGTTGGCGAACAACGGCTCGCCGGCCTCCGCCCGCTCGCGGTTGATCCGCTCGAACTCCGTGTCCGGGAGGTAGATCTCCCCGCGCACCTCCAGGACCTCGGGGGCACCGTCGGCGAGGACCAGGGGGACCGAGTCGATCGCCCGCACGTTCGAGGTCACCAGGTCCCCGCGCTCGCCGTCGCCCCGGGTGACGGCGGCGACCAGCCTGCCGGACTCGTAGCGCAGGCTGATGGCGACCCCGTCGATCTTCGGATCGCAGAGGAACCGCGGGGTGTCCCCGTCGAGCCCCCGAAGCACCCGCTCGTGCCAGGCCTCGAGGTCGTCGATCGAGTAGGTGTTGTCCACCGACATCATGCGGACCCGGTGCGCGACGTTCTCGAACCCCTCGACCGGCCCCCCGCCCACCCGGGCGGAGGGGCTGGAGGGATCCGCGAGCCCGGGGTGGCGCGACTCCAGCTCGATGAGTTCGCGGAGGAGGCCGTCGAACTCGGTGTCGCTCATGAAGGGATCCGCCTCCACGTAGTAGGAGCGGTTCGCCCGGTGCAGGAGCTCGCGGAGTTCGTCGATCCGGGCTGGTTCGTCTGCGGGTGCTGCCACGTGCTCAATCCCGGGAGATGACGTCGGGCCCCTTGCCCGCCTTCTTCTCGTAGAAGCCGTCGCCGGACTTCTCGTACTTGGTGAATCCCATGCGATCGAGGTTCTTGTTGGAGAGCTTGGTCTTCTCCGCCGCGTCGGAGTGGTTCAGCGGGAGGTTCGGGAGGGTGGGCACGCGACGGACCGGCTGGCCGGTCTCGGGATGGGTGCTCAGGGCGGGTTCGGACATCTTCTGGATCACCTCGAAGTGATCCCCGTCGCTGCCGTCCTCGTTGACGATGGCGTAGACGTAGGTCGGCATCAGGCGGGACTCCCGGACAGCTGCGCCTCGAGCAGCTCGCGGGCGTGCACCACGTCCTCGACCCGACGACCACCGCTCTCCCGCTCGATGAGGACGTCCACCGCCCGGGGGAGCTGCCGGATCGCGGCGCAGAACGCCGGCCAGTCCACCATCCCCTCCCCCAGCCGGACCTCCTGTCCCCAGGTGCCCGGGGTCTGGGTGGGTCGTGCGTCCTTGGCATGCACCTGGACCACGTGGGGGGCCAGCCGACGCAGCGAGTCCACGGGATCGCCCTTGTCGTAGAGGATCATGTTCGCGGGATCGAAGTTGACCCCGAGCCCCGGGCGGTCGATCTCGTCCAGCACCTCGAGCAGGGTGTCCGCGGTCTCCTGTCCGGTCTCCAGCGCGAGGGTGATCGAACGGTCCGCGAAGGCGTCGACCAGGATGCGGAGGCGCTCGACGACCAGCGCCCGCAGGGGATCGCCGGGGTCGTGGGGGATGAAGCCCGCATGGAAGCTCACCAGGCCGATCGAGGATTCGGCGACCAGGTCCCGGACCCGGAGCATCAGCTCCAGGTTCCGCGGCCAGGTGTCCCCGGGGACCACCCCACCGGTGCGGCGGATGGATTCGAGGGTGGAGTAGTCCTCCCCGATCGATTCCATCATGCCGCTGAGGACCCGGATCCCGGCGTCCTCGAGGAACATGAAGGTGTCCGCCCAGTCCCGGGGGTCGTTGACCAGCGGGTTCAGGGCCAGCTGGACCGCGTCCAGCCCGCACTCCCGGATCTGTTCCACCAGCAGCTTGGGGCCGATCGGCTGGAGGCTCCAGCTGCACACCCCGATCGACGTCCCGGCCGGGGTGCGGCCGTCCTCGTCCGGATGGCTGGGAAGGTGGCTCATGCTGCGCTCCTGGGTCACGGGAACCCACGAAAGTGTACCCGGAGATCGACGGCTGGCCCTGATCTGGCGGCGGACGTACCATGATGGGCCGAAGGCACAGGACCCGCATGCCAGACCACGAATCCGACCATCCCGTACAGGCAGACCACGACCTCGAGCTGTCGGGCGAGACCGCCCTCGAGGGATCGGTCCGGGGGTCCTCCCCCAAGCCTCGTCGGTTCGGGGCGCGCCTGGAGGCCTGGCTGAGCCGCCTGAGCACCCGGAACGCCTTCTGGAACAAGGTCTGCTCGCTGATCTGGCTCCCCTACGCCTTCCGGTCGGGGATCAGCTTCCGCAGGCTGGACACCGACACCTTCACCGCGGTGCTGCCGTTCCGGCGCTTCAACCGGAACTGGTACAACGCGATGGCCGGGGCGGCGCTCCTGGGCAACTCGGAGGTGGCGGCGGGGATGTACCTCTTCGGCGAGTGCGGGAGCGACTACATCGTGATCTGCAAGCAGATGCGCTACCGCTTCCTGCGACCCTGCTTCGGTCCCGCGATCTACCACATCGTCAACACCGAGGACCTCCAGGCCAAGATGAAGGAGGGTGGTGAGTTCAACATCGAGCTGGAGATGGACATCCGCCAGCAGATGCGCAAGCCGAAGACCAAGCAGCACCGGGTGGGGCGCTGCTTCATCACCTTCCACTGCACCCCGAAGGACATGTACCGCAAGCAGCGGGTCTCCCGCCGGACGCGACGCCGGGCCGGCCGCGAGACGAGGGTCGAGCTCGATCCCGTCCCCGAGGAGCCCCGCGGCCCGGCCAGCGAGGCGCGGGGGAGCACCACGCGTGACACCATCGCCAACTAGGACCCTCGCATGAGCGCGAGCCCCCCGTCCATCGCGGAGGCGGTTCCCGGGGCGCCGCGCCGCGCCACGCCGGCCGGCATCCTCGGCTGGGGCCTCTACTCGGCGAGCAGCTGGACCTGGTGCATCGGGATGTTCCTCCCGATCGTGCTGGTCAAGTACCTCGGCTGGCCGGGATTCCTGCTCTTCGCGATCCCCAACGTCGCCGGGGTGGTGGCGTTCGGCTACGCCTTCGACGAGGGGGCCTGTCGACGGATGCTCCGGGAGCACCGGGTCGCGGTCAGGATCTTCTCGACGGTCACCGTCTGCTACCAGCTCTTCTTCGTCGCCTGGATCGCCGGCGCGCTGTTCCCCGGCCAGGGCGGGCTGGCGGGCGCGGTCATCGCGGTGGGGATCTGGATCGTCGGGCTGGTCCTGGCCGCGCTGCCCGACCGGTTCTGGGTGGTCCTCGGCAGTGCCTGCTGCCTCGCGTCCATCGGCCTCTTCATCGCCTACCTGGCGACGCGGGGACCGGGACTGCTGGGGGACCCCCCCGCGGGCGGGCTGCTCACGGGCGGGGACACCTTCGCGCTCGCCCCCGCCATCATCTTCGGGTTCCTGCTCTGTCCCTGGCTCGACGGCTCGTTCCACCGCGCCCGGATCCGATCCCGGAGCCCCCACACCTTCGCGGTGTTCGCGCTGGGCTTCACCCCGATGATCCTCTTCACCGTGGCCTACGCCACCGGGGGCGGGCTGGCGGTGGACGTGCTGGTGATCCTGCAGCTGCTCGTGCAGCTGACCTTCACCACCGCGGTGCACCTGCGCGAGGCCTGGCTGGGCGGGCTGGGCGCCGCGCACGACCGGGCCGCGCCGTGGCCGCTGGCCGCGCTGCTGCCGGTGCTCTGCGTGCTGCTGGGGACCCTGCCGGCCCTCGCCGGGGAGGCGACCTACCTCAGGTTCCTCGGGTGCTACGGACTGATCTTCCCCGCCTACGCCCTGCTGTTCATGTCCCCGCTGGGCTCCGCTCGAACCGGCCTGATCCCGCTGCTCGCGGTCGGGGTGCTCCTGGTCCCCTGCCTGGTCGCCTACGAGCTGGCGTTCATCGACCACCGGACGTTCCTGGTGCCCTTCGCGGTCCTGGGGCTGCTGGTGCTGGCCGTCCTGATCGGCTGGGCCTCGCGACGGCGTTCCCCCGGCTGAGGGCCCGAAATCCCCGCCGGGGGCAAAAAAAACCGGGTTTGCCTGGACTCTCCGGGGCAAGATGACCGTATCCTCTTGGAGTCAGTCGAACTCACGTGAACCGGATCGGCCGCCCACCTCGCGAGCCGGCACCAGACAAGGACCACCGCCATGAAGACCACCACCCTCATCGGACTCCTCGCCCTCTCCAGCACCCTGCTCACCGGATGCAAGGAAGGATGCTTCCTTTCCGGCGGCTGCGAGGAGACCACCCAGGCGGCAGCCCCCGTCCCGGGCGCCGAGGGCGGGTCGGCGACGACCACCGCGGTCGCGACCAAGACGGTCATGATGCGGGTCGTGGGCATGAGCTGCGGCGGCTGCGCGAACGCGGTCAAGAACAAGGTCGACGGCGTCTCCGGCGTGGTCTCCTGCGACGTCTCCTTCGAGAAGGGCATGGCGACCGTCGCCCTGTCCGACCCCAAGGCCGAGAAGAACGTCGAGGACGTCATCCGCAAGCTGGGCTACACGGTCTCCGTCGAGGGCGAGTCCCCCGCGCAGAACACCGCTTCCTGACCATCCGCGACCGCAGCCCCGGTCGACGCCACGAACGAGCGGCCACCCCGACGAGGTGGGCCGGTGGACGTGACGTGCGTGCGATCAGACCTCGAAGCCGGCCTCGCCGAGGGCACGGGTGAGGGCGGCCGCGACGAGCTCGCGCACCTCCGCCACCGATCCCTCGAAGCGAGCGCCCGCGGCGTGGATGTGTCCCCCGCCGCCGAAGCCGGCCGCGACCTGGTTGACGTCCACGTAGCGCGTCGATCCCGGTTCCGAGGGGGCCTTCGAGCGGAAGCTTCCCTTCACGCGTCCCGGCTCCGACTGGGTCAGCAGCACCGAGACCTCCAGGCTCCCGACGCTCATCGGCTGGTTGACGATGCCCGAGAGCTCCTCGGGTCGCGCCCCCACCTCGGCGAAGTCCGATTCATCGAGCACCATGGTGGCACTCCGGCCGGCGTCGCCGAAGCGGATCGACCCCAGGGCCCGGGCCGACATCAGGATCCGCTCGGGGCGATCGGAATCCTCCACCACCCGGATCAGGTGGTTCTTGTCCGCCCCGGCCGCGACGAGCCTCGAGCAGAGCGCGAAGCCCTCCGCGCCGAGGCTCTCGAACCTGAACCAGCCGGTGTCGGTGGCAAGGCCGAGCAGCAGCGCCTCCGCGATCGAGTGCCAGCCCCGTCGGTCCGCACCCGCCTCCAGCGGGACCCCCAGGGCGTCGATCAGGGGGACCAGCACCTGCGTGCAGGAGGCGGCGGTCGGATCCACCAGGCGTCGGGCGGCGACGTCGTCGCCTCGTCGATGGTGGTCGATCCCGATGACGCGGTCCCGTCGGGCGCGGAGGTAGTCCTCGAGCGGCGCCAGCTGCGACCACGCGCCGGTGTCGACCACCACCACGAGGTCCGCGTCCCCCGAGGGCTGGTCGGGGGGGGCGTGTCGAACCTCGAGGTCCTCCACCAGTCCGGCGAGGTTCGGGGTCACGGGTCCCTGGATCCACACCTCGACCTCGATGTCCAGTTCGCGCAGGCACCGCGCGAGGGCCGCGCAGGACCCGATCGCATCCCCGTCCGGCTTCTCGTGGCTGGTGATCAGCACCCGACCGGCCTCGCGCAGGCTCCGGGCGATGGCGTCGACGTCGGTGTTGGTCTCGTAGGTGAAGTCGTTCATGACGCGTTCAGTTCTCCAGAGAAGAGGCGGACCTCGTCGCAGTCCCGCGCCATGCGCTCGATCAGCGGTTCCACGCCGTCGAAGGCGTACTGCGGATGCAGGTACCGGGTGAACTCGATGCGGATCGGCCAGCCGTACTCGTCGAGGGGGGCGTCGTGATCGACCAGGTGCGCCTCGCAGACCCGGTCGCTGGCGCCGAAGGTCGGCTTGGTGCCCACGCTGATCGCGGCGGGGAGCGAGGTCCCGTCGGGGAGGATCGCCCGTCCCGCGTAGACGCCGTCGGCGGGGAGCAGTTCGTGCTGCTGCCCGAGGTTGGCGGTGGGGTAGCCGAGGTCCCGGCCCCGCTGGTCGCCCTTGACCACCACCCCGGTGACCTGGTGCGGCCGGCCGAGGGCCCGTGCCGCGTCGACCACCCGGCCGTGGGCCAGCAACCAGCGGATCGCGGTGGAGCGGACCTCCAGCTCGGTCCGGTCCTCGAGGACCACCCGTCGTTCCTCGACCAGTTCGACGTCGAACCCGAGGTTCCGGCCGATGTCCTGCAGCTGCGAGACGCCCGAGGCCCGGTGGCGACCGAATCGGAAGTCGGGCCCTTCCACGACCACGTCGAAGGGCAGCGAGGCCCGCAGGTGCTCGATGAAGGCGTCCCCGTCGAGGCCCAGCAGGTCCGGGGTCGGCTCGAGCTCGACCACCCGGTCGACGCCCAGCGCCTCCAGGAGCTCGCGACGGCGCACGGAGGTGGTCAGTCGGGGCGGGCAGTTGCGGGTGTCCAGGACCTCCGCGGGGTGGGGCTCGAAGGTCACCGCCACGACCTCCCCTCCGGGACAGAGGCTTCGGGCACGCTCGACCAGGGCCCGGTGGCCGAGGTGCACGCCGTCGAAGTTGCCGATGGTCAGGGAATTCATGAAGGGGTCCGTCCGTGGATGGTAGGCGATGTGCGGTGGAAGGTCCCGCGTCCGCCGCGGGCGCCGGTCGAGAGGTCCCGTAATCATCCGGGAGCGGAGGCCCGAGCGGAGTCGGCTGGCGACCCGCGGGGGTGGTGCCCGGCCGCCTTCCGCCCGGTCGGATCCGCCCCGGTGGTGGCGCGGTTCCTGCCCGGGGAACCTGCAGGAAGTTCGCAATCATGGTGGATAGGGTCCCCATTTCACTGCGAGTCATGCCAGAATACGGCACTGTCCCAGCTCGCATCCGTTTCACGATGGACCTACTCCAATGCGAACCGACACCACCAACCCGTCCGACAACGTCCCCACCGATTCCGAACCCCTGCTCAAGGAACTGCTCCATGACTACCGCGACACGGCGGAGGGCGTGGTGCCGTGGTTCCTGCAGGCGATGCCGAGGATGTACTTCCAGGACACCAACCACGAGACCCAGCTGGCGCACCTCAGGACCATCATCGCGCTGCGGGCGTCCGGCGGGCCGCTCGAGATCACGATGCGCAGCGAGGACGGACGGGTCTGGACCGCGATGCGGCCCTCGAACTACCCCGGCGTCCTCGCGGAGATCGTGGCGGAGCTCCCCCTCGAGCAGTCGCTGCGGAGCGCGACCATCCACTCCGCGGCGGACGGCTCCTTCGTGCTGGACACCTTCGAGTTCGGCGAGCAGGACCCCTTCGATCCCGGGGATCCCGAGCAGGCGGAGAAGGTGCAGGCCACCATCGAGTACGCGCGGGAGCACCTGCCGCTCTGGACCGAGGAGGAGATCCGGGGCCATTTCGAGCGGTGCACCGCGGACTACGTGAAGACCCTCACCCCCCTCCGGATCTGCAAGCACTACCAGCTCTACCTCGACGCGAGCGGGAGCGATTCCGGCGACGTCGAGATCGAGCAGGAGAAGGCCGACCAGACCCAGTCGCGGATCACGGTGGGGATGGCCAATGCGCGGACCCGGACCACCCTGGAGCGCTGCGCGAACGTGATCGCCGCCTACGGGCTCAACATCAACCGGGCGTACCTGGACATGATCCGCGACGACCCCCACGGCTCCGTGACCTTCGTGGGGTTCATCATCGACGGGATCGACGGCAAGGCGATCGACCCCGACAGCGAGCTTTGGAAGTCGCTCAGCAACGACCTCCGGCGCATCAAGTGGGTCCACTTCGGGGTCCTCAACCTCTCCCAGCGCCACGTGGGGCTCGGGGTCGACGAGGCCGAGCTGATCCTCGCGCTGTGCCACCTCGCCCACCAGGTCCTCTCCCCCCGGAACGAGTTCGCCTTCACCCGGGAGCGGATCCTCAACCGCGCCGAGGAGGCGATGGGCATCTGCCGGCAGATCACCGCGCTGTTCATGGACCGGTTCAACCCTTCGCGACCCAGCGACGACAAGCAGACCCGGCGCGACGCGACCCGGATCCGCGAGCAGATCGAGCGCGAGGTGGATTCGGAGGCGGGTCGCACCACCCTCCTCACCCTGGTGGACGCGGTCGAGTCCACCCTCCGCACGAACTACTTCCTGCCCAACCGGTTCGGGCTCGCGTTCCGGCTGGACCCGGCGCTCCTCGTGAACAAGTCGAGGCCCGAGCTGCCCTACGGGGCCATCTACGTGCACGGCCGCGGCTTCGACGGGTTCCACATCCGGTTCCAGGACATCGCCCGCGGGGGACTCCGGGTGGTCACCCCCCGCACCACCTTCCAGCACGGACGGGAGAGCGAGCGTCTCTACGACGAGGCCTACGGCCTGAGCTTCGCCCAGCAGTTGAAGAACAAGGACATCCCGGAGGGCGGGGCCAAGGCGGCCCTGCTGATCGAACCCGACGCGGGGCTGGATCGCTGCGTCAAGAGCTTCGTGGACTGCATCCTCGACCTGATCTCGCCGGACGAGGAGACCCGTTCGCTGGTGGTCGACCACTTCGGCAGCCCCGAGCTGATCTACCTGGGACCCGACGAGAACATCATGCCCCGCCACATCGAGTGGATGGTCCGGCGCGCGGGACTCCGTTCCTACCCGATGCCCACCGCCTTCATCAGCTCCAAGCCCGGGGCGGGGATCAACCACAAGCGCTACGGCGTCACCAGCGAGGGGGTGAACGTCTTCATGCGCACCTTCCTCGAGTCCGCGGAGATCGACCCCACCACCGACGACTTCACGGTCAAGATCACCGGGGGTCCCGACGGGGACGTGGCCGGGAACATGATCAAGATCCTGCATCGCGACTACGGGGAGAACGCCCGCATCGTCGGGATCGCCGACGGATCCGGCTGCGGGGAGGACCCCGACGGACTCGACCACGAGGAGCTGCTTCGCCTGGTGGAGGAGGAACGTCCGATCGCGGAGTTCGATCCCGGCAAGCTCGGCAAGCGGGGGCGGATCAGCAACCTCGACGAGCCCGAGGGATTCCTGCTGCGGAACACCATGCACAACCGGGTGGTCGCCGACGCCTTCGTGCCCTGTGGCGGCCGTCCGGCCACCATCCACAAGCACAACTGGCGGGAGTTCCTCGGGGCCGACGGGCGGCCGACCAGCTCGCTGATCGTGGAGGGCGCGAACCTGTTCCTCACCCCCGAGGCCCGCGAACGACTGAGTGCCGAGGGGGTCACCATCATCAAGGACTCCTCCGCGAACAAGTGCGGGGTGATCTGCTCCAGCCTGGAGGTCGCGGCCTGCATGCTCCTCGACGAGGAGACCTTCATGAGCATCAAGGACCCGTTCGTCGAGCAGGTCCTCGAGCGACTCAGGTCGCTCGCGCTCGACGAGGCGACCCTGCTGGTCAACGAGCAGAAGCGGCACCCCTGCATGCCCCTCCCGGAGATCAGCGTGCGGCTCAGCCGGGTCATCAACGACGCGGCCGACGCGGTGGCGGACGGCATGTCCCAGTGGTCGGAGAAGGACCTCGAGCTCGCCCGGCAGCTGATCGCCGAGCACCTGCCCAGCGCGCTGCGCGAGGCGGCGGGCGACGACATCGCGGAACGCCTGCCCGCGGCGTACCTCTCGAGACTGATCACGGTGAGCCTGGTGACCGGGATCGTGTACCGGGAGGGGATCGACTTCTTCGCCTCCATGGAACCCGAGATCGTGTCCGAGATGGCCTGCCGCTACCTCCGCAAGCAGGGTGACGTGGAGACCCTGGTGAACATCGTGAAGTCCAGCGGACTCGATCGCTCCAAGCAGATCGCCGACCTCCTCAAGCGGGGTGGGACGAGCGCCCTGCTGCGGGAGGGTTGAGCCGCGACCGGCGGAGTGAGCCGATGAACCTCGCCTGCACATTGCTCCTGACCGGCCTGGCCGCGGGTTCCCCCGGAACCACGGGGTCGACGGTCCCCGGGGACCCGGTGGTGGTCGACTGCCCGATCTCGGAGGTCCGGGTGTTCCCCGACGGGGCGCTGGCGGTCCACCGACGCGAGGTGGTGCTTCCCGAGGGCCGCTCACGGGTGGAACTGATCCTGGAGGCCGACCTCGCGGGGGTCGATCCCGAGCCGGAGGGACTCCACCTGCACGCCCGGGGCGCGAGGCTGCTTGAGAGCCGGGTCTTCGCCTCCGGCCCCCGGCCCGGCGACGCGGCACTCGCGGAGCGGGCCCGCGCGATCGAGGAGCAGGCTGCCCGGGTGGACGAGCTGACGGGGATGCTCGCGGAACTCGGGGGGGAACTCGAGCGACTGGATTCCATGAGCCTGGTGATGATCGAGGGGGCGGACGTCTCCGACACCGAGGCCCTCGAACGCCTCCTCGAGTTCATCGAGCAGCGACGGGAGCGCACCATGGAGGCGTTCCGGACGCTCGAGTCGAGCCTCGGGAAGGCCGGGAAGGTCCTGGAGCAGCTGCGCCGGGAGCGCGCGACGCTCCTGGAGGGACCCCGCCGACTGCTGGCGCACCTGGACCTCGAGGTCCGGGAGCCCGGACCGGTCGAGGTCTCCGCAAGCCGGTTCCTCGAGGAGGCGGGGTGGAGGACCGAGGTCATCGTCGACCGGATCACCGAACGCGAGACCGCCGAGGTCACGGTGCTGGGCCGGGTGGTCAACGACACCCCGCAGGCGTGGACGCAGGTGCAGCTGGTGCTCTCCACCGACGGGAGCGTCGACTTCGAACTCCTCGACGGGATCGGGGAGTCCACCATCGACGTCCGGAAGGACGACGACCCGACCGACGAACCACCGGACGAGGGCGTCGAGGTCGCCGGGAGCAGCCTCCGGGCGGTCCACGTCCTGCCGGGGCCGGTGGACGTGCCCGCCGAGGGCGATCGCCTGCTGCTGCTCGACCGCTTCGAGACCCCCTGCACCCCCCGCTACCTGTCCCGGCCCACGGTGGCCCCGCACTGCCACATCCAGACCACGCTCCGAAACGAGGGCGGGCAGCTGGTGCAGGCGGCACCGGTCACCCTCCGGGAGGACGGCGTGGTGCGGGGACGCACCCGGATCGACGCCCTCCCCGGTGGCGCGGAATTCACCCTCGGCTGGGGGATGATGCCCAACGTGGAGATCACCCGCGAACTGGTGGAACGGCGTTCCACGAACACCGGGCTCCTCGGCGGGGGGCGGCTGACCATCCTTCGCTACCGGATCTCGGCCAGGAACCTGACGTCCGAGCCGATCGAGCTGGTGATCGAGGATCCCCGCACCGAGCCGCTCAACGACCAGATCAAGGTCACGGTGACCGAAACCAGCCTGCCGATGGTCCGGTTCGGACCCGAGGATCGCACCCTTCGCTGGATCATCGACGTCCCCCCCACCGGGTTGGACGACGCGCCCGCGACCGTGGAGTGGACGGTCGAGGTCGCGCATTCCTCGGACCTGAAGACCACCCCGATCCCGGAATGACCCCGCCCTCGCGCGTCAGGTCCACCAGGGGGTGGTGGCGTCCTCGTAGATGATCGCCTCGGTGAGGAACTCGATCGCCCGCTGCAGCCCCTCCTCGATCGACATGTAGGCGTCCTCGTGCTCGATCGAGAGCACGTGGTCGTACCCGTAGCGCCGGAGCATGGAGACGAAGGGCTTCCAGAACTCGTGGCCATGGCCGTAGCCGCAGGTGCGGAAGGTCCATGACCGATGCTTGAGGTCGCCGTACGGCCGTCCGTCGAGGTAGCCGTTGACCGGCCCCTCGTGGGGATCGAGCTCGGTGTCCTTCGCGTGGCAGTAGAACAGCAGGCCGGCCTCCCCGAGCTCGCGCGCGGCGAGGATCGGGTCGATGCCCTGCCAGAAGAAGTGCGAGGGATCGAGGTTCGCGCCCAGCACGTTCCGACCGCGACCAGCGGCCTTGCCCGCGGTCTCGGAGAGCCTGATCAGGGTCTCGGGGTTGTAGACGCAGAACCCGGGGTGCGCCTCCCAGGCCACGCGGACCGAGTGCTTGCGGCAGAGCTTGACCTGCTGGGCCCAGTACGGGACCAGGACCTGCTCCCACTGGTACTCCAGCACCTCGAGGAATTCCGGCGGCCACGGACAGGTGACCCAGTTGGGCTGGCGGTCGGACGGGCTGCCCCCCGGGCATCCGCTGAAGGTGATCACCACGTCGGTGCCGAGCATCGGGGCCAGCTTCACCGCGCGGACGAAGTCCTCGTGGTCACGGCGCGCGCTGCGCTTCACCGGGTGGACGGGGTTCCCGTGCACCGCGAGGCCGGAACAGGAGAGGCCGTATTCGGCGAGGAGCCCGGTGATGCGCTCGCGCTCGCGCTTCGACGACAGGGCCTTCGCGGGATCGATCAACCCGGTGCCGGGGTAGCCCCCCACCGGCAGCTCGATCGCATCCAGTCCGCTCTGGGCGCAGTACGCCAGGGTCTCCTCGAAGTCTCGCCCGTTGAAGAGCGCCGCCATCACGCCAAGTTTCATGAGTGGTCTCCTTCATCACGGTCGGGTGGTTCGGGACCCGGACCGCAGGCTCAGGACCGTACCAGAAGGCACCCGGGGATGCCCGGGAGGCCGACCGGACCGCATTCGTCCTCCAAACCGGATGCGGGGACTTGCACCCCGACGGGATCAGCGGAGAGAATCGATCGGATGCGATGGACACCCCCCTACCTGCTGATCGTGCTGCTCGTGTCCGGCCTCCAGGCCGCCGGGGCCCAGGACCCGCTGCCGGGCGATCCGGCGGGGGATCCTCCCGAGCCGCAGGCCGGGCCCCCGGCCCTGCCGCGGATCTACGTGGTGGTGGATCGGTTCAAGGAGTTCGGGGGTCGACTGGTGCGGGAGAACGACTACGAGTTCGTGGTGCGCCGGGACAACCGCGAGACGACCTACCAGAAGAACAAGGTCATGGCCATGATCCGGTTGCTCGAGCTCCCGCCGGAGGGCCGGGAGGGACGGATCCTGCTCCGCGGCGGGGGTTGGGTCGAGGGCCGGGTGGTGGAGGACGGCTTCGAGGAGGTGGTGCTGCTCATCGAGGGGATCCGCCACGGGATCCCCCGGGCCGAGGTCTCGCACATCAACCTCAAGCCCGGCTTCGAGGAGGAGCTGGAGCGCGCCCGGGCCGCGATGGACCCGACCAACGTCGATCGACGCCTCGAGCTGGTGCGGTGGATGATCGAACGTGACCGACTGGAGCTCGCGGCGGTGGAACTCGAGGCCATCCTCCAGATGGAGGACCGCCCGCTCGCGAGGCAGCAGCTCAACGCCCTGCGCGCGCGCATCGAGCTCGGCCGGGGCGCCGGGACCGAACCCCGTCCCGAATCGCCACGGGAGGACCGCACCGCCGGCCTTCCCGAACGCAGCCTCACCCCGGAGGACGTGAACATCATCCGGGTCTACGAGATCGACTTCCAGAACCCACCCGCGGTCGAGGTCGAGCCGGCCACCATCCGCCGGCTGATCGAGAACCACGCCTCGCATCCCAGCATCCCCGAGCAGGTGGGTCGGCGGGACGCGCTCTTCTCCATGGATGACATCGACCAGGTCCGGCTGATCTTCGAGGTCCAGGCCACCGAGCTCTACCCCGAGATCACCGTGCGGGAGGAGCCGGAGTCGATCAACCTCTTCAGGACCCGGGTCCACAACGCCTGGTTGATCCGGAACTGCGCCACCAGCGGATGCCACGGTGGGCAGGACGCCGGCGACTTCTTCCTCCATCGATACGCGATGAACAGCCCCCGGACGGTCTACGAGAACCTGCTGATCCTCGAGCGCACCCAGCTGGACTCGGGGGACCGGATGATCGACTACGAGAACCCGAAGATGAGCCTCCTGGTCCAGTATGCGCTGCCCCGGTCGGAGGCCCGGCTCAAGCACCCCGCGGTGCCCGGCTTCGCCCCGGCGTTCCCGTCCGGCGGGGGACGCGCGATGGCCGACACGCTTCGATTCATCGACGCGATGTACCAGCCCCGCCCGGACTACCCGGTCACCTTCGAGGTGCCGAAGGTCGAGCCGCCGGAAAACACGGCCCCGGAACGGGTTCCCCGCTGAATCGCCCGCCTCGCCCAGACCTTTTCGATACACTGTCCCGGTCCGGTCCGGACCCGGAATCCTGATTCGCATCCGAGAGCAGGTCGACCATGAGCACCCCCCTCCGTGAGAACCCCCGAACCTTCCCCCTCGCGCGCCGCCTGCCGGTGTTCCTGCTCGCGACCGGTGCCGTCCTCCTGGGCGGATGCCTCACCGACAGCGAGCTCGAGGACCACAAGCGGGTCCAGGAGGAGATCGACGAGAGCGGCCGACGCTTCGCCACCCTGGTCGCGGAGGTCGGGGTCGACTCCGAGCCCCTCGCCGTGGCGGGTCAGCTCGAGCGCCTCGGCCGCGAGCTGCGATCGATCAACGGGGCGTCCAGCCGGCAGAAGAAGGTGATCAACAAGCTCGGGGCGGGCATCGCGGCCGCGAGCGGCAAGCTCCGCGCGATGGTCCTCTACACCATGGACCTCGACCTGCGCGCGCTGCGTGCGAGGATCGCCCACAAGGCGGACTCCGCGATGATCATCGCCGCGGGCGCGGAGGTCAGGATGGGCACCGACTTCACCGGGGTGACCCGGGAGATGAGCCGGCAGCGCCTGTCCATGGAAGGACCGCACGAGCAGATCCGGAGCATGAACTCCCGCCTGGAATCGGACATCGCCCAGGTGACCCAGCAACGCGAGCGGAGCAACCAGCAGCTGCAGCAGATGGACACCGACTGGGCCCAGCTCAGCCGGCAGGCCCGCGACGTCAGCGCGGTCGACGGCTACCCCCTGGTCGAGGAGTCCGCGGAGATCCGGTCCAGGATGATCCCGATCCGCGGCACCGTGGCCGACGCCGAGATCCAGCTCGCCGAGCTGGAGCCCGACCTCCAGCGCATGCGCCTCATGGAAACCAACTCCCGCGGGCTCATCGACGCCACCCACCGGGCGGAGGAGAACATCGACCTGATCCGCCAGGCGGTGATCGCCGCCGGGGAAGCCGGTCGCGAACGCGCGATGGCCCAGGTCGGGGAGCTCAAGGCGCTCCTCGAGACCTACGCCTCGATGAAGAGCGGGGAGTTCGCGCCGCTCTTCGACCAGGCGGTCAACGACCTCCAGCAGGCCCAGCGCTCGGGAAGCGGCCGGGCGGAGCGACAGATCGCGGCGGACGCCAACATCCTCCGCGGCGAGCTCTACACCCTGCAGGCCATGGCCGACTTCGAGGATGCCGCGCTCTACGCCGCCCTCACCGACACCAGCTCGATCACCGGGGTCCCCGGCTCGGACTGGACCGCCCTCGCGGACGAGGCCGCGAACGCGGCGGAGGCATCGGTGACCGAGGCGCGAAGCGCCTACGGCGACGCGCTCGAGCAGCTCACCAGGATCGATGGAAACCAGGCCGCGAGGGAATCGCTGCAGCAGCTGATCGACGCGCTCGACGGCGTGAAGATCCGGCCCGCGATCCCGGTCCCGGCCCCGGTGCCCACCGGGGCGGGCGGTGCGATGGCGCCCGCCGAACCCACAGGCGGCGCCGCGCCCGCAGGGGGTGCGGGGATGAACATCCCGCCGTTCGGCACCAACGGTCAGGGTTCCCCGCAGCTGATCTGCGACGCGCTGAACTCGATGCAGATGGACCCCCGGAACATGGACATGCAGCAGGTGCAGCGGTTCATGGGCATGATGTGGGTGACCGACCCCTCGGTGCTCCCGAAGCTCCAGGCCCTCCAGCAGCAGACCATGCGCCCGGACGCCGCCACCGGCCCCGCGAAGGTGGGCAGCGAGCAGGGGGACCGGGCCACGATCAACGTCCCCGGCATGCCCGGCATGCCGCTGATCCGGGTCGACGGCAAGTGGTACATCGACGTCAGCCAGTGGGTCGAGTCGATGAGTCGCGACGGTGCCCGACGAGGCGGCCGCGGACGCGGGTGACCAGCACCCCCGGATGAGGCAACGAACGACGAATCAGTCCCCCGGGGGGAGTCGCTCGAGGACCGCCCGGGCGGTGTCGCGGACCAGGGCCGGTTCGGACTCGTCCTCCGCAAGCGCCCCGATCCGCGCCCGAAGCTCGGGGTGGTGCCCCTCCTCGAGGGCGTTGCCGGCGCAGATCAGCGCATTGCGCTTGAAGGTCTCGAGCTTGGCCCGCTTGAGGGAACTGGTGGTGAAGGCGGACCGACGGTCCTCCTCGCGCCAGTCCAGCACCTCCAGGAGGTCGAACCCGTCCCGACGGGGCCGGTAGGGATCGAGCACCGGGAGGCTGCCGACCCGGCGCTGGGGCAGGTTGTGCGGGCAGACCTCCTGGCACACGTCGCAGCCGAAGAGCCAGTCCCCGATCGATCGATGCCCCTCGGGATCGATCGGACCCCGATGCTCGATCGTCTGGTAGCTGACGCACCGCGTGGCGTCGATGGTGAAGGGCTCGATCGCCGAGGTCGGGCAGGCATCGATGCACCGCGTGCAGGAGCCGCAGGGGTCGCCCCGCCCCCCCCACTCCGGTTCGGGACCGGGCTCCAGTTCGAGGGTGGTCAGGACCTCGCCCAGCACCATCCAGGATCCCTCCCCGGGCCGGATCATCAGGGTGTTCTTGCCGATCAGCCCGAGGCCCGCCCGCAACGCGTGCTCGCGTTCCATCAACGGCGCGGTGTCCACCACCCCGCGAGCGCGGTGGCCGGGGGCGTGGTCCTCGATGGCGGCCGCCAGTCGAGCGAGTCGGCGACGAAGGACGTCGTGGTAGTCCCGGCCCCGGGCGTACCGCGCGATGCGGCCCCGGGGGGCCGCGGGGACGGACTCCTCGGAGGCGGACGCGTAGCGATCGGCCACGCAGATGATCGAACGGGCACCCTCCAGCACCGATCCGGGATCGAGCATCGCCTCCACCCGGTCCGAGAGGTAGTGCATCTCCCCGTGCTTGCCCTCGGCCAGCCAGTTGGAGAGCTGCTCCCGCCGGTCGACGGGCTCCGCGCTGCACACCCCGACGTGCGCGAACCCGAGCCGCTCGCCCGCTTCCAGCAGGAGCCGCGTTCGCGCGGGCCGGGAACGCTCGAGCAGCGAGCCCTCCAGCAGCGGTTGGGAAGGAGGCGTCGCCATCACAGGCCCAGCAGTCTTCCACCCGCGGAGACCGGCAGGTCCGGCACCCCGGCGACCCCCCCACTCGCCTCGGCCCCCGCGAGGTAGCCGCTGCGCACTGCGCCCTCCATGGTGGCCGGCCAGCCGGTGTCGCACCAGTCGCCCGCGAGCAGCAGGTTCTCGACCCCGAGCCCGGCACGCACCGGCGGGCGGATCCGGTCCACCCCGGCGCCGGCGCGGAAGGTCGCCCGCTTCTCCTTGATCGCCCGGTGGCCGATCGGCTCCAGGCCGCGGGCGGCGGGCAGGGCCCAGGTCAGGTCCCGCATCACCCGTTCGAGGATCTCGGTCTGATCGAGGGCCATCCAGTCGGTCGCGGCGCTGATCACCGCGTGGAGGTGCTGGCGGCCCTGCTCGTCGACGCCCTTGTTGAAGAACCAGTGGGTGTCGCGACCGGGCAGCACCAGGTGCGGGAGTTCCATCACCGTGGCGTCGAAGAAGAGGTGGACGCCGAGGATCGGGCTGGTTTCCATGCGGTCCAGCTTCTGCAGCCGGGGATCCGCGGCGACCAGGGACTCGGAACACAGCCTGGCGAGCCGTTCGAAGGGCACGGCGGCGATCACCGCGGCGCCCTCGAGCACCCCGTCCTTGGTGACCACGCCGGTGACCCGTCGACCGTCCCAGGAGATCGCGAGCGCGTTGGTCGAAAGCTGCAGCTCCCCGCCGTGGGCGCGCAGGTGTTCCTCGAAGGGGTCGTAGAGCTCCGAGAGCGCGACGCGGGCCAGCCCCATGCTGGAGGCGAACCGGTGGGCGAGGAAGCCCTCCTGGAAGACCTGCAGGGCGAAGGAGGCCCCGACCTCGTCGAGGTCGAGGTTGCAGGCACTCACCACCACCACCCGCCAGAACAGGTCGATCGCCTCCGGGGTCTGCCCGGTCTCCTCGAGGAACTCGAGGAAGGTGCGATCGGTCCAGCCGGCCCGTCCCGCGCGGCCGATCCGGATCATGCGCAGCATCGCCCGGGCGATCGCCCGCTTGCTGCGCAGGTCGAGGAACCGCATCCGCGCGAAGCTCAGCGAGAAGTGGGCCGGGGCGGGCAGGGGCCCGGGACGCATCACGTCGGGCTCGTGCGGAGGGTTCGCCCAGTAGGTCTCGGGGTGCCACTCGATCAGGTCTCCCACCCCGATGCGGTCGTAGAAGTCCAGGAGGTTGGTGCAGCAGCCCATCACCACGTGCTGGCAGTTGTCGAGGAGCTCCCCGGTACGGGGATCCCGGAAACTGGTCGCCCGACCCCCGAGCTGGGGTCGTCCCTCGACCAGCACCGGCTGGTCGCCGGCGTCCAGCACCCTCAGGGCCGCGGCCATCCCCGCGAGTCCGCCACCGACGATCACCACCCGCCGCTTCATCGGATCGACTCCGCGAGCCGCCGGCTCCCCGCCCTGCGCGCCTCCCGGCGGGCCCGCACCGCGATCGAGAACTTGCGGAAGGAACTGAGGCGGATCCGCTGCACACCGGAGATCAGCTCGGGCCGGCTCCCGATCTTCGCCAGCAGCGCGTGGTAGATGCGGGTCATCGCCAGGCTGGTGGGACGACAAGCCGGCTCGATCATCGATTCGAGTCCCCGGGCCCGCTGGTAGTGGGCCTCCGCCCGGGCGACCTGGTCGAGGACGAACGCACGGCAGGGTCCGGGGCGTCCCCAGGCGGCGAGGACCTCGCGATCGAGGCCGGCGGCGTGCAGTTCCTCCTCCGGGAGGTACTGCCGCTGGCGACCGTGGTCCTCGCGGACGTCCCGCAGGATGTTGGTCAGCTGGAGGGCCTTGCCGCGTTCGGTGGCGAGTTCGAGGCACGACTCGCTGGTGCCGCCCCAGATCCGCACGCAGATCCGCCCCACCGTGGAGGCGACCTGGTCGCAGTACTCGAGCAGCTGGGCCCGGGTCTCGACCACCCGGGCGTCGAGGTCCGAGAGCTGGCCGTCGATCATCCGATCGAAGTCGCGCGGGTCCAGTTCATGCCGGTCGAGCAGGCGACGCATCGCGGGCATGATGTGCGACTCCGCGGGCAGCACCACCTCCGGGGCGCCGCCGTCGAAGAGCGCGAGGGTGCGGTGGCGGAGCCCCTCGAGGGCCTCGCGCCGGTCCGCACGGTCCCCGCCTTCCTCGCCGTCGGCGAGGTCGTCCGCCAGTCGCATCCACGAATAGACGGTGCACAGCGAGTGGAAGTGCTCCTCGGGCAGCAATCGAAGCCCGAACCAGAAGTTCCGCGCGCGGGACCGCACGTCGGTGCTGCAGCGCTCGAGCGCCTGCGCGAGCGGAACCGGGGCGAGGGTGCCGGGGGGTGCGCTACCGGGCATCAGGCGCCTCCCCCCGCGAGGCGGGCCGAGGTCCAGGCCCGGGCCACCAGCCCGAACTTGACGATCCTGGAGAGCCGCGGGCGGTGGATGGCGGTCTCGTAGTTCCACTGCCGGATCAAACCCAGCACGTGGCAACCACCCTCGAGGAACAGACGGATCACCGGTCGGGAGCGCGGGGCGAGGCGATCCAGCAGCACGCTCCCTGACTCGAACATCGATTCGGTCCGGTCGACGCAGAGCCGGATCACCTCGCGGCTCTCCTCGAGGAACCGCTCGTCGACCGCGTACCCCTGTCGCGCGGAGCGGAGCAGGCGCGACTCGAAGTCCGGCGGGGCGATCAGTTCCGCGGGGATGTAGAGCCGGTCCCGCTCGAGGATGTCCCGCGAGACGTCCTGCCAGTGGTTGGTCAGCTGGAGGGCGGTGCAGATGTGGTCGGACGGGCCGAAGTGGCTTTCCTCCCGCGGCTCCCCGAGCATCATCAGCACCAGGCGGCCCACCGGATCGGCGCTGCGCGAGCAGTAGTGGAGCAGCTGGTGCCAGCTCTCGTAGCGGGTGAGTTCCTGGTCCTGCACGAACGCGTCGATCAGGTCGTGGAACGGCCGCTCGGGGAGCTCGTGGCGGCGGATGGTGGCCTCCAGGGCGCACATCAC
Source organism: Phycisphaerae bacterium (assembly GCA_002862305.1). Taxonomy (GTDB): domain Bacteria; phylum Planctomycetota; class Phycisphaerae; order Phycisphaerales; family SM1A02; genus UBA8087. The sequence goes on along the minus strand of PKCS01000025.1, from coordinate 10,292 downwards.
GGGGTGGGTGGGGCTTCCCGCGAAGCACCCGTCGAGTTCGGAACGCCACCAGCCGAGCAGTTCCCGGGAGCGCTCGGGGTCCCCGATCTCGTCGGAGAGGTCGTCCGACCAGCGGCAGAAGGCGTACACCGCCGCGAAGTCGTCCCGCAGGGAGCGCGGGACCAGGGAACTCAGGACCGAGAAGTTCTCGTAGTGGTCCCCCGCCAGCGCCCGGCAGTACGCGACCGACTCCCCGGGCCCGAGGTGGGTACCGGATCCGGGGCCCCAGAGGCGGACCTGGTCTCGTACTGGCAGGACGGCACTGGACATGGCTGTATTGGACACTCTAGCCGACCACGGGCCCCCGCGAGGGTATGATCTGGGGGTGAAGATCATCCTGGCCAACCCCCGAGGATTCTGTGCCGGCGTGTACATGGCGATCGACGTCGTGGACCAGCTGCTGGAGATCTGTCCCGACGAGACGATCTGCGTCTACCACGAGATCGTCCACAACCGGCACGTGGTCGAGCGGTTCCGTGACCGGGGCGTCCTGTTCGTGGAGGACATCGCGGACGCCCCCGACGAGGCGATCGTGGTCTTCAGCGCCCACGGGGTCTCGCCCCAGATCCGGGAACAGACGGACAATCGCCGCCTGATCGCGGTCGATGCCACCTGCCCGCTGGTGACCAAGGTCCATGCGGAGGCGATCCGCCTCTCGCGGAAGGACTACCACATCCTGCTGATCGGGCATGCGGACCACCAGGAGGTCATCGGCACCCGTGGCGAGGTGCCGGATTCGATCACCGTGGTCGAATCCGAGGAGGACGCCCGGCGGCTCGAGATCGACCCGGACGTCCGGCTCGCCTACCTGACCCAGACCACCCTCTCGACCGACGACGCGGCCGAGATCATCGGGATCCTGAAGGAGCGGTTCCCCGACATCAAGGACCCGAGTTCGAACTCGATCTGCTACGCCACCACCAACCGACAGCGGGCGGTGCGCGCGCTGGCCCCGAGCGCCGACCTGGTGCTGGTGGTCGGCAGCCGCAACAGCTCGAACTCGGTCCGGCTCACCGAGATCTCGCAGAACGTCGGCACCGGGGCCTTCCTGGTCGACGACGCCTCGGAGATCCGGGGCGACTGGTTCGAGGGCGTGGACACGGTGCTGATCACCGCCGGCGCGAGCGCGCCCGAGGACCTGGTCCGGGACGTGATCACCCGCCTGATCGAGGAGTACGGCGGGCACGTGGAACAGCACCACGTGGACCGCGAGGACGTCGAGTTCGGGCTCCCCGGCTCGCTCAAGAAGGCGATGCGCTCCCGCGGGGTCGATCCCAAGGGACGACGCATCCACGTCAACATGGGCGACGAGATCGAGGCCTGGCTCGACGAGCAGCGGATCCCCCACTCCTCGGTGGATCTCACGGTCGGCAGGAGCGGGTGAGCACGCACTTCTTCGATCTGGATCGCGAACAGCTTCGTTCGTTCGTGGTCGAGCACGGCCTCCGGCGCTTCGTGGCCGACCAGCTGCAGGAATGGGTCTACCAGCGCGGCGTGACCGAACTCGACCGGATGACCAACGTCTCCCGGCGCGACCGTGAACGGCTCGGGGAGCTGGTCCACTTCGAGAGCGCCCGGCTGCTCACCGAACGCCGCGCGAGCGACGGCACCCGCAAGCTGCTGCTGGGGTGGACCGGACCGACCGTCGAGCCCACGGGGAACGGCCTGTCGCTGCTGGAGCCGGCCTCCGCCGGCGAGACCGAGTGCGTGATGATCCCCGCCGGGGATCGACGCACCGCCTGCATCTCGTCCCAGGTGGGGTGCCCGGTGGGGTGCCGGTTCTGCGCCTCCGGGCTCGAGGGACTCGAGGGGAACCTCACCCGGGGGAACATCGTCGAGCAGGCGTGGCGACTCGGCCGGATGGCCGGGGTCGGCCGCATCACGAACGTGGTCTTCATGGGGATGGGCGAGCCGCTGGTGAACTTCCCCGGGGTGGTCGGGGCGATCCGCACCCTCAACGCCTCCTGGGGTCTCGGGATCGGCGCACGTCGCATCACCGTCTCCACCGTGGGGCTGCCCGCGGGCATCCGGCGACTGGCCCGCTTCGAGCTCCCGGTGACCCTCGCCCTGAGCCTGCACGCCCCCAACGACGAGTTGCGACGGCAGATCATCCCCTGGGCGGACCGTTCGACGATCGAGGAACTGCTCGAGGCCTGCACCGAGTACTTCCGGGAGTCGGGACGCGAGGTCACCCTGGAGTACATCCTGCTCGGCGAGGTCAACGACCGTCCCGAGCACGCACGGGAACTCGCGGGACTGGCGAGATCGCTGCGGGCCAACGTGAACCTCATCCGCTACAACGAGGTCGAGGGGCTCCCCTACCGGCGACCGGTCTCGGCGGACGTCCACCGCTTCCAGTCCCTGCTGCGCGAGCGCGGGGTCAACGTGCACATCCGGGCGAGCCGGGGTCGTGACATCGATGCAGCCTGCGGCCAGCTCCGGCACCAGCATCGTCGCGAGCAGGGCTAGGACGCGGGCTGGTCGCGGACCAGTCGATCCAGCTCCCCGGGGCGCATCACCCGGAGCCGGCCCATCTCCGCCTGCAGGTTCAGCTTCTGCATGACGTGCTCCCAGTGCTCGGGATCCTCCCGCATCCCGCTGATGGCGGACTCCACCAGCTCCATGACCTCCCGGGCCAGCAGTCGTTCGTGACGGCTGCCCCGCCACGCGTGCGGCACCACCGGGGCCAGCAGGCCGGTCGCCCACGCCCCCCAGTCGCTGGTGCGGAAGTCCAGGCGGAAGCGTCGACGGGCGACGATCAGCTCCATGCGGGTGAGGTAGCGGCGTTCGATGCGATCCCCACGGGCGTGGCGCGCCGCCAGCCGCTCACGGATGCGCAGGCGCTGCTCCATGCTGGTGGTCATGGTCGCGATGAAGATCGAGTCGCGGATGAGCATCGCCTCCGCCAGGGGGTAGATCGCGTAGCAGGTGGTGCGCCGGGAGCGGGCACCGCTGTCGGCACGGTAGAGCCGGCGCACGAGGTCCGCGAAGCGCTCGGCGAGCGGGAATCCGCCCCACGCGAGCGCGTGGCGGAGCCCGACCGAGAAATCCGCGACCGCGGGACGACCGCGCGAACTCTCCAGCAGGCCGGGCATCTGGGCCATGCTGTCCCGGAGCAGCTGCTCGAACCGCCTCGCGGTCCCGCGGCGGCGGCGGGAATCCACCCGGACCCCGCGGACCAGCCGGCGGATCATCGGTTCCACCTCCCGGGAATTGATCTCGGGATGACGGGGCGCGGGCAGGCCGGTGGCGAGGGTGCGACCGTGGCGGAAGGCCACCAGGGAGCGTCCGAAGCGTCCGGGTTCCGAGCGTTCGATCACCCGCTCCAGGACCTCGATCGAGACCGGGATCAGGCCGCGCTGGAACGAGATGCCCAGCAGCATCATGTCGATGAGGCGTTCGGTCAGCAGGGTCCGCCGGGCGGGGGCGACGAGGTCGAAGACCCAGGGGTCCTCGCGACATCGCTGCTCGATCCCCTCGCGGAGCAGTTCGCGGGTCCCCTGCGGACGGCCGCGCGCGTGTTCCTCCTGGTCGGAGAGCAGGCCGATGTTGACCACCGCATGGGTCCGCCCCGCCCCGGCCACCCGCAGCTGCGGGTCGGGGCCCAGGGCGCGCAGGGACTCCACCGGGTCCACGCCCAGCAGGAGGTCCGCCTCCCCGTAGGGAATCGAGATCGGCAGGGGCGGGCGAGTACCCTCCCGGGGACGGGTGAAGAGCACCTGCGCCCAGGAGCCGCGTCCCGGACCGGCCTGCTGGGTGGAGACCACCGCCCCGACCTTGTAGCCCATCTCGCGTCCCGCCTCGCAGATGATCTTGGGCACGAGCCCGGGCTCCTCGCCGCGCCAGCCGGCCACGTGGCATCGCCAGGTCGCGGCGGAAGCGTGCCGGATCGCGGGCGGCGGGGGCAGGTTCCCGCCGGCGTCGCGCTGTTCGATGACCGGGGGACGCGAGCGGAGCACCTCCACCTGCTCGGTCAGCGGGCGGACCCGGAAGAGCAGCCCACGGGCGAATCGGCGGGGCAGGGTGTCCACCCGGAAGGTGGTCGCGAGCTCCTCGCTGTTGCGGTCGAGCCCGGTGCCCAGCAGGTCGGCGAAGACCGGCGAGCGGAGCCCGCAGGCCTGCTCCGCGGGGCGGAGCACGCGCTGCATCGGGGTGAAGCCGAGGCGGTCGATCTCCCGGAAGGATCGCTCGATCGCGGTCCGGTCGAACCGGGGCGGGGTGCCGTCGCGCGCCACCACCACCGTGACCTGGTCGGAAAGCACCGACTCGCGGAGCAGTTCCAGCACCTCGTCGAGGTCGCCCAGCGTCACGCTGCGAACGGTGACGCGGTCCCCGTGCTCGTCGGGGACCGAGGCGGTGGCGAGTCGGACCACGTCGATGCCGACCTCGGAGCCGATGTCGCAGATCACCAGGATCCGGGGGGTGGGATCGGATGCGCACTCCCGGATCGCGGCCGGGCCGTCGGCGAGGAAGCGTTGGCGCCCCCAGAGTTCCGCCTCCACCACCCGGTCGTACTGGGCGTGGTCGACGCGTTCGTCCAGCTGCAGGGCGATCCGCTCGCTCTCCAGTTCAGGCTCGCGCTCATCGAGCCACTGGGCGGTCACCTTGAGCAGGTTGCGCATGGTCCGGATCGCGCCCTCCACGCCGACCCCCACCCCGCGGGAGGGGACCTCCAGCCGCTCCAGCTCGTGGGCGGCGGGCGCGAGGGCGCGGGTCACGGTGCCCCCGGTGGAGACGGCATCCAGGAGGTGGGCGATCTTCCGCGCGACCCTCGAGGCGCGGAGGGCGTCGCCGCGCTCCAGGGACACCGGCTCCCCGTCGCGTTCGGGCAGGGCCTCCCACCAGACCGAGGCGGCGTTCCCGGTACGGCGCCGGGCGGCCTCCGCGGCCCCGATCAGCTGCCGGCCGACCAGGCCGGGTCGGGTCTCGAGCACCACCACGTTCTCGCAGCGCAGCAGCAACCGCTCGGTGATCGACTGGTCCAGGGGCGCGGGGATCCCGAGCTGCAGAAGCGGGACCCGGCCCTCGAGGCCGAAGTACCGCAGGAGGTACTCCGCGGCGGAGTACGCGGGCCCCACCGCGATCAGGCCGAGGGGGGCGATCTCGCCGGGACTGGGAAACGCGTGCGCGTGGTTGAGCTCGAGCCGGCGCGCGAGGCGGAGCAGCTCCATCGACTCGTAGCCACGTCCCGCACGGCGCCGACGACGCAGGGCGGCGGCGACGTCGATGGTGTCCACGATGCGGTTGGGCCGCAGGGTGATGGTGTCCATGGAGTGGAGGATGGTGCTGGAGGCGAGGATCGCCGCGGGACCGCTGCCGGCGCGGGACAGGCGGATCCCGTCCTCCACCATGTCCCGGAGGTCGGAGACGTCGTTGGGCTCGATCCGGGCGACCGCGAGGTCCTCCAGCAGGTGGATGGGCGCCGCGCGTTCGAGGCGCTCGACGTCGTCCTCGATCAGCAGGACCAGGCCGAAGCCCTTCTGGCCCTCCAGCAGTTCCCGCACCCGGACCAGTGCGTTGGCGGAACGCAGGATGTCGCCGGCGGGCAGCAGCACCATCACGTTGCGCCCCGAAAGGCAGGTGCGGGCCCCGATCTCGATCGAGCGTCCGGGTTCGTCGACCACCTCCAGCCGGCACCCGTGGCTCGAGAACAGACGCTTGGTGGTCTCGCGGCCGGCGGCCTCGCGCAGGTCGTGGAACGGCCCGCGGGCGGGTCCCAGCAGCATGTGCAGGGGCACCTCCGACTCGAGGACGCCCTTGAGCAGGGCGTCGAGGGCCGGGATCAGCACATCCCCTTCCGCGAGCTCGAGGACGGACCGGGGGGCGTGGGGGCTGGGAGGATCTGCAGGCACCGATCAGATCGTATCAGGACCCGAGCACGCCACGGATCGCCTCCGCGAAACCGTCCTGGTGGTTGCCGGACACGACCCGGTCCGCGACGGCCTTGACCCGGTCGGTCGCCTGGCCCATGGCGATGCCGAGGCCCGCCTCCTTCAGCATCTGGATGTCGTTGAGCCCGTCCCCGATGGCGACCACCTCCCCGGGGACGAGCCCGCGCTGGTCCATGACCTTGCGGATCATCGACCACTTGTCGACGCCGCGATTGAAGAGCTCCAGCAGGTAGGTCGGGCGGTCGTCGCGTTCGGAGACCCCCTGCCAGTGCCGGATCACCAGCCGGTCGTGGTACGCCGTGCGGATCCGTTCGGTGAGCGCCTCCAGTTCACTCGGCCCCCCCACCACCCCGATGCGCACGGTGTGGGAGAGGTCGACCTCCTCCAGCGTCTCCACGCGGTGGGAGGCGAGGTCGTGGAGTTCCAACCACCAGTCCATGGTGGGGTGCGGTGCCGCGGTCCCCACCAGCAGGTAGTCCTCCTCGGTGGAGGAACGATCCTGGAGGAGCTGGACCAGGTGTCCTTCCTCCAGGATCAACTGGGTGAGCGACTCGATCAGGCCGACCTCGAGCAGTTCCCGGTCGAGGGTCTCCCCGGTGCCCGCGTGGGAGAGCAGCGCCCCGGCGGCGCCGATCACCAGCGGGCAGGAGGGGATCGCGTCGAGCACGAAACGGGACTCGTAATAGGATCGGCCCGTGGCTAAAATGAGGGGTATCCCCGCGGCGGCGAGCTCGGAGGCGGCCATCAGGTTGCCGCTGGACAGCGCCCCACCTGGATCCAGGAGGGTTCCGTCGAGGTCGCTGACGACGAGACCGGGGTGCATCCGGACAGCCTACCAGCCGGACTCCCCGCCGGCGGGCACCACCAAGGAGTCCGAGCCCATGCTTGATTCGATCGCCCGCTCCCTCGAACCCGATCTTCGTCGTGCGTGCGGGGACCGGCTGGGACCGATCGGCTGGGTGCGGATGGACTGGCAGCACGGCGGGGCGCTGACCGGGTGCGCGAGCTACCGGGAGCCCGACCAGCCGCCCCGGGAGGTCTTCGTGAAGTTCCCGGTGCCGGGTCGGGAACTCCGGTGGAGCCGTCGGCTGCAGTCGACCGATCCGCCATCCGTGGTCCCCCGGCTCCTGGCGAGCGGTGACGCCCTCGGCGCCCACGACATCGGGTGGCTGGTCATGGAGCGCCTGCCGGGGATGCCGCTCGGGGCCGGGTGGCGGCCGGGCAACCTGGCGGGAACCGCCCGGGCGGGTGCGGTGTTCCAGGCCCGCGCGCAGGCGGTCCCGGTGGATCGACCGAAGCGGCGGAACGACTGGGACCGCTGGTTGCGACGGACCGCGCGGGTGCTGGCGGACAACGTGCTGCCGGAGCACGAGCGCTGGAGCGCCCAGCTGCGCCGGGCGGAGGCGCACTGGCAGGGGATCGTCGAGCACTGGCGCTCGCGGGAACCGATCGGCTGGATCCACGGCGACCTGCACCTGGGCAACTCGATGCGACGGACCGACGGCTCGATCTGCCTCGTGGACCTCGGGGAGGTCCGGCCGGGGCACTGGCTGGAGGACGCGCTCTACCTGGAGCGCATGAGCTGGTCGCACCCCGATCGCCTGGCGTCCGAGGACCCCCTGGGGAGCATGCGGATCGAGCGCGAGCGGCTGGGGTGCGAGAACGGAGCCCGGATCGAGGAGCTCGCGATGGCCCGCCGGATCCTGCTGGCCGCCACCACCCCGGCGTTCCTGGCCAGTGAGGGCGGGCGCGCGCACCTGGAGGGCTGCCTCGGGGTCCTCGAACGGGGGCTCGATTGGTGGTGCGATCGGGCCTAGGGATCCGATGGGGTGGCTGGGGGAGGTTCTTGCCCGAGGGCCCCCGGAGGGGTATCCTCGCGGATTCGGGCCGGCACCGGACCCGACCACCCCCGGAGACCACGATGGCCAAGAAGTCACCCCCGGACAATGAACAGAATCGCCTCGCCCAGGTCGAGCAGTCGGACCTCGGGGAAAGCCAGCTCAACGAGGAGTTCATCGACTGGCTGAAGAAGTGGGGCAACCAGATCCTCCTGGCGGTCCTGGTGGTGGCGCTGCTGGGCGTGGGCTGGCAGTGGCTCGAGCGCACCCGGAGCGAGACCCGCGACACCGCCTGGGCGAACCTGGACAGCGCCCAGCTGCCCGCCTCCCTCGAGGAGATCGCGGAAGGCGCGCGTGGGGTGGACGCCGTGACCCCGCTGGCACTGATGCGGGCCGCCGACCAGTACCTGGGCAGCGTCCAGACCGGGGCACGCTTCGATCGCGAGGCGAGCGCCGAGGACTACGAGCTCGACGACGACACCCGGACCCTGTTCCTCCAGCGCGCGGACGCCCTCTACGCGGAGGCGATCGTCGCGGTGGGCGACTACGAGGCGGTCTTCGCGCGCAAGCTGCTGGTGGTGAGCGCCCTCTTCGGGCAGGCCGCGGTGGCGGAAAGCCGCGGTGACACCGAGCAGACCCGGTCGATCCTCGAGCGCATCAAGACCGTCGCGGCCCCCCAGTACCCCGAGCTGGTCCGCCAGGCCGAGCAGCGGATGGACACCATCATCACCACCAAGGTGAGCTTCCCGCTGGCCCAGGACCTCCCCCAGCCGGAGCCCGCCGCGGACCTCCCCGACCCCAGCGTCCTGCTGGGGACTTCCGAAGCCGGTGCCGAACCACCCGCCGCGGGGGAAGCGGGCGAGGGCGACGCGTCCGCCCGGGACGCCACGAACCTGATCCTGCAGGGCGGTGAGGGAAGCACCGAGGCGCCCGGTGACGGAAGCGACTGAGCCGGATCCCGGGGACGAGCGGCAGGATGACCCGGGCGACCACGCCGGGGGCCCCCTGATCGCCCGCGGTGGCAAGGTCGATCGCGACGCACTCTTCGCCTTCTACGCCTCCGGGGAGGACGGGGACGCCGAGACCCAGGCCCGGGTGCGCTTCCAGCTCAGCCGAGACCTCCAGAAGCGACTCGACCGGTACCTGGTGGACAAGGTCCCGTTCATGTCCCGCACCACCCTCCAGCGACTCATCGCCGAGCAGGCGGTCACCGTCAACGGGCGGGTCGCCAAGGCGTCCACCCGGCTTCGTCGGGGGGACCTGGTGGAGACCACCCTCCCCCCGCCCCCCAGCAACGAGATCCCCCCCGAGGAGCTCCCCCTCGACGTGCTGCACGAGGACCAGGACCTCATCGTGATCAACAAGCAGCCGGACATCATCGTGCACCCCGCGCGGGGCCGGCGGTCGGGGACCCTGATCAACGCCCTCAGCTGGCACTTCCAGAACCGCACCAGCGGCGGCCTCTCCTCCGTCGGCGAGGAGCACTGCCGACCGGGGGTCGTGCACCGGCTGGACCGCCACACCAGCGGGGTGATGGTCGCGGCCAAGAGCGACACCGCGCACTGGCGGCTCGGCCGGCAGTTCGAGCAACGCCAGACCAGCAAGCGGTACCTGGCGGTGGTCCACGGGGAGCTCACCCCCTGGGCGGACCGGATCGACCACCCCCTCGGCAGCCACCCCACGGTCCGCGAGCGCTACGCGGTCCGCTACGACGAGCAGGCCAAGGATGCGCTCACCATCTACCGGGTGCGCGAGGCGTACGAGGGCTACACCCTGGTCGAGCTGGAGCTGCACACCGGACGCACCCACCAGATCAGGGTGCACCTGGCCTACCTGGGGTTCCCGATCGTGGGGGACGACGTCTACGGCGGGCGCCGGCTGGTGGAGGGCGACCTCGCGGAGGGCCTCGGGTCCGAGCCGCTCATCGGACGGCAGGCGCTCCACGCCACCACCCTGGGCTTCACCCATCCCGCGAGCGGACAGCCGGTGCGCTACACCGCCCCGCTCCGCTCGGACATGGCACGGCTGGTGGAGCTCCTGCGGACCCACCGCATGGTCCGCCGGGTGGACGCCCCGGGCTCGACGATCGACCTCGAGGAGGTCCTCTGACTCAGCGCAGCTTGAGGCTCGCGAGCGCGAACATCGCGAGGATCACCGCGACCAGCCAGAACCGGAGCACCACCTGGTGCTCGCTCCAGCCCCCGAGGTGGAAGTGGTGGTGGATCGGGGAGCAGCGGAAGATCCGCCGGCCCCGGGTGAGCTTGAAGTAGCCGACCTGCAGCACCACGCTGCCGATCTCCATCAGGAACACCCCGCCGATCAGCAGCAGGAGGATCTCCTGCCGGATCACCACCGCGATGAAGGCGAGCAGGCCCCCGAGGGGAAGGGACCCGGTGTCCCCCATGAACACGCTGGAGGGCGAGACGTTGAACCACAGGAACCCGATGCAGGCGCCGGTCATCGCACCCGCGAGGACCATCAGTTCCTGGGACCCCTCGACGTAGGGGACCATCAGGAACGCGCT
>PKCS01000038.1 GCA_002862305.1 Phycisphaerae bacterium | reverse complement strand
AAGTACGTGCGGCCGACGCATCGTTGCATGCTCGAGGTCTACTGATCGGGGCAGGTCACGGCAACGGATGATCCATAACGTGCAAATCGATCGGACGTTGTGGGAACGATTCCACGCAGGGACCCCCCCCACGACCCCGGTCACTCCACTGTTTGCGACAAGGATGCGAATTCAGGCCCGATGCCCCTTGCGGGAGCGGTCAGGAACAAGACAATCGAGACGGAATCGGATCCGGAGCGGACCATGACCGACTGGAACAGCCCCGAGGAACACGTCGACCGAGCACTGGAGCTCTTCAGGCGCGGTCGTCTCGAGGAAGCCGAGGACTTCCTGAGAAGCGCCCTCGAGGTCACCCCGGATCGTGGGGACTGGCAGTTCAACCTCGCGCTGATCCTCGATGCGGCCGGACGAACCGAGGAGGCCGTGTACTGGTACCTCGAAGCCTCGAAGTCGCTCCCCGAGGAGGTCGAGATCACGGCCGCGGCGGGCGTCGCCCTGTCGAAGAGCGGCCACCTGGAGGACTCGCTGGTGCTCCTGGAACGTGCATGCCGCGAACTTCCCGAATGCGAGGAGGCCTGGGCGAGTCACATCGATACGCTGGCCCGGATGGGTCGCCGCGAAGAGGCCCGGGACGTCTACTTCCTGGCCCAGCAGTACCTCGCCGAATACCCGAACTGCCTCCTGGTGATGGGTGAGAGCCTCCTGGAGACCGGCGAGCTGAAGAAGGCGATCTGGTGCTTCAGGGAATCGCTTCGACAGGAACCGAGCCTCCCGAGGGTCCGGGCCAGGCTGGCCGCCGCGCTGGCCGCCAACGGACGATCCCATCGGGCGATCAGGATGTACCTGCAGGAGCTCCGGGAGAATCCCGGATCGGTGGAGACGATCCTCGAGTTCGGGGACCTGCTCCTGAAACTGGGAAGGCTCAGGGAGGCCGAGGAGAAGTTCCGCCGGGTCATCGAGCTCAATCCGGCCGACGTCAAGGCCCATCGACGTCTCGGGGACACCCTCCACCGTCTTGGACGGAACGACGTTGCGGTCCAGGAGTACGAACTCGTTCGCAGCCTCGAACCGGAGGAGCATTCGGTCCTGCTGCCGATGGCCCAGGCCCTGCTCGCACTCCGGAGGACCCGCGAGGCGCAGCGGGCACTGCTGGAGCACCTCGAGAGCCACGACCCGGAGGTCGCCCTGGAGGACGACGTCAGGCTGGCGGACCTGCTCATCTCCGCCGGACTTCCCGGCGTGGCCCGGGATCACCTGGACGAGGCCTTGGAGCGGCATCCGATGCAGTTCGAGCTTCTGAGGCGAGCCGCCTTCGCCCGGTTCGACGGTGGTGACCGTCGAGGCGGGGACCGACTGTCGAGGACCCTGCGCAGACTGGATCCCGCGGATCCTCGCGTCCACGAGAACCTCGTGCTCTCCGCCATCCGCGGGGGGCAGCTCAGGCTGGCCCACCTCCGGCTCAGGCGTGCGCTGGAGCGGTGTCCGGAGTCCGAGTCACTGAGGAGGCTGCGGGGGTTCCTGGTCGTGCAACGGATCCCCAGCCTGCTGCGTGGGATCTGGTCCGGCTTCGCTGGACGAAGCTGAGCGGCCCGGCTCCTCGATCGAAGTCAGTGGATGCGGGGTGGATTGGCCGCGGGGGTGCCTGCGCTCAGAGGGTGGCGCTGGTGTAGGGCAGCAGGGCCATGAAGCGAGCCCGCTTGATCGCCTTCCCGAGGATTCGCTGCTCGCGGGCGGAGGTGCCGAGCCGCTTGCGGGAGTAGATCTTCCCGTTGGGGGTCATCATCCGGCGAAGCATGTCCACGTCCTTGTAGTCGACGTAGAAACGACCGTCGGAGCCGGTCTTCATCTTGAGCTGGACCTGGGGAGCGGGGCTGTGAAACTGGGACATTGGGTGTAACCTCGAAGGGGATTCAGTCCTGGAAGACCCTGATCGGGCCTCCGCCGGGCGCGCGCCCGCCGGTAACCGAGCCCGAGAGGGTATCCTGAAGGGGCTCCCGGTGCAATCCGTACGATGCCGGGGTGGGACCGCCGGGGCCTGATGGCCGCTTGAATGCATACAGAAGAGGAATTACCCATGCCTAGGAAGCTGACCGAGACCGTGCTCGTGCTCTCACTCACAGCCGCACTCGCCGGCTGCGGAAGCACGCCGACCACCAAGACGGAGCCTCCGTCCCCTGGCCACGAGCTACAGGATCACTCGGGGGGAATGGTGGTCCTGGCCATTCCCGCGGCAGGCTCCGGATCCGAGGCTGGGACCTCAGCGGACGATGACACCTATTCGCTCCAGGTACCCGTCGGCGCACAGGTGGAGGTGACGCTTCCCTTCCAGGCCGGCACCGGGTACTCCTGGGCGCTCGCCTCGCACTCGGACGGACTCAGCCTGGTGAACACCTCCACCAGGAGCATGAGCAAGGACGGGCGGACCGGCGGACCGATGCAGGCCACCTACATCCTCAGGCTGAACCCCGGTGATGGATCGGACAACGCGATCTTCAAGCTGGCACGTCCATGGGAGACCGAGGAGGAACCAGCGAGGACGGTCAAGGTCGACTTCAGCCGGAAGACACGTCAAGGATGACCGAACGCCTCGCGCGTGCGCGGCACCCCGTCATCGGCATCTCGGTGCACGTCGAGGCCGGACAGCATCGATGCCGGTCGGAATACGCGACCGCGGTGACCGAGGCCGGGGCGGCCCCCATCCTGCTGCCACCGGTCACCGGGATGATCCCCGAGTACCTGTCCATCTGCGACGGGATAGTCACCAGTGGCGGGGACGACCCGCTCATGGAGGTCTTCGGCCAGCCGACCCATCCCAAGGCGAAGCCGGTGGATCCCCGGCGACAGGAATTCGAGCTCGCGCTGCTCGATGCACTGGCACACCGGTCGCACCCGCTCCTGGCCGTCTGTCTCGGCATGCAGTACATGGCCCTTCATGCAGGAGGAACGCTCGACCAGCACCTTCCGGAGACGCTGGAATCAGCCGACCTTCACTGGGGTGGCACCCCGCACGAGGTCACGGGTGAACTGGGAAGCGGCCCCGTCCACAGCCACCACCGACAGGCGATCACCGACCCCGGGACCCTCGAGGTGGTCGCCACCGCGGAGGACCGGGTGATCGAGGGCGTCCGCGACCCCGGGCATCCCTTCCGGGTGGGAGTCCAGTGGCATCCGGAACGGACCGGCCATGCGATGCTGGGGGCGGGGCTCTTCAGGGGTCTGGTCGAGGCCTGCTCCGATACCTCCGCGGGTCGAGGATAAAACACTCGGGTGTGAGTCCGAAAACCACCATGCCACCGGGAAGTTCTCGCAGCTGCGATTGGATGGGTGCATGCCGTGGTTTGCGTGTTAGGATCGGCCCTGAGAGGTGAACGTGACCAGTCGTACCTTCAGATCCATTCTGAGGGCACGAGGAGTGAACCGGATCGTCCTGCTGAGACGGCGGAACGCCCCGTGTCCCGAGGAGCTGACCGAGACCCTCAAGGGTCTCTGGCATTCGGTCGAGGAGGTCCGGGACACCCTGAACGCCCTGGCGGCGGTGTGCGTGGTCGTCAGGAGCGAACGTCCACGGATCACCCTGGGGCTCGAACCGGACAACCGGGTGGCCCTTGTGTACAGCGACCTTGAATGGGCCGACGACCCGGACTCGGGGATCCCGGAGCTCCTGGCCTTCCTGAGGAAGCAGCTTCCCGCGGTGTCGCTCTGGAACGTCAGCGGCGAGGGACTGGTACTCGAGGTCGGTACCCCGCCTGCCCCCACCACCGATGCGGGGACATCGCCCATGCCGGGGCGACAGGGCGATCCGGGTGAGGCCGCGAATCCCGGGGCGGGGACCTCCGGCTATGGGACCCTGCGGCTTGCCGGCGGATACGGACCCGGCCAGGAGGACGCCCCCCCTTCGGCCGAGACGGGCCCCGCGGTCAAGGAATCGGGGGAGGCCGGGGAAACCCCCTCGAAAAACCGCGAAGAATCGAACCCGGGGCGCGCACGGGCGGAACTAACCTCTGAGGAGCTCGAGATGCTCATGGAGGATGATCCGGGATCGCAGCGAGGCCCACTCCCGGAACGGGACGGGCCCGAGGAAGCAAGGGAATGACCGCCATCGACCGCAACCCTCGTCTGCAGCGTGCGGCACCCCTCCTGATCAGGGAAGGGCTGAGCGATGACGTGGTGCGATCCGTCCAGCGAAGGTTGGAGGGCGATGGGCTCACGACCGTCGACTCCTTGCTCGATGCGATCCACCTCACGGGGACGGCCCCGTTGGAATCACCGATCTCCGCGGTGATCCTTGGTGAATGCCCCGCGTTCGCCCGGCGTGACGTGGTGAACGCCTTCCGGACCATGGATGCCGCGGTCCGACTGGTCATGATCCTCGAAGACCGGGACCGCGATGCCCTGGAGGAGGATCGGAGCGGGGCGATTTCAAGCGGTTTCGCGGGGGTCCTCGGGGCCCCGCTCGACATCGAGGAGCTCGGTCGGATGGTCGGCAACCCCGGCAACCCGGCTTCCGACGTGTCCCGGGAGCAGGCCGACGCGAAGCCGGGGACGCCGGATGCCGGCGACGCGGTCGAATCGCCTCCGGGTCGGGAGGAGGGTCCCCCACTCGAGGATCACTCTGAAGTCGAACGGGTGCTGCGCAAGGCACGGGAACACGGGACGACCGGTTCCCCGGTCGGCACCTCGGGACGTGGCGGCAGGCTGCCGGGTGCCGATCGAGGGCCCGGTGAGCGTGACGTGCGACTGATCAGGACGCTGATGTCCGGTGGCGACGTGGTGGAGTGCGCGCTGGACATCCTCCAGGCTGAACTGGGAACCAACGGGCTGTGCTTCCTCCCGGACGAGCCGTCGGGAAGCGAGGCCTCCGGGCCCCTGGCCGAGGCGGTCCGCGCGGGACTGGCCCTGCCGATCCCCTCCGGCGAACGGCTGCTGGGGCACCTGGTCCACGAACGGCCCGAGGACCGGACGCAGCTGCAGACGTGGATGGAGTGGTTGTCCCACTGGATCGTGCTGGGCGGGCAGTTCGAGCAACTCGAGCAGATGGCCTGGACCGACCACCTGACGGGTGCCGGCAACCGTCGTGCGCTGGAGCAGATACTCGACACGGTGCTCGAGTCGGCCCGGGAGGAGCTGGCGGCGGTCACGGTGATGTGCTTCGACATCGATGACTTCAAGCGGTACAACGACCGATTCGGGCACGAGGCCGGTGACCACGTCCTCCGGGAGACGGTTCGGTTGCTGAGGTCGGTCATCCGCCGGGGCGACCACGTGTTCCGGGTCGGGGGGGACGAGTTCGTGGTGGTGTTCGCGGATCGATCGGGACCAAGGTCGCGGGGCTCGCAGCCACCGGACTCGATCGAGAAGATCGCCGAACGGTTCCAGCAGCAGGTCGGAAGCCTGAGGCTGCCCCAGATCGGGGTGGATGCGAAGGAGACCCTCTCGATCTCCGCGGGGCTGGTCACCTATCCGTGGGATGGACGCACCACGAGGGAGCTCCTGACCGCGGCGGACCGTCTGGCGCTCAGGAGCAAGCGATCGGGGAAGAACGTCATCACCTTCGGGCCGAAGACCGAGGACGACGCCGGTTCCGACCCCGACCAGGCCTGAAGGGTGAAGCCCGGGGCCCGTGAAGGCCGAAGGAACCCTCGATGGGCCGCACATTGATCATCTCGGACGTGCACCTCCCCAGGGGGAGGATGGACACCGGCAGGCCGCTCGAGGCGCTGCTGCACCAGTGCGACCGCCTGGTGGTCAACGGAGATCTCGCGGAGCTCCACCATCCGGGGCTGGCCGCGGAATCCCGGCGTCGCCTGGGCGAGCTGCAGGCGGATGCGGAGACGCTGGGAACCGAACTCGAGCTCCTGGGGGGCAACCATGATCCGGAGATCACCCCGCTCCGGGCACTGGGGTTCGCGGAGGATCGGATCATCGTCACGCATGGCGACGCCTTCACCCGCAGGATCGCACCCTGGTCGAGGCATGCCAGCCTGCTGGAGCAGGCATGGCTGGAGGCCAGGGAGGCCCAGGGAAACGAAGTCGAATCCGTCGAGGACCGTTTCGAGGCCGCCCGCGCGGCCGCCATGGCGGAGTGGGCCCTCGAGTCGGAGTGCCCGACGTTCAGCACCCCCCTCTCGATCCTCGTGAAACCACGGGCGATCATCCACATCCTCGACTACTGGCGACGCGCCAATCGGCTGGCGAGGGACTTCGCGAGCACCTTCTTCCCGAAGGCGGACTTCCTGGTGGTCGGCCATACCCACCGGGCCCAGGTCTCGGGCGGGGCCAGACCCACGGTGATCAACACCGGAGCGTTCCAGTCCCCGGCGCGACCACGCGCGGTCGTGCTGGAGGGGGACCGGCTTCGGGTGGTGCCCGTGCGTCGACGCAAGGGACGATGGGCCGCCCAGGTCGAGCGGACGATCTACGAGGTCGAGGTCCGGGGCTCGGAGCGGGTCAGCGGGCGCTGGGGCCTTCCCGAGCGCGCGGCGGGAGACTAGTCCGGGGACGTGGGTGGCTCCGCGCCGCCCCCGCCATCGGTGCCGAGCAGTCGACGCATCCGCTGCCCCAGGTCCCGGATCGCGCTCCGGTCGAGGCCACTGGTGAATCCACGCTCCTCGATCAACCGAGCCAGTGCCTCCGTGGCGAGGTTCCCGGAGGCCCCGGGGGCGTACGGACAACCACCCAGGCCGCCACAGGCCGCGTCGAACGAACGAACGCCGAGATCGAGGGCACGGCCCGCACAGGCCAGCGCCTCGCCGTTGGTGTCGTGGAGGTGGAGGACCGTGCGCGAGGGTTCGAGGTCCGGGCCCAGTCCCTCGTAGAGGCGAGTGACGGCCTCCGGAGTCGCGGTGCCGATGGTGTCGCCGAGGTCGAGTTCATCGACCCCGAGTGCCGCGAGCCGCTCGCAGACCGAACGCACGTCCTCGACGGGGGTCGGTCCGTCGTAGGGGCAGCTGATCACGCAACTCACGTAGGCACGCACCGGGAGTCCCTCGCGGGCGGCCCCGGCCACGACCTCCCCGAAGAGCTCCAGGGATCGGTTGATGGAGCAGCCGATGTTGGCCTCGGCGAATCCCTCGGTCGCGGAGGTGAACACCGCGATCTTGTCGACCCCGGCCTCGAGGGCCCGGTCCAGCCCTCGAAGGTTCGGAACCAGGGCGGAGTAGGTGATCCCCGGCCTGCGATCGATCCCGTTGAAGACCTCCAGGGTGTCCGCCAGCTGCGGCACGCGGTCGGGACGCACGAAGCTGCCCACCTCGATCTCGGGGAAACCGCACTCGGAGAGGTCGTTCACGAAGTCGATCTTGTCCGCGAGCTCGAGCCGTGCGGGTTCGTTCTGGAGGCCGTCGCGAGGTCCGACCTCGCACACCCGGACGAATTCACCGCTCGGCTGACTCATCGGGATCCACCACCGGAGCGATCGTCCTCGGCCCGCCGCTCCCGGGCGTCCTCCCGGATCATCCCCCGAAGCAACCAGATGAATATCCCGGCGACCAGCACGGTCGCCAGGATCCCCAGGAGCAGCAGCCCCACCTCCGGCGTGAAGGCGAAGCCGGCATCCGCGGGGCCCGGGCTCGTCGGGACCATCGAAGTTCGGAAGGTGGTCCCGTTCATGGGGTCTTCCCGGGGAGGAAACTGAGCCCCGGGCGCACCGTGGCCAGGCCGGGCTGCCCCTCGGCCGCGACGTACAGCTGGGAGGATTCCTCGGCGTAGTCGTACCGCAGCATCGCGAACGCGATCGGGACGGCCCCGAGCAACGGGGAGATGGTGCTGCTGGTGATCATCCCGACCTCGGGCCCCATCTGCGGGGTGCCGTCCGCACCCGGCAGCGAGGCGAAGACCTGGGTCCCCGAGACGGGCAGTCGGTCGTTGTCGAAGTCGACGGCCCGGAGGATCTGCTTCGGCTGGCCGAGGTTGTGCATCCGCGCCACCAACTCCTGTCCCAGGTAGCAGCCCTTGCTGAAGTGGACGCGCTCCTCGACGACCCCGGTCTCGTGGGGCAGGGAATCACTTCCGAAGTCGATGTTGAACAGCGGCGTGCCGCCTTCCACCCGTCCCACGTTGTAGGCCTCCCACCCGATGGGACGAATGCCCCGCTTGTTGCCCGGGGCGGTCCACGAGAGCAGGTGGTTCCAGACATCGACCGCGGCGGATCGCTCGCAGATCAGGTCCAGTCCGGGTTCGCCCGTCTCGTCGGTCCGGATGAGCACCACCTCGTGCCCGCGCATGGTGACCAGCGAGGCGCCCTGGGGCCCCGGCGGGTCACCGGTCTCGACGAGTTCGGCCAACACCACCAGCGCCTGTGGGCCGTGGAGCTGGAGTTCGACGTGCGAGTCCTGGAGGGGCTTCATCTCGACGTCCTCGGTGAAGAGGAATGCGTCGAGCGAGGTGAAGGTGGCTTCGGCGGCATGCACGTCCATCTCGAGGATGGTCCGGTCCTCGAGGTTGGCGACGAGCAGGTCGGCGACGATCCTCCCCTTCCGGTTCAGCCAGAACGACCGGGTCACCGATCCTGGCGCGAGGTCCGCGATCTTCTGGGTCAGCATCCGGTCCAGGAAGTCGAGTCGTTCGGAACCGGACAGCTGGATGAGGGCGCGGTGGGAGGCGTCGAAGAGGCCGCAGTCCCGACGAATGCTCGCGTACTCCAGCTCGACCGGACCGTAACTCGAGACGATCTCGCAGCTGGCGCCGGATTCGCCCTGGGGTCCGTAGGGCAGGTAGTTCACCTCGAACCTCTGGGGGGCGACCGGGGGGGTCGGGGTGCCCGCCGAGGCCTCCCGGAGGCGCTCCTCGAGCAGGCGGGTCTGCAGGGCGGACCATTCCTCGTGCTGGATGCGTAGTGGGGAATCAAAGCGGAGCATGGCTGTCCTCTCGCGGTGCGTGGCGGCTATTCTAGACTGTTTCACCCCCGTCCAGCGGACCGGGGGGCAATTTCAAACCCGTGGAGATACCCATGTCCCTCGACCTCGATCTGCTCAAGCGACTCTGCGAAGTACCAGGAATCCCCGGCCGGGAGGAGCGGGTTCGCGCCCTGATCAAGAAGGAGGTCAAGGGACTCTTCGATACCACCACCACGGATGCCATGGGCTCGCTGATCTGCACCCGCAAACCGACGAAGAAGAAGACCGGGAGCCGCAAGCCCAAGCGCGTCCTGATCGCCGCGCACATGGACGAGATCGGTTTCTACGTGCGTCACATCGATGAATCAGGCCACCTCTGGGTCAACCCGGCGGGTGGGTTCGATCCTAGGAACCTGTTCTCGCGTCGGGTGATGGTGTGCACCTCGAAGGGGGACTTCCTGGGGGCCATGAATCCCGGAGGCCGCCCCGTGCACATCGCCACCCCGGAGGACCGCAAGAAGGTCCCGGCGATCAACGAGTTCTTCATCGACCTCGGGATGCCCGCCAAGGAGGTCTCCAAGAAGGTCCGGATCGGCGACTTCGTGGTCATGCACGAACCGTTCATCGAACAACCGGAGGCGGTGGTCTCCAAGGCCCTCGACAACCGCATCGCCTGCTACATGGCCATCGAGGCGATCAGGAAGATCGAGAAGGCGCGCGGGGTCCTGGGCACCCACGAATGCGAGATCGTGGTGGCCTTCACCACTCAGGAGGAGGTCGGTCTTCGAGGCGCCCAGGTCGCGGCCAACCAGGTGCAGGCGGACATCGGCATCGGATTGGACGTCACCCTCTGCTGCGACACCCCGGGGATACCGTCGGACCAGCGGGTCACCCGCCGAGGGGACGGGACCGCCGTCCTCGTGCAGGATGGCTCGATGATCTCCCAGCACGAACTCGTCGACGATTTCTGCGCCACCGCCCGCAAGTACAAGATCCCCTACCAGCGGGCGATCCTGCCGCTGGGCGGGCAGGACGGAGCTGCGATCCAGAAGTCCGGACGGGGGGCTCGGTGCGTCGCCCTGACCTGCGGCACCCGATACATCCACACCGTGACGGAATCCGCGCACAAGGGTGACCTCGAGGCGTCGGTCGACCTGCTGGCCGCCTGGCTGGCGAACTGCAGCTGAACGTCGCTCAAGCACCTCGGGCGAGGGCCGAGAGCAGGAGCTCGGCGACCTGGCTCGCTCCGTCCGAGGAGGGCAGGGCGCCGGAGGCGTCCCGCATGCGATTCCGTGCCTCGGGATCCAGCAGCAGCTCCCTCAGGGCTCGACCGATCGTCGACAGGTTCTCATCCGGGTCGACGAGGTCCCGCTCGAGACGTGCGGATCCCACCTCGACCAGCGGCCGCGCGTTGTGCTCCTGGTGCAGGTCCTTGTGCCATGGGTACGGCGCGAAGATGGCCGGGATCCGGTTGAGCGCCACTTCCGCGACCGAGTTCGCGCCGGCCCTGGACACCGCGAGTTCCGCCGCCCCCCAGGCAAGTCCCATCTGGTCGATGAACTCCAGCACCACCGAATCGATCCCCGCGGTTCGGTAGGCGTCCTCGAGGGCGGACCGATCGGCAGGTCCGCTCAGGTGGAGGACCTGCCACCCCTCCAGTGCGCCTGGGCGCTCGGCCACGAAGCGAATCATCAGCTGGTTGAGCGAGGAGGCACCCTGGGAGGCCCCGGTGACCAGGAGGGTGGGTTTCTCGGGGGCGAGCCCGAGCCGCTCACGACAGGTTGCCGGATCCGCCGGTGCGATGGCGGCCCGCCTGATCGGGAAGTCCACCTGCCCCGCGAGGTTGGGGAGGACCTGCCCCGCCCCGAGCGGCAGCGCCGTGTAGACCCGCTGCGCTCGCCCGGCCACCCACCGGTTGGCTCGGCCGGGGACCACGTCAAGGTTGAGCAGGAAGGCCGGGATGCCGAGGGAGCGGGCCGCCCGGACGACCGGGGCGCTCACGAAGCCACCCAGTGCGAGCACCACGCCGGCCTGGTGGCTCCGCAGCACCTCGGCGGACTCGCGCGTGCCGCGGGCGAGGCCACGGACGAACCGGACCAGCCCGACCGGCCTGATCGAGAAGGGGGTGGACCTGATGGGCGTGAACGAGGCGCCGGCGGACTCCAGCATGAGCCGGTCGATGGGCCGGTCCGAACAGGCGAAATGCACCGGGGTCTCGGGAGAGAGCGAGTGGAGGCGCTCCGCCACCGCCAGTCCGGGGCTGAGGTGTCCGCCCGACCCCCCACCGGCGAGGATGACGGACGTGGTCATTGGCCGACGGTCCCGGCGAGGGGACCTGGATCGGTTCCCCGGGGTACTGGGTGCCCGTCCCGGACCGCAGCGGGGGCCGAGAGGGTCCGGTCGATCGAGATCAACAGGCCGAGGAAGAGCGAGGTCAGGATCCAGCCCGTCCCGCCTCGGCTGACCAGGGGCAGGGCGATTCCCTTCGTGGGGATCAGGGCGGTGGCGACCAGGAGGTTGAACAGGGCCTGGCCCCCGACCGTGAAGAGGATCCCGAAACCGAGGAGGCGCAGGAAGCGATCGGGGTCCTCCCCGCCATCGCCATCCCCGGGGCGAGCCGCCGAGGGGCGGGTCAGGATGGAGAGACCGCACCAGATCAGGGAGGCGAAGGCGACGATCACCAGGCCCGCCCCGAGCAGCCCGAGTTCCTCGCAGATGATCGAGAAGATGAAGTCGGTGGTGTCGGAGACGAGGTCGAACTTCTGTTCGCCTGCCCCGAGTCCCCGGCCGAAGAGGCCCCCGCCGGAGATCGCCCGCAGGGACTGGATGATGTGCCAGCCCGAACGTTCGGGATCGGCATAGGGGTCGAGGAAGGTGATCAGCCTCTGGACGCGGTAGGGTTCGGCCAGCACGCCGGCGGCCAGGCCGAGCAGTCCAAGGGGCGCAAGGAGCAGCAGGTGCACGAGTCGGGCTCCGGCGGCGACGAGGACGAGAAGGGCCACGCAGACGACGAGGAATGCGGTGCCCAGGTCCTCGATGGCGATGGTCACCCCGACCAGCCCCACCAGGAGGAGCATGGGCAGGAGGACCTTCCAGAACCTACGAAGGTCCACGCCGGGCCGGGTGGCCCACCAGGCAAGCAGGACGGGCAACGTCCACTTGATGAGTTCGCTGGCCTGGAATCGGACCCCGAACAGCTCGACCCAGCGGCTCGAGGCGTTCATCGATCGGCCGACCGAGGGGACCCAGGCGAAGAGCAGAATGACGAGTCCGAGCAGGAAGAGCATCGGGGCGAGGCTCGCCAGGCCCCGCCGGGACTCACCCAGCCGCCGGACCGGGAAGTAGGCCCCCGCGGCCAGGGCGGCGACCGCCAGCATCGCGTGGATGGCCGGAGCCCCCAGGAAGACGGTGGCGTGGTCGATCGGTGGCGCGGTCGACTCGACGACCAGTCCGGTGGAGTTCACCATCAGGACCCCCACCACGAGCAGGGCGATCGTCAGCAGTGCCACTCCTTGTCCGGCTCGAATCATGCTGGGAGCCTTATCGGCCGATCGAAGGTCGATGGTGGAAATACGGGGGTCGGGCGTGTCCCCGGTTCCCCTGCATGGAGCCGTTTCGTAGGATGGCCCGATCGGAGCAGCGACGGTGAACCACAGATCCGTGTATCTCGAGACCTTCGGGTGCCAGATGAACGAGCTCGACAGCGAGCTCGTGAAGGGCCAGCTGGAGAGCCTCGGCTACCGCCTGGTCGATCGGGACGCGGGGGCCGACGTGGTGCTGTACAACACCTGCAGCGTTCGGGAACAGGCTGAAAACAAGGCCTGGAGCCGGATCGGGGTCATTTCGAACCGCAAGCGTGCCGGGGAGGAGATCATCCTCGGGGTTCTGGGGTGCATGGCCGAGCGGGATGGCCATGACCTGCTGCGGCGGCATCCGGAAGTCGACCTGATGTGCGGTCCCGGGGAACTGGACCGACTTCCGCTGCTGCTGGACAACATCAGCCGGGCCCGGGGATCGGAATTGAACCACCGGAGCCAGATCGATGAACGGGTGGCCCTGGGGGGGAATCGATCCCGCCGTTGGAGCACCCTCCAGGCCGCCGGGGACAACCTGGAGCTGCTCGACCTTTCCCGGGCCTTCAACCCGGATCCGGGCGCCCGGGCCGCCGGGAGAAGCGCCTACGTCCGGATCACCCGGGGGTGCAACAAGTTCTGCACCTACTGCGTGGTGCCGCACACACGTGGCGCCGAGGTGCACCGACCTCCCGGTGACATCGTCGAGGAATGCCGCACCCTCGCGGATCGCGGGGTCATCGAGATCACCCTGCTCGGCCAGACCGTCAACCACTACTGCTACACCCATGGCGTGGCCGTCTCGGTCTCGGGGCGGGAACTGGCGCAGGTCGGCCCCGGACTCAAGTCGTTTGAAGAAGGGAACTTGAGCTCGAGACCCGGTGCGAGGACGACGAGCTTCGCGGAGTTGCTGGAGCTGATCCACGAACGCGTCCCGGAGATCAGACGCCTGCGTTTCGTGACCAGCTACCCGAGGGATTTCTCGGATGAGGCACTCGACGTCATCGCCCGCTGCGAGCGGATCTGCCCCTACCTGCACGTGCCCGCGCAGTCGGGATCGGACCGGATCCTGAAACTCATGAATCGAGGCTACAGCCTCGGGCAGTACCTCGAGTTCATCGATCGAGCACAGGCTCGGATTCCCGACGTGTCGATCGCCGGGGACGTGATCGTGGGGTTCCCCACCGAGACCGAGGAGGACTTCGAGGACACCATTCGTCTCCTCCGCCGGGTCCCGTTCAAGAACAACTTCATCTTCAAGTACTCCGAGCGCCCGGGCACGGTCGCCAGGCGACGATTCGAGGATGACGTTCCCATCGCCGTGAAGAAGCAGAGGAACAACCGGCTGCTCGCGGTGCAGGCCGAGGTCAGCGCGGAGGTCCACGCACGCTGGGTGGGACGCACCACCGAAGTCCTGGTCGAACAGGTCAGCAAGCAGGAGCGTTCCCGAGGGAAGAGGCATTCGCGGGCACAGGCCCTGCCGGGCCAGGTGACCCTCACCTCGGGGGGGGCGGCCCTCGAGCCTCAGCCCGGGGCTGGCGAAGGCGTAGGGGCCGAGGAACCAGGGGCCTCGATCCAGCTTTCCGGGCGGACCCCCGGGGACTTGATCGTCTTCCTCGACTGCCCGAGGTCACACCAGCCTGAACGACTGATCGGCACCATCCAGAAGGTCCACATCGAGGATTCCAGCGCGTTGAGCCTCTCCGGAACCTTGATCTGACGCGCGCCCCGGCCCCGCCCGAGGGGACACAGGTGCCCGGAGCCGGACCAATGCACTGGATTACCGGACGTATCCATCGCGGTGGTCCAGGCTCACCGTCCACGTGGCAGCATGATCGCAAGTCCCTTGGAATGCTTCATTTCAGCAATTTTGGATCTACTTCCTTGACTGCCCCCCTCCCACCGATACCTTGTGGGTGTGTGATTGTTGGGGGTTGTGTACCAGGAGGTACAGCAGCCCATTTCGAACGGCGGTTCTTCTCGCTTTTTTTCAGCGAGAGACAGAAAGGGTTATAGAGATGAAAAAGGTTTCTCTGCTTTCGATGACTGCAGCGTTTGCGGTCGGATCGGTTGCTGCGGCTCAGGGCAATGCGTTCCTGGGTTTTGACGGCATCATTGGTAACTACAACGACGGTGTTTCCGACTACACCATCATCGAGATGTTCGCCGTGTACGATGCCGGTAGCGGCACCATCACCGGCCTGAACACGTTCGAGATGGACGTCTTCACCTCCGACGGGCTTGGATTCAACCAGAGCGACACGGCGTTCGGTACTGGTGGCTCCTTCAACCCCGCTTCGACCGTCGACATCCCGGGCTTCGCCAACTCCCTGATCGACAGCTACGTCGCGATGGGTGCCGGCGCAGTCGCCCTGGACCCCGGTTTCGGTGACGGATCCGGCACGACCGTCCCCTCGGGCGCCGGCTGGTACAACGGCAACCCCGCCGTCCCGGCCACCGCTTCGCCCTTCACCGGTGAGGTCGACGGCCTCAACGGAGTCGGCATCCGCCTCGGGCAGTTCGTCGTCGACAGCCAGCGTGTCGTCGGTGACTGGACCTTCACCTTCTCCGGCCAGATGGGTTCCTCGGACTCGTCCGGTGAGGTCTTCTTCGGTTCAGACAGCTTCGTCTACGCGGTTCCCGCGCCCGGCGCCCTTGCGCTGCTCGGCCTGGGTGGCCTCGTCGCCCGTCGTCGGCGGGCCTGAGTGACCTGCTCCTGAGGAGCACTCACTGACCGGACCCACTCACACGTCCGGTAACTAGATTTCAAGGCAGCCTCCGACCAGTCGGAGGCTGCCTTGCTTTTGATTCCACGGCTGGCAATCCAATCATCCACGAGGTGATCAGGAACCGTGGTAGACCAGTGCGACGTGGCGCATCCACCAAGGTCCCGCCCGCCCTTAGCCACGGTGACTCAGGGGGGTGCAGGATTAATGTCTTCCTTGCAAGAAGATGCTTGCATGACCCCCTGTGTGCGATTACAACCTAACTGCGGCGCTGCCGTGTCTTTGAGTGTGGGTTCTCCCTCGAACCCATCATCCATATGTATGGGTTCTCCCTCTGAACCCAGTGTTAGTCCCAGGGCCTTTGGCCCGAAGAGATGAGAATAGGATATCCAAATGAAGATTCACTCCCTCCTTGCTGTAGGAGCGGCCGCGAGTATGGCGGTTGTGTCCTCGGCTGACTTCACCCAGGTTTCCGGTGAGGTCGAAGACCTCGGCGACTTCTACGTCGTCAATTTGTTCGTGAACTTTGACGACCCGAACAACGTTCTCCTGAACCTGTTCGACGTGAACCTCGGCCTCTCCTCTGGAGAGTTCAACCACAGTGACTTTGCGTTCGGCACCGGCGGGTCCTTCAACTACCTGAGCACCGGCGACATCCCCGGGTTCGCTGATTCGACCCTCGACTCGTACGTCACCATCGGTACCGAGGGTGCATCCCTCGATCCGGGCTTCGGCGCCGGCTCCGGTGGTCTGGTCCCCGAAGGTGCTGGTTGGTTCGACGGAACCCCGACCAGCTACGTCCAGGGTGAGACCATTGCCATCGGGCAGTTCGTCTTCGCCAACACCGGCGAGGAGATCACCTTCTCCTTCGACGGCACCATTGGGTACAAGGGTCAGCCCGACCACACCAACGTGAGCTTCGCTGACGGCACCTACTCGGTCACGGTCCCTGCTCCCGGCGCGCTTGCGCTCCTCGGACTGGGTGGCCTGGCTGCTCGCCGACGGCGCGCCTGAGCGCTCCTCTGAGTCTCGGGGACGCGTCCCCGCGCAACCCGTGAGGGTCTTCACTCAGAGACCAGACAACGTCTGATAAGTCAACAGCCCTCCCCCGTGGAGGGCTGTTGTCTTGGCGAATGGTTCAGGAAGTGGAAGGAAATCATCATTCGGCCGCAACTTCCAGAACTAGTTATTGCATTCATTCCCAAACCGGGTAGTTTCTTGTCAGGAGGCTGTCCCGGGTCGTGCGAGGACAGAGACAACTTAAGAGAAGTCTCTCAAGGGAAAAGGGAACCCGATGAAGACACGTCACGCAGGTGCACTTCTGTGCACTGCCATGACAACAGCCATTGCGGTGGCGGATGTGGCCGGGCTCGTCCAGGACGAGGTCGTCTACTACACGTCAGGTCAAGCCGGCCTGATGACCACCACGATCCAGGACGCCGAGTTCGCGGTCATGGACGTCTTCGTGGACTTCTCGGGCCTCAACACGGTTGGTGCCGACAACGCGGATTCGATCCTCAGGAACCTCTTCGGCGTCAACATCAACGCAAGTGGCTTCGAGCAATTCGTGCACAACGACGTGTCCGCCACCGGCAGCTGGAATCCCGCCGCATCCATCGACCTTCCCCAGGCGGGGGCCCTGCCACAGATCGATTCCTTCGTCACCATCAATGATGGACTCGGCCAGACGGCACTCGACCCCGGCTTCGGGATGGGTCTTCCACTGGACGTCTTCAACGAGGACATCGGTTGGTACCTGGTACCCCCGAGCGACCTCGGCGCTGCCGATGACGGTCTCAAGGTCTGGATCGGTCGCTTCGTGGTGACGGGTGACGAGGCACGAGCCGGGGCGTACTTCGACATCAGTGGAACGGTCGGCTACGACTACGGAGCCGGAACCGGCGTGCATTACGGTGATTTCACCGAGTCACTGACATTCGTCCCGGTACCTGGCACGCTCGGCGTGCTGGTGGCCGGTGGTTTCCTGAACGTGAGGAGGAGGCGAAGGATCTGAGGTGTCCGGTGCTCCCGACCTAGGCCGGGAAGCGACCACGATCGAGACCGACACCTGCGAGCCAGTGAGATGTATCGGTGCGGGTGAATCCTGCACTCAACGGATCCACGACTCCCACCCGCCGTCGCCAATACCTTGGTGGCGGCCGGGTTTTTTTTGTGAACGATCAAGTTTGTCGTTGGGGTACTTGGAAACACTGGTATGGTGAATGCAGGAGCGTGATGGATCGTCCGTCACCAGAGTGAAAAGGGATACCAGGACAACATGAAGCAGACGTCGGGCGTTGCCTGACGCGAAGCAGTTCACCGCGGGACGACTCGGTCGCCCCCCCACCGGTGAGTTCCTGGAGCGGCTCAGGCCCAACCGAACCAGCACGGACAGCATCACTCGAGTGCAAAGGATCCACGACTCCCACCCGCCGTCGCCAATACCTTGGTGGCGGCCGGGTTTTTTTTGTTCGGGCACGTCGCCTTCTGAACCATGGGTTCCTCCGTAAACACAGAAACGACGGGAGCCATCCCCCGGAGGCTCGAGGCGAAGTGAACGTTTTAGACCCACGCGGCAGATCGTCACGAGGGGTGGCCGGAAAAAGGGGGCTCAATGCGTTTGTTTCGGGTTTTTGGGGGATTAAAGCCGGGCAAGACGTTTGGTATGAGCTAACCTTTAGTCAGCAGGCCCCCACCCATTCCGGTCGGTCAGCCAAGAGCCGAACGCCTGCCTCACCTAAGAGAAGAATCGTCCCAGGTTCCAAGCGGAGATCCAGCCTTGAAAATGAAAATCACTATCGCAGGCACGCTGCTCGGTTGTACGGCACTGATGCTAGGACACCTCAACTCCGACGCCGTCGCCTCTCGGGGCGATTCCACGGGATGCAATCCCGACGTGATCGTCGGTTCCCTCCACAACATCACGAAGTACGGCATCGTCGGCGGCATCTCGGCCTACGCGGTCGGGACGACGTCCTGCAACCAGGGATGTGACTACCTCATCTGGGAGCAGAACAGCAACCTCCACCCCACCATCGGCCAGAACGCCTACATGGTCAGGGAACTGGAGAACGGCTGCACCCGCATCGAGCAGATCGGCATGAGCTGGCTCAAGCACGGCTTCTGTGCCCTCCAGCAGCAGCTCTGCGGCCCCTGCGACAACCCGGGCGGGTTCGGCTGCACCGACATCCTCGGATGGAACTGTTCCGATCCCTACGACTCGTACTTCAATGGCCAGCAGAACAACCTCGGGCCGCGCCCCGAGGTGAACGCGTCGATCGGCTCGTTCCCCTGGCCGTTCACCAGCCCCGCGTACCCCCAGACCATCGGTCGACGGCTCCAGATCCAGAACAGCCTTCTCGACGAGGACAACTACCCCGGCCTGGTCCGCTACTTCGTGGAAGGGCACTACGTGCACCCCGAGGACGCTGCGGCCTGCATGTCCTACAACAACGCCTCCTACCGACCGGTCGAGATCTCCGGCAGCGGGAACAACGGCTACAACATCAACCTCACCGAGACCACTCGTCAGATGCAGCCCGCGATCTTCGCCTGGCAGGAAGTCGACCCGAGCGTCGAGATCCGGGAGTACACCCTCTCCGACTGCGCCCAGTCCGGTCGGAACGAGACGTTCTTCATCGGCTCCAAGGTCTGCCAGCTCGACAACGGTCGGTACCACTACGAGTACGCGGTCTACAACCTCGACTGCGACGTGTCGTTCTCGAAGTTCGGAGTCCCGGCCAATGATGCCGACAACATCTACCAGTTCTACCCCAAGTACCACTCCGGTGACGGCGTGAGCGTGTCCCGTTGGTCGCAGGGCATCGAAGAATCCATGGGCATGATGATGTGGCGTTCGAAGACCTCCTCCGACGCCAACGCCATCATGTACAACAGCATGCACACCTTCTCGTTCGACTCCAACGCCGAGCCCACCGAGGGCCAGGCAATGCTTGGACTCTTCAAGTCGAGCGAGGACATCAACATCGACCTCGTGGTCCCCAGTCCCGTCGATCCGATCGTCCCCTGCGACGGCGACATCGACGGTAACTGCGTCGTCAACGGCCAGGACCTCGCCTACGTGCTGGGCAACTGGGGTTCCGAGCTCGGCGACATCAACGGCGATGCACTGACCAACGGTCAGGATCTCGCGATCGTGCTCGCCGACTGGGACTGCACCTGCCAGTGAATCGACCGGACGCGAGTCCGAACGAAGGAACCATGAAAAGCGGCGGCCCCTCGGGCCGCCGCTTTTCACATGGTCCATGCCGGATCAGGCGCCGGAAGCCCGCTTGCGGGTGGGCTCGATCGCGGGGGTCTTGACCACCCCGCTGGGCGGCTCTCCCAGGAGATCCTCCTCGTAGCTGGTCTCGATCTTCCGCTGCGTGAGGGGTCCGTTCGCGTCCCCCCGGAGGAACTGGCGGATCAGCCGGTCATCCTCGCTCAAAGATGCGGCTTCCTCCTCGCCCTTCTGCCTGAGCTGGTCGAACTCCTCCCGCGTCCCGACCCGGAGAACACGCCCCTTGTCGAGCATGCACATTCGATCCGCGATGGTGAACGCGGAGTCCATCTCATGGGTGACCACCACGCTGGTCACTCCGAGCTTCTTGGTCAGGTCGAGCATCAGCTGATCGATCTCGGCCGACGTGACCGGGTCGAGGCCGGCGGATGGCTCGTCGTAGAAGAGGATCTTGGGATCGAGGGCCAGGGCACGGGCAAGACCCGCACGCTTCTTCATCCCGCCCGAGATCTGCGAGGGGTACTTGTTGGCGTGTTCCCTGAGCCCGACCAGCTCGAGCTTGATCTTGACCTGGATGTCGATGATGGTCGAATCGAGGTCGGTATGCTCGTGGAGGGGGAGTGAAACGTTGTCGGCGATGGTCATCGAGTTGAAGAGGGCACCGGACTGGAAGAGGATCCCGAACTTCTTCCGGGTCTCGTTCAGGGCGTCCTCGTCCATCTCATTGACGTCGTTGCCGAAGATCTCGACCTTCCCGGAAGTCGGAGGGAAGGAGCCGACCATCATCCGGAGGATGGTGGACTTGCCGCATCCCGATCCGCCCATGACGACCATGGTCTCCCCCTGCTCGACCTCGAGGTTGACGCCCGACAGGACGGTCTGGGTTCCGAACTTCTTGACCAGCTCGGTGGTTTTGATGATCGGGTCAGCCAACGGGTGAATCCTCCGATGTGCCGTTCAGCGGGAAGCTCAGACTGCCATGTTCCTCGACGAGCTCGAACCAGACAAGACGAAGGGTACCCGAAGCGAGGCGATCGATCCTGATCGTGCAGGGAATGGTCGTCATGGGCCCACCAGGATCTCCCGGCTGGAACTGGACCTCGTAGCCCGCGATCGTCCAGGGCCCCTCCCCGGTGACCTGGATGGGTTCCTGGGATGAGTGCTGGGAGGAGACGAACGTCCCGAACCTCGATTGAAGCGTTTCCCGAAGCGACTGCAGTTCGGACGGGGAGGCCTGTGCACCCGGCCCCACGAACTCCTCGAGAAAGCCCCCCGGGTTCCCCTGGTAGAGCGCGTACAACGCGTTGTTGGGCCCCGAGAACAGCAGCCTGGTCTCCTGATCCCAACGCTGCTTCCCCTGGTTCAGCAGGAGCACCCCCCCGACCGTGAGCACGATCCCCACGAGGCCCAGCAGCACGCCGCTCCAGGCGTACCGACGCCAGGGGAGTCCCGGCGGAGCCTGTCTTCCAAGGAACAGCGCGATGCATCCGGACACCAGGGATGCCAGGCTTGCTGCGGGACAACAGAGGACGAGCCCGCTGCCCAGCGAGAAGGCGGCCAGTCGGGACACCAGTAGATCTCGGTCCGGTCCGTTCGGCGGTGGATGGCCGTGCGTGTCCTCGCTCACTTCGCCTCCCCCGCTGCCGGTGTCGACGTGGTGTCGGCGGGGACGGACTCCCCGGGGACCAGCTCTCGCGACTCGCCGGACGGAAGGGTGAGCTGCAAGG
Organism: Phycisphaerae bacterium; assembly: GCA_002862305.1. GTDB lineage: Bacteria > Planctomycetota > Phycisphaerae > Phycisphaerales > SM1A02 > UBA8087. Next base: position 21,820 of record PKCS01000038.1, on the reverse strand, counting down.
TCGCGATCCGTACGTTGTAGGGCGTCGACCAGCCGGTCCCGATCACTGAACACCGGGCGGCGCCGGTGGTCGTCCCGGACTCGAAGCTGCAGTAGATGGCACACTCCTGGTGGGTCAACCCGGCGATACCGGAACCGAGGGGAGCGGAATCGAGCACCGTCACCGTCCGGAAGCGGCCGAACTGCCGCTGCAATTCATCGGCGAACCGGTCGACCTCCTCGATGGAAGGTCGCCTGCCGTCGTGTGCGCTGAGGATTCCCTCGAGGGCGCGGCCGCGTCCGTCCGCGGTGGTGTCGAACAGGGTCTCGAAGGTGCTCTGGAATCCCTGCTTCCTGAGCTCGGCCTGGCTGGATTCGATGCTGGAGCTGACGAAGTACTGGGCGGGGAACATCACCAGCCCCAGGACCATCGCCGCCCCTGCGAGGTTGCGCCCCCTCAGGCGACCATCCGAGGACTTGATCCTGCGCCAGGAGACGAAACCGGCGATGAAACCGGTCAGCGATGCGAACGGACAGCAGAACACGCAGGCGCAGGCGATGGCGAGGTAGGCGAGGGGATCGACTCGTGGTCGTGGTGGCGGTGTGGGCGACTCGGGTTCCATCATGATGAGTGTAGCGAGGGGGTGGGGGTGATGAACCACGATCGGCGCCCCTGCTAGACTGGTCGAATGGGTCGCGAGGAAACAGCTGAATCCGCGGTGGTCATGGGACTCGGACGATTCGGCGGAGGCCTGGGGGCGGTGAGCTACCTGCTCGAGCGCGGGATGGAGGTCACCGTCACCGATCTCCAGACGGAGGAGCAGCTGCACGATTCACTCCTGCAGCTGAGGGACCTGCGGCACGCGAGCCGGATCAGGCTGGTCCTCGGCACCCACGAAGGGGTCGACTTCGAGAATGCCGACCTCGTGGTGGCCAACCCCGCCATTCCGAGACCATGGGAGAACCCTTTCCTGAAGAGGGCGATGGCAGCCGGCACCCGGGTCTGCACGGAAATCCAGCTCCTGCTGGAACGTATCGACCAGTCACGCCTGATCGCGGTGACCGGATCGGCGGGCAAGTCGACCACCTGCGCGATGATCCATCACCTGCTCGGACAGTCCGGTCGGAACAGCCTGCTCGGGGGAAACCTGGGTGGGTCGCTGCTCGGCTGCGACCAACAGAGGATCGACGAGGCGGATGCCGTGGTGCTCGAGGTCTCGAGTTTCATGCTCCACTGGATAGGTGCGACGAGAAGTCCGTTCCGGCCACGAGTGGGCGTGTTGACGACTCTCGGCATCAACCACACCGACTGGCACGGGGACCTCGACCACTACGTATCGAGCAAGTCGGTGCTGTGCAGAGCGACGACCCCGGGGAACCTCGTGCTCCCGGTGGCACCCGGCGCGATCGATTCCCGCATCCCGGGATCGCAGGACCTGACCGAGGGCTGGCACGCCCGGCGGGAGGCCAGCTGGGACGAGGTGGGGGAACTGGAGAAACTGCACGATTCGATCCGACTGGATGTCCCGGGTGAGCACCAGGTGCACAATGCCATGACGGCCTTGAGGGCGGTGGCTTCGTTGCTGGCGGATCGCGCCGAGGACAGAAGGGCCACTGCGCAGGCGCTCGCATCGGACCTTGCGACGTTCACGGGACTCCCCCACCGCCTGAAGGTGCTCGAGGGGTTCTACGGGATACGAGTCGTCGATGATTCCAAGTCGACCACCCCCGAGGCCACCCTGATGGCGGTCGCCGCGATGGATGACCGATCGAGAACGCACTTGATCGCTGGTGGCTTCGACAAGGGCGGGGATCTGAGCGGGATCGACGCCCTGGGCGACGACCTGGCAGGACTCTATGCCATCGGCACGACCGCGGGCAGCCTCCTGTCCGGACGCAATGCCGTCCGATGCGGGGACATCGAGTCCGCCGTGGCGTGCGCGGCCGGACGCATGAGCCGCGGCGACATCCTGCTCCTATCCCCGGGCTGCGCGAGCTGGGACCAGTTCATCAACTACGAGGAGCGTGGTCGGACCTTCGCGGATGCCGCGCGTTCGTGCCTCCAGGCCCGCTGGGACCGGACCTGATCGCTCGGACTATTCGTCGTAGAAGTTCCTGTTGCCGACCGGGATGTCATCCTCGCTGTCGGCGGGGTCGACCCCCTCGAACACGGCATCCTGGCGATAGCGTTCCGAGTCGGGAATCGGGTGGTATTCGGGTTCGCGGATGTCCACCCGGATCGAACATGCTTCCTCGGGTGGTGCGGTCATCTGGTTGGTGAGCGCGCTTGCATTGTTCCCGGCTTCGACCATCGCCCACTCGAATCGCGAGGGAGAGAACTGCGGATTGTCGCCGCCCTGCGACAGGAACCTGAAGTTGAGCTGTTGACCGACCGGGATCTCCTTCTTGAACCATGCCTCACCACTGCGCACGTCGTAGATCACCACGGTCTTCGGGGATACCGGGGTCGAGACGTAGGCAAAGTAGCCCGTCACCCCGCCGTTCGGATTGAAGCAGCCGGCGAGCAGCACGAGGCCCGCCAGCAGCGTTGCGGGGAAGAGCATGGACTGGTGATCGATCGCTCGCGAGCTCATGTGCATACCTCTGGGAATGGGTCCCATGTCGATGATCGGCAGGATGGATCTGATATCATCGAACTCGCTGCCAAATCATCCTCTCCGAACCCGGAATCAATGCACGATGGATGCCTCGAACACGCTCAGAATCGGCCACGGATACGATCTGCACCGCCTCGAACCCGTTGCGCCCGACGGTCCCGGTCGCCCCTTCGTGCTGGGCGGCGTCCAGGTGCCACATGATCGTGGCCCGGTCAGCCACTCGGACGGAGACGTCCTGATGCACGCCGTCACGGATGCGCTGCTGGGTGCGATCGGGGCACCGGACATCGGTGACCTCTTCCCGGATTCCTCCGAGGCATGCCGGGACGCCGAGTCGAGCCGATTCCTCCTCGAAGCGCAGCGGCGCATTCAGGCATCGGGATTCGACATCGTGAACATGGATCTGACCGTGATCTGTGAACGACCCAAACTCATGGAATACAAGGACTTGATCGCTTCAGAGCTGGCACGGCTTCTTGGGTGCGACTCCTCGAGGGTGAACCTGAAGGCCAAGACTCACGAACGAGTGGATGCCGTGGGGGAGGGCCGAGCCGTGGAAGCCCACGCCGTGGTCCTCCTCGGTCCGAAGTCCTGATCGATGCAGGCCTTCCAGCCGGCCAAGGAATCCACCCAGCGTGATCGGCGATCCGCCGGGCGGCCTCCGAGCAAGGTTATGGGACTGTATCCCGGCAGCCGACTCGTGCGCGCTGGGAATCGGCGTGCCACCTGAGGAGCCTGGAGCCGGTCTCAGGGGCTGGAGTGGACCTTGTGGCGGTCTCCCCTCCACGGGGAGTCCCGGGGCAGGCCGAGACTGTCCTGGGGCCTGGAAGATGCGCTCGTGGCGTTCAGGAGATGCCGACGTGGCTGCCCCCCCACCGCACCCACGAGGACCTTGCAGAATCACGTCACCGGGGACCCATCCACGAAGCACGAGGAGGATGACCGGCGGGGCTGAGCACCGAGGGAAGCAGCCGGATTGCCGGTCGGTCGGGGGTTCGATTCGTCCCGGGGACGTGGTCGGGTCGGGCGGGTGCGTGGGTACCGTGCCCCACGGCGGCTACACTCGAACAGGATGCTCGGCGTAGAACTCATGTTCATCGATTGGAATGCCCTCCTTCAGGGTTCGGCGACCCTGTACCAGGATGCCGCAAGCCCTGCAGGAGGGGCGGATCCGGGTGCGCTGCCCTTCACCTCGTTCATCGCTGAATACGGTCCCTGGGCGATGATCGTGCTCCTGCTGGCCTCCGGTTTCGGGGTACCGATCGGCGAGGAGGTCGTCAACATTCCCGCGGGGATCTTCGTGGGGCGCGGTGAGATCGAGGCCCTCCCCGTCTACATCGCGGCTTACGTCGGGGTGCTGGGCGGTGACTTCCTGTGGTTCACCCTGTGCCGCACCCTTGGCAAGTCGATCCTCCACCGAAGGTGGTTCAAGCGGATGTTCCACCCACGCAGGTTGCTCGAGGTCAAGCACCAGTTCGACCGGAAGGGTCCCTGGGTCCTCGTCGTCTCCAGGTTCATCCCCGGTACCCGTTCACCCGCTTTGACGGTGGCCGGGATCCTCCACATGCGCTGGAGGGTGTTCGTGCTGATCGAGCTCGGCCTGTGTGCGATCACGACCTCGCTGCAAGTGACGATCGGGATACTTATCGGCCGGGAACTGGCGGACGAGTCCATCTCGACCACCATATTCACCGCCCTCGGCGTGGTGGCGGGAATCATCGCGCTGACGGCGCTGGTCACCTGGATCGTCAAGTCTCGCCGGGGCCAGGGCCGACCACCGCGCGCCAAGGCTTCGTGGTTGAAGAAGTACGGCTGAGTCCCGATCCAGGCAGCGATTCATTGGTACCCTAAGGGACCGAGGCAAGGAGCGAATCATGCGAGCCATCGTTACCGGTCAGATCGGCGTGGACAAGAAACCCTTTCTCGAGGAGGTCTGCAACACGGCCGGGGAGAGGGGCTCCGCGATCGACATCTTCAACGTCGGGAGCATGATGTACGACGAGGCCCCGGACGTCAGGGCCGGTCGGATACTCGACCTGCCGCTGTCGAGACTGGCGAGCCTGCGACGAGCCGCGTTCAAGGACATCATCTCCGAGAGCTCCCCGGTCGAGGAGCACCCGAACATCATCGTGAACACCCACGCGACGTTCCGGTGGAGGCACGGGCTCTTCAGTGCGTTTGACTTCGACCAGATGTCGCTCCTGAAGCCGGACATGATGATCTGCCTCGTGGACAACGTGGAGACCGTCCACCATCGACTGCACCAGGAACACGACATCGATGCGAAACTCAAGGACTGCATGGTCTGGCGCGAGGAGGAGATCCTGGCAACCGAGCTCCTTGCGAATGCGATGGGCTGCCACGACCAGTTCTACATCCTGAGCCGCGGTCGCCAGAACGACAACATCGAGACCTGCATGCGCCTTGTGACCCGACCCGACCTGCGCAAGGTCTACCCCTCCTTCCCGATGAGCCACGTGGTCGACAAGCCCGACGTGCTCAAGGAGATCGACGACTTCAGGGCCTCGATCGCCGAGCACTTCATCGCGTTCGATCCCGCCGACGTGGATGAGAAGTTGCTTCTCGACCTCGCACTGGATGCGGCACGGAACGGCGAGGACTGGATACGACTCGAGGAGCACACCTTCGGGGGACGCAAGGACTCCTCCCCCCAGAAGGTCTCGGTCATGGACGTGCTGGACATCGCCGGGGACATCGACGGGCAGATCTACATGAGGGACTTCAAGCTGATCGACCAGTCCGAGATGATCATCTCGTTCATACCCGAGCTTGAGGGAGGGGTACCCGGTCTGTCGAGCGGGGTCGAACGGGAGCTCCACCATGCATGGGAGCACACCAAGGAGGTGTACGTGGTCTGGAAGCCCGCCAAGGCCCCGAGCCCGTTCATCACCGAGACGGCCACCAAGATATTCCCCACCGTTGATGACGCCCTCGGATACTTCGAGGAGCAGGGGATGTTCGCGCAGCGAAACCTCTTTGGACACTGACCTCGACGATGCCGCGCTACAAGCTCACCGTGGCCTACGAGGGAACCGACTTCCACGGGTGGCAGAAGCAGGAACCACCGGGCCGGGCCCCACTGCGCACGGTGCAGGGTGTCCTTGAGGAGGCGATCTGCAAGGTGGTGAGGGAACGTGTGAGCCTGGTCGGGGCTTCCCGCACCGATTCCGGGGTGCACGCTCTGGGCCAGGTCGCCGCGTTCTCGACCACCCGGGAGATCCCCCTCGAGCGACTGCCCCGGGCGATCACCGCCCGGTGTCCCTCGGACATGCAGGTGGTCGAGGCCGAACAGGTCGACGAATCCTTCGATCCGATCTCGGATGCGAGAAGGAAACGCTACCAGTACACCATCCAGCACGGCACGGGACTGCCCCCGCTCTTCGACCGGAGGTTGGTCTGGCGCACCCATCACGATCTCGACCCCGGGCTGATGAACGAGGGTGCAGGACTGCTGGTGGGCACCCACGACTTCGAGCCCTTCGCGAGCGCCAGCCACGGAAGGGAGTCGACAGTGCGGACAATCGAGGAGTGCATCGTGGACTCCATGCCTGGGAGCCGGGTGAGGGTCGCGGTGGTCGGAGACGGATTCCTGTACAACATGGTGCGGATCATCGCCGGATCGCTGCTCGAGATCGGACGGGGGGCGAGACACCCTCGCAGCATCCGCGAAGCACTCGATCGGAATGACCGGGCACTGACCGGACCGACTCTGGGCCCCGAGGGCCTGCGGCTCGAGTGGATCGAATACCCGCGAGAGCGCTCGGCCGGGTAGGGCAGGCCTCGCGGGGCTGGCCCGCGAGATCCCCTTACCGACACAGGGAGATCCTTCTTGAGAATCATGCACCTCTCAACCAGACTGATCCTCGGCGGTTCCCAGGAGAACACGCTGCTCTCATGCATGGGGCAGGCCGATGACGGTCACGAGGTGATGCTTGCGTTCGGACCGATCTACGGTCCGGAGGGAAGCCTGCTGGATCGCGCCAGGTCACATGGAGGCATCGGGACGGTGGAGGTACCAGACCTCGTCCGGCACATCTCACCCGTTCGAGACCTGCGGTGCAGGTCCCGGCTGAGGCGGCTGATCCGGGAGCATCGTCCGGACGTCGTGCACACCCACTCCTCGAAGGCGGGCATCCTCGGGCGGATGGCAGCCCGAGCCGAAGGCGTGCCGGCAATCGTGCACACCATCCACGGGCTTCCATTCCACCCCTACCAGTCGCGGATTCGCAACGGGCTGTACATCGCCCTGGAACGCATGGCGGCCAGCAGGTGCGATGCGATCGTGTGCGTCGCGGATGCGATGCGGGACCAGGCCCTCGCGGCCGGCGTGGGCCAGCCGGACCTCTACTCCACGATCTATTCGGGGATGGAGACCGAATCGTTCATGCACGCTGACTTCGATCCGGTCGAGTGGCGTGCGAGACACGGGCTCCGACCCGAGGACTTCGTGGTGGGCACGGTTGCCAGACTGGCCGAGCTCAAGGGTCACGACGACCTGCTGAAGATCATGCAGGGAAGGCTGCTCGCAGAGGAATCCGTCAAGCTCCTCTGGGTGGGCGATGGGTATCGCGGTGCGCAGCTGCGACGGCAGGTGGAGAGACTCGGGCTGGCGGACCGGGTGGTGTTCACCGGGGCCCTCCCACCCGACCAGATGCCGGCGGTGATGCACTCGATCGACCTTCTGGCCCATCCCAGCCTGCGAGAGGGCTTGCCGAGGACGGTTCCCCAGGCGCTACTGAGCGGGACGCCGGTGGTCGCCTACGACGTCGACGGGACGCGTGAGGCGGTCATCGACGGGGAGACGGGCCGACTCCTTGCTCCGGGCGACATCGACGGGCTCGCTCGATCCATCCTGCGGGCACAATCCGATCCAGGATCGGAAGGTCGACTCGCACAGCGAGGCAGGGAGCGGTGCAGGCGGATGTTCCCCGCGAGGAGGATGGTGGAAGAGCTTGAAGGACTGTATCGTTCGATTCTCGAACGCAAGACCCGGGGTGGGCAGCCTCGGTGATCGGAGCCGATCTGGCTCCGGATGGAGTGAACCATGAAGATCGTAGTTGCAGGACCACATCCCGATGACCAGGAACTGGGCATGGGCGGCACGATCGCGGCCCTGAGCTCGGCGGGACACGAGTTGGTGCTCTTGGACATGACGGACGGGGAGCCCACGCCCTGCGGCGATCCCGAGACACGTGCGAAGGAGGCACGGGAATCGGCGAGGATCCTCGGCGTGCGCCGGACCTGTCTGGGTTTGCGGAACCGATTCGTCGAGCACGACATCGAGTCCCGCCACCTGACCGCGGGCCTGCTGCGCCAGGAGCGTCCGGAGATCCTGTTCCTGCCCTACTTCGAGGATGCACACCCGGACCACCGGGCGAGCACCCGGATCATCGAGGACGCACGATTCGATGCCAAGCTCGGCAAGATCGACCTGCCGGGCGAGCCATGGCACGTTCCCAGGCTCGTGTACTACTACTGCACGCACCTGAAGGTGGTGCCGCAACCCAGCTTCATCTTCGAGACCAGCGGGTTCCACGAACGAAAGATGCAGTCGATCCTCGCCTACGAGAGCCAGTTCGTGGCCAACGAGGGCAACCGCCGGATCGTGGAATGGGTGGACTCCGCGGCAACCTACTTCGGCAGCAGGATCGGAGCCGAGCGGGGGGAACCGTTCTTCGTGCGGGAACCACTCGGGCTCACGGGACTCGGCGAACTGATCTGAGGATTCAGATCGACCGAACGATCGACACCAGGGTCTCCACCACGTGGGCCCTCTGGTCATCCGACATGTCGGGGTAGATGGGGATCGCGATCGTCTCGGCGGACGCGTTGGTCGCCGCGGTCAGGCCCCGGCCCTGCAGTTCCACGCCCTCGAAGCAGGCCTGCGAATGGAGCGGAAGCGGATAGTAGATCTCGGTCCCGATCTTCGCCTCCGCCATTCTTGCGCGAACTCCGTCTCGATGCTTCGCGGGCACCCGCACCACGTACTGGTTGTAGATGTGGCGACCGTGCTCGGCCGGATGGGGGAAGCGAAGTGGCAGGTCGCCGGACTCGCTGATCGGCGTCCTGCTCGAGCATCCACCTGCCGCTGCGATCTGGGCGTCGTAGAAACGGGCGTTGTCGCGCCGCCCCTCGGACCAGTCATCGAGGTGCCGTAGCTTGACCCTGAGCACGGCGGCCTGGAGTGCGTCGAGCCGGGAATTCTCGCCCACTTCATGGTGGTAGTACTTGGGTTCCATCCCGTGGTTCCGCAACCGTGCACATCGCTGGGCGAGGGACTCGTCGTTGAAGGTGAGGATCCCGCCGTCCCCGAACCCCCCGAGGTTCTTGCTGGGGAAGAAGCTGAAGCAGCCGGCGGCGCCCATGGAGCCGGCGCGCCTGCCGTGGACGTCCTCGGACCCGATGGCCTGCGCGGCATCCTCGATGATAGGGACCCCGTAGTGGGTCGCGAGCTCGGCGACGCGATCCATGTCGCAGCACTGCCCGAAGAGGTGCACGGGCATGATGGCCTTGATCCGGTCACGCGGGACGCTGGCGAGGGCCGCCTCCAGGGCATCGGGATCGATGTTGTAGGTGGAGGGATCGATGTCGACCAGGAGTGGCCTCGCGCCCAGACGCCAGATGGATCCCGCGGTGGAGAAGAAGCTGTAGTCGGGGCAGGCCACGAAGTCACCGGGCCCGACGTCGAGGGCCTGGAGAGCGAGGGTGATCGCGTCCGAGCCGCTGGCGCAGCCCACGGCATGCGATACCGTGCAGTACCGGGCGATCTCCTCCTCGAGTCCCGAGACCTGGGGACCACCGATGAACCACTGGCTCTCTATGACGTCCTTGACGACGGGCTCGATCTCGGCCCGAAGGGTGTCGTATTGCGCCCTGAGGTCCAGCAGGGGAACCTCGATTGTCGCCTTCGAGCTGGTGTGCATGGTTCGATCGCTCCGGTGGAGGATAGGCTGCAATGATATCGGCGATCCGCGCTAAAAACTCGTGAAAGGGGATTTTCAGGCGCCAGTTGACCCGAATCCCCCACTGCCCCGGTCGGTATCGGACAGGTCCTCGACTTCCACCACCTCGGCGCGGCAGACGGGTGCGACGACCATCTGGGCGATTCGCATGTCGGGCTCCACGGTGAATTCCTCCCGACCGAGGTTGATCAGGGGAATCATCACCTCGCCACGGTAGTCGGCATCGATCGTCCCGGGCGCATTGGGCATGGTGATGCCATGCTTGGTTGCCAGGCCGCTCCTGGGACGGACCTGGGCTTCGTATCCGGCGGGGATCGCCATCGCGAACCCGCAGGGGACCAGGGCGGTATCACCCGGGGACACCGCGAGGGGCCTCTCGATCGCGGCGTGGAGATCCATGCCCGCGGCATGTTCGGACTGGTAGTGGGGAATGACCGCCAGTGGAGAGAGGCGTTTGAACTGGAACGGGACGGTGTTCATGTGGCGGTTTCGCGGATGCAGTCGAGTACCGCCTGGTCATGACCGGGGACCTTGACCTTGTCCCAGCGCTGGAGGACCTTCCCGTCGGGGCCGATGAGATAGGTGGTCCTGACCACGCCCATGTAGGTGCGACCGTACATGGACTTCTCCTGCCAGACGCCGTACTTCGCACAGACCCCGGGATTGGAGTCCTTGTCCTTCGGATCGGCGAGCAGGGTGAAGTTCAGGTCGTGCTTTGCGATGAACTTGCGGTGGCTCACCTCGTCGTCCGGACTGACTCCCAGGATCACGGCGTCGGACGAGTCGAAGCCCGGCAGGGAATCGCGGAACTGGCAGGCCTGCTTGGTGCAGCCGGAGGTGTCGTCCTTGGGATAGAAGTAGAGGACCACGAACTTCCCAGCGTAATCCTTGAGACTGTGCTTCTGCCCCTCGGAATCCTTGAGGGTGAAGGCCGGGGCCTTCCTGCCGATGTCAACCAGTGGCATCTGTAACTCCAATCTGTGCGGGGTCGGGGTGCTCGCTGCGCCGGTAGTCGAGATCGGGCACCCTGGAGGGGTGGCTCGCGGCGTATTCGCTCCTGAACACACCGACCCAGCGGTTGGGCTGGATCTCGTGCAGGATGTACTCGTCGCCGGGATCCTCGAGCTCCGGGACGACCGACCCCGGGGGGTCGGGCCACCATGGGACCAGCCCCTTCTCGAACCCGTCGAGCTTCACGAACTCCGCAGGGTTCTCGACGATCTCCTCCACGGTGGTGAGACGGTGGGCCGATTCGCGCAGGTTCGGTATTGAACGGAAGAGCCCCCGGGTGTAGGGGTGCAGGGGATTGTCGAACAGTTCGAACACGTTCGCGTACTCGACGACTCGGCCCGCGTACATGACGCACACCACGTCCGCGTTTTCCGCGACCACCCCGAGGTTGTGGGTGATCAGCATGATCCCCATGTTCCGCGTCTCCTGCAGCTGCCGGAGCAGCTCGAGGATCTGGGCCTGGATGGTGACGTCGAGGGCGGTGGTGGGCTCGTCGGCGAGCAGCAGCTTGGGCTGGCAGGCGAGGGCCATGGCGATCATGACGCGTTGGCGCATGCCGCCGGAAAACTGGTGCGGATAGGACTTCAGTCGCTGTTCGGGCTGGGGGATCCCGACGTCCCGCATCGCCTCGACCGCGATCCGCTCCGCCTCGGACCCACTGACCTTCTGGTGGAGCAGGATGGCCTCCATGATCTGGTCGCCGATGGTGTAGACGGGGTTCAGGGAGGTCATCGGCTCCTGGAAGATCATGGCGATGTCGTCGCCTCGAAGCGCTCGTATCTGTCGTTCGTTGAATTCGAGGACGTCCTCTCCTCTGAACAGGGCCTTGCCACCATCGAAACGGCCGGGCGGGCGGGGTACGAGCTGCATCGTGCTCATGGCCGTCACGCTCTTGCCGCAGCCGGACTCGCCGACGACCGCAAGGGTCTGCCGGGGGTAGATGGTCATGTTGACCCCGGCGACCGCCTGGACCCGGGGGCTGCTGGGGGAGGAGGGATTCCCGAACGAGACCGCCAGGTCCCGCACCTCCAGCAGGGGGACCGTGGGATCCAGATATGCGTCCTGGTCGATCTTCGGCATCAGTGCGCGGCCTTCCTCATCTTGGGATCGATGGCATCACGGAAGTTCTCACCCAGCACGTTGTACGCCAGAACGGTCAGGAAGATGGCCAGGCCGGGAAACACCGCCATCCACCAGAGGAAGACCCCGGTCTCACCGGTGGTGAGGGACAGCAGCTTGCCCCACGAAGGCTGGCCGTAAGGTCCGAGGCCGAGGTAGCTGAGGGTCGCCTCCGCGATGATGGCGGCCGCCACGCCGAAGGACGCCTGGACGAGGACGGGCGTCACCCCGTTGGGAAGCATGTGCCTGAAGAGAGTGGAATGGAGTGGGAGGCCGACGGCACGACAGCTCTGCACGAAGTCCTGGTTCCTGAGCTTGAGGAACTCGGCCCGGATGAATCGCGCGGATCCCGTCCAGGTGACGCATCCGATGATGGTCATCATGACGTACGTGTTCCGAGGCAGGACCGACGCCGCGACGATCAGGAGGAAGAGCACCGGGACCGCCATGAAGATCTCGAGGATGCGGGAGAGGACCAGGTCGACCCATCCACCGAAGTAACCCATGAGGGCACCGACGATGATCCCGATCAGCACCGATATGCCGGTCGAGACGAGTCCGATCGAGATGGACAGGCGGCACGCCCAGAGCATCTGGGACAGCACGTCCCTTCCGATCGGATCCGTGCCGAGATGGAAGACCCTTCCACCGTAGGTGGTGTCCGCTACCTCGGCGGCCTTCTCCACGAACTGGATCCGTTCGGGAATCTTGGCCCGGAACTCGGAGAGGGCGTCGGAGATGGCGATGGTGGAGTTGCGCCCCGCGGTTTCGAGTGGACGGACCAACCTGTCCACCGCAGCGGCGCAGGACCCTGCGACCCCGGGGTCGTCCTGTTCGATCCCCTTCCGGTAGAGCGTGATCTGCTCTGCGACTTCCGTGAAGAGGCCGATGTACTGGGGGTCGACTCCGGCCTTCGCGAGGGCATCGAATGGCGGGCTGCATCCGCACACGAGACCCTCCACGAGAAGGTCCTTGTTGCTTCGGGAAAGCGGGAGGCCCTCGATTCTTCCCGAAAGATTGAAGACGATGGTCCGAGCGAGGTAGCCGATGCCGTCCGAGATCCGTTCATCGGCGAGTCGCCGGAACGCCGAGGTGGTCGAGGTCGAGGGGGAGATCGAGTAGTACTCGCCCCGGGACTGCGTGGGGGACCAGGGTATGAGCGTGTAGGTGTTCTCCATGGTGCCCGCGATCTGGCCCCGCACGAAACGCTCGGGCTGCAGGACCGGGGAACTCCAGCGGTCCAGGCATATGAACCCGGTGAGCAGGGCGATGGTCATCGCGAAGACGAATCGACCCGGGAAGCGGCCGAAGGTGGGCAGAGGGGAGAAGGTCAGTCCGGCGAGCACCGCACTGCCCAGGCAGATCCAGACGGCCAGGCTGGAACCGCTCCCACCGGAACCGTCCGCGGGCGTGAGCAGGAACTGCAGCAGTGCGACCATGACCACGATCAGGCCGGAGATGAGCGTGGCGGCGGTGACCAGTCCGAGCTTGCGCTGGCGGGTGATGCCGAGGGGTATCAGGAAGAGCAGGGTGCCGAGGACTCCCCCCAGCAAGAGCAGCAGGTCCGTCGAGGTCAGGGACTCGAACAGCGGGGAGTAACTGCGGACGGCATTCCCGTCCACGGGGTCGTCGAGGGTCTCCACGGTCCAAAGTGGCAGGCCGTTCGCGATGACCGGGGCGAAGACGGCGAAGAACCCCACGATCGCGATCCACAGGAGCCCCAGTTGGGCACCACGCCTGATCACGACCCGGTGCCAGGCATCCGCCCAGAACGGCCGGGCACGCTCCACGCCGACGCCACGCATGACGTCGATGCCGGAGATCGTTTCCTTGGTTTCTGGTTCGTCGGTGCTCATGGTTCGGTGGGAATCAATCGTAGGTGACGCGGGGATCCGCCATCGCGTACAGGATGTCGGCGAGAAGGAGTGCAAGCAGGTTGACGATCGCGATCATGAACACGTTCGCGAGGATGACGTCGCGATCCATGTTGAAGATCGCCTGGATGATCAGTGACCCCATGCCCGGGACCGAGAAGATCCTCTCGATGACGACCGAGCCGGCAAGCATGGCGGGGAACACGAGGACGAAGATCGTGATGATCGGCAGGAGGCTGTTCCGGAAGACATGGTGCCACTTGACCGAGCCGTCGGAGACCCCCTTGGCCCGTGCGGTACGGACGAAGTCCATGGTGTAGTTGTCGAGCATCGCGGCCCTGGTCTGCTTGGCCAGCACGGCGAATCCCCCGTAGACCAGGCACATCACCGGCAGCACGAGGTGCCAGAGGAGGTCCAGCAGGTACCCCTGGTTGAACACCCCGTCCACCCAGTTGGGGAGGTACAGCATGTCGTCGGCATCGTTCGAGTGGAGTCCGGATGCAGGGAACCAGCCGAGGTACTGCTGGTTGGCCAGGAACCCGATCGCGAGGACCCCTGCCCAGACCACCGGGATCGACCAGAACATGACGAATATCGTCCCGGACAGCTTGTCGAACCACTTGTTCTGCTGGGCCGCCGCCTGCATGCCGAAGGGCACGGCGATGAAGTAGATGAAGGGGATCGCCACCACGTTCAGGAGCAGGGTCACGGGGAGGGCCTCGGCGATGAGGTCGATCACGGACCTGCCGATGGTGAAGCTCTTGCCGAAGTCGGGCCAGTCGAGGCTCACCACGTTCCCGAAACCGACCCCGGATCTCGGATAGGGCCCGCTGCGGTAGGCGGCCTGCACCCGGGAGAGCGCCGCCAGCGCCTTCGCCTGCTTCTGCACGGTGTCGTCGAAGGCGGAACAGATGGCAGGCCACGTCGCGAGGGTGGTGTCGGGAGCGATCCGGGAAAGCGCCCCGTAGTCGATCTGCCCTGCGTCGAGGATCGCGATCCCGTACGCCGAACTGACGGACGTCGAGGCGGTACGAAGCGCGATGTCCGCGGGCATGCCGCCCGACTCGAGCCTCCCGGCCTCCTGGTCGATCAGTCGCTCGGTGTCCTCCGCGACGTAGGCGGAGATCGCGCTCGCCAGCGTCCGGCTGGCAAGCAGGTACTCGGCCCGTGCCCGGAGGTAGGACTTGTTGGCATCCTTGTACTCGGGGATCGAACCGGGGTCGTCACCGACGGCGAGCCCCCGGTCGCGGCGTTCCTCCGCAGCGTCCTCGGCCATCGCCACCTGGGCCGCCCTCTGTTCATCGACGTCCTTGGCGAGGGGCGGGTTGGCTGCGATGGCCTTCTCGACGAGGCCTTCCTCGATGCTGACGTCGCCCGAGAACCAATCGGGGGCGATTGGGAGGTCCTTGACCGACCGCGGCGGCTCCTCGAGATCACCTGCGTAGTTGCGAAGGGAGCGTTCCCCGAACTTGACGGGTGAGATCCTGCTCAGCCAGCGGAAGTACTGGACGATCGCATGGTCGTTGAGCCCGTAGCGGTCCTCGATGTAGAGGAGCTGGAGACTGGCCTTGCTGTCCGCGTCCACGCTCCCGCCGGCGGACCGCAACGAGGCACCGATCCCCCCGGGTGCCAGTGCGAGCAGCATGAACACCATGAAGGTAATCCCGAACAGGGTCGGGATCATCAGCAGCAGTCGTCGACCGATGTAGGAGAGCATGGGTGGCGTATCGGCCCTTCAGGGGGTCAGTTCGTGGCGGTCGCTTCCTGCGCGTCGGTGCGGAAGAACTCGTGGGGCAGCAGGCCGACCGGATAGGTCTGAACGTTGCCGATGTCCCGGTTGATGAACCTGATCCAGGGGGCGACCCGGACGAACGTGTAGGGCTGCTCGTCGTGGAGGATCGAGTGGAAGTCGTGCCAGATGAGCATCCTCGACTCGGTGTCCATGGTCATGCGCCCCTCGTCGATGAGGTCGCTGGCCGCCTGGTTGTCCCACTGGATGAAGTTGTCACCCTGGTTCTGGATGGAATCGCGATGCCAGATCTGGCGGGGATCGCTCTCGGGTCCGCTGGCGCTCCAGCCCATGATCATCGCGTCGAAATCACGGCTCTTGAGCATGTCCGAGTAGAAGGACCAGTCCACGACGCGAGGCTCGCAGATGATGCCCAGTTCCTCGCACTGGCTGACCAGGTAGCTGATGATCCGTTCCGAGATCTCGCCCGACTGGGTGATGGTGAACTCGAACTTGAAGGGCGTGCCCTTGGTGAAGTACTTGTCGTCCATCTGGTATTCGAGGATCCCGTCCGCATCCTTGTCCTCCCAACCGGCCTCCCTGAGGAGCGCTCGGGACTGGTCGAGGTCGTAGGGCCAGGGCGCGATCGCGGGGTTGGAGGCAGGTGAACTCGGACTGCTGGGGCCGGTGGAAACGACACCGACGCCGGCATAGATGTCGCGGATCATCTGCTCTCGATCCAGCGCGAGGGTCATGGCCTTGCGGACGCGCTTGTCGTGGAAGGGGGTCCAGGTGCCGTCCGGGGGTCCCCCCCGCTGGCCGCACTGCCAGCCGATGAATCCGTTGCCCGAACGCATGTTGACCCACTTGTAGATCGCGTTGTCCGAAAGGAAGTCCGAATCGGAACGAAGCTCGGCGTATTGGGAGGAGGAAGGCGACAACATGTCGCCGTCCCCGTTCTGGAACCCGACCAGGGCGGCCACCGGTTCGGTGATCACCTTGAAGCGAAGGCTTTCGAGACTGGCCTTGTCCGGACCCCAGTAGCGGTCGTTGCGGACCACGACCACGTCAGATCCAGGTGACCACTGGTCGTCGGGATTGGTGGATTCCAGCTTGAACCGTCCGGAGCCCATCAGAAGCCCGGTTGACTGGTTGATGAAGGACTCCTCGAACTGGGAGTAGAAGTGCTTGGGCAGCACCGCTATCCCCAGAGCACCACTGAGGTTGGAGAACAGGGCCTTGTTGAACGTGATCTCGAGGGCGTGGTCATCGAGCACCTCGACGTCCTCGATCATGTCGAGGATCGAGCGGGAACGCTCGGCCTCGATCCGCTCGTTGAAGATGAAGTCCTGGATCGTCCAGCGCACGTCCTCCGCGGTGAGCGGCGTCCCGTCACTGAAGCGGGCATCGGGGCGGAGATGGACGCGGAGCCACAAGCCGTCGGGGTCGAACTGCCAGGCGTCGGCGAGCACCCCCTCCAGCTCGAGGGTGTCGGGGTTGTAGCTGGCCATCGATTCCAGGACCTGGTCGAACACGCGCCTGCTGTACACATCCCCCGAGAGGTAGGGGGTGATTCGCGGGAGTTGAGCGCCGAATATCTCGGTGAACTCCCCGTTCGCCGCATAGCCGGGGACATCACGCGGGTCGCTGGTCGGGATGATCGGTCCCTGCCAGTCGATCGGCACCCCCGGACGAGCCCATGAGTCGTCGAGTCGAGCCTCGGATGGGTCGGGACGGTCGAGAGCGGAAGGCTCGACGGGCTCCGGAGCCCGAGCCGTGGCATTCGCCGAGTCAGCCGCCACGCCAGAGACGTACACGTTGATCGGCCGCGAGTTGATGGCATCGCGGATGGAATCGAGTTCGGCCCTGACCGATCCGAGATCCGCGTCTGCGCCTCGCCCCGAGGCCACCACCTTCTCAAGGTCGGCAACCTTGCCCTCCAGCTTCTGGACCTCGCTGAGCACCCGGTCGTTACCGAACATCCCCACGACAACCAGCAGTCCGACGATGAGCATCAATACGAGCAGTACACCGTCTTTGAAACCGAATCTATTCTGCATAGAACTTTCCTAACACATGCCTTGAGCGAGGGTTTGAGTCTCGAGTCCTGAGAAGAGCAGGCTAAGGGTTGGAGCGGACGGGATCAAATCGGTCCTTGAGGTGGTCTCCTAGGAAATTGAGCGCGAGCAGGGTGACCCCGATGAGCAAACACGGCCACAGGAGCAGCCACCAGCGGCTTTTCACGGTGTTCAACTCGGTGAGCCCGCTCGAGGCCAGATTCCCCCAGCTTGGGAGGGGCTCCTGGACGCCGATCCCCAGGAAGCTGAGGAAGCTTTCCGAGAGGATCGCGGCGGGGACCGCGAGGGTCGCGTAGACGATGACCGGGCCCATGAGGTTGGGGAGCAGGTGCCTGGCCAGCTGGCGATGTACGGGAATGCCGCCCGCCCGGGCGGCTTCGATGAACGGGCGCTCCCGGAGACTCAGCACCTGTCCCCGGATCACCCTCGCCATCGCGAGCCAGCTGACGGCGCCGATGGCGATGAGGAGGGTCAGGACGTTGACGGTCTGGCGAGCCGCCCCCGAGAGCTGGGCCCCCTGCCTCTGCATGTAGCCATCGACGGCAACCGAGAGCAGCACCACGAGGAGTATGTAGGGCAGGCCGAATAGGATGTCGACGATCCTCATGAGGATCGCGTCGAGCCGCCCCCCCTTCCAGCCCGAGATCGCGCCGTAGAGCGTGCCGATCACCACCGAGAGCAGGGCCGCGGCGAAACCGATCGCAAGGCTGATGGTCCCCCCCATCAGGCACCTCGCGAAGAAGTCGCGTCCCAGTCGATCGGTACCGAAGACCAGCCCTGGGACGTAGGCACCTTGCGAGGATTCCCGGGAGATCAACTCCCGTTCCGGGACGGAGAGGCCGCTCCATGATGGTGGGAGGAGCGCCAGCTGGAGGTTGGAAGCCTGGTATCGCGGTCTCGAACCACCCTGCACCGCGACTTCGCCCATGGTCCAGGGGAGGGAGAGGAAGCAAGCGGCCACCATGCCCCACAGAAGCAGCTGCCCGAGAAGGCCGGAGCCGGGCCACCTGATGATCCGGGGCGGATTGTCCGATCTGGCGGTGTCCATCGATCAAGAGTCTACGAACTTGACCGGGAGCGGGTGATCGCTTCAGGGATCTTCCGCAGCCTGGGGTTCGGGGTCCTCACCGTCAGGCATGGGCCCCTGGAGCCGGCCGACCCGGGGCAGTTGTCGGGAGGATCCATCGAGGTAGGAGTCGACCATCCTGCGTGCCAGCTCGTCGCGTTGCGCGAGTTCCTCGATCATGTCCAGGCGCAGCTTCTCAAGAGCCTCGGCCATGGCGGAGAGCTCCTCGGCCCGGACCCGCACCTGCAGGTCGACCTGGGCCTGCGCGAGGCCGTTCAGCTCGACCATGAGCTGGTCCGCCTCGTCGGGTGATCCTCCATCGACCGCCTTGCGATAGGCATCTGCGAGTTGGCGAAGTCGCTCCCCGTTCTTCATCTCCGTCAACCGCAGCTCGTAGAGGGCTGGGTTCCGTTCCTGCAGTTCCACGAGGTGCCAGAGGCGGCGATACCTGACCACCGACTCCTTGAACTTGGTCTGGTTGGTCTTTCTGAGCTTGGCGAGGTCGGTACCCCACTCCGGCTTGAGTTCGCCTGCGACGAGAATCAGTCGATCCAGCTCCTCGGGACTCGGGTTGCGCAATTTTCGTGGCAGCCGGGCACGGGGTCCCTGCCCCTGCATGCGCAGGGGGCGATCTCCGCCCTGCAGGCGCGCGACCCTCGAAGTGTCGGACATCGAGCGGTCTTCCTTGGCTTCCTTGGCTTCCTTGGCTTCGAGCTCGGTCGGAACCGCAACTGGAGGGCTTGCCGGAGCCTGAGCGGCGCAGGGGAGCCCGAGCATGAACGAGAGGCAGGCGATTGGGATGAGTTGCATGGTCATTTGGGGTAGGCCGGTGTGCTCTGGTCCTGGTGTCCTGGATGGGTCCTGTTCATCGGCGCATGTCGATCTGGATTCCCTGGATCTCGACCGCGAGATCGTCGAACTCGAAGCCGGTGGTACCGAGAATCGGGGCGAACGCGAGTCCGAACCCATCCGTGCCCTCGAGCTCGTCGAGCGGCGCAAGGTACCCCGTCTCGCCGGCGTCGAGCAGGGCGGCCACCACGGCTTCCCGGTCGGTGCCGAACGCGAGATCCTCGGGCAGCAATCCATCTCCAGTCTGCAGGGAGTTCGCAAGGAGATCCTGCTGGGCCTCGCCGGGGCCCACGACCCGGGTGTCGAGGGCGAGCCGGACGCTGACCGCGAAGGCCAGCAGCACGCAGGCCGCCATGGCCAGTCGGGGCCAGTTCGCGAATCGCGACGCTCGCGCGGAGGGATGGACCATGGAATCCGATGGACCGCACACCAGGTCGACGGTCGAATCGAACAGTCGATCCTCGAGCCCCTCGCGGTGGCGAGCCTGCATCGAGTAGGCGGCCAGATCGCGCAGCAGCCCCGGATCGCCGGGGTCGTCGAAGTCAGGGGTGTCGTCGGGGATCGTCATGCTTGTTCAACCAGTTGATTGGGCCGGGGCCGGAGCAGGGATCTGCACAAGTTCAACGAATGGGCGCAGGCGGGATTGCATCAAATAAACGCCTTTCAGGGACTCACAGGGCCTTTTTCTCGCTTTTGATGAGGTCCTTCAGCTTTTTCAGGGCCCGATGGTGGCGGGCCAGGAGGGTGCCCATGGGCTCCTCGAGCAGTGATTCCAGCTGGCGGAACGAGAGTCCGCCGACGTGCCGGAGATCGATGATCTCCCGTTCGTTGGGAGCCAGCCGGGACAGCGCATGGCGAAGTGCGGTGAGGTCCTCGCCGTCGAAGCGGGGTTCCTCCGCCTCCTGTTCGCGTACGAA
Source organism: Phycisphaerae bacterium (assembly GCA_002862305.1). GTDB lineage: Bacteria > Planctomycetota > Phycisphaerae > Phycisphaerales > SM1A02 > UBA8087. Next base: position 1,598 of record PKCS01000038.1, on the reverse strand, counting down.
GGCCGCCATTGATTCGCTGGAGGTGGGTTTCGCATGCCGCTTGCGACGCCGCATCTCGTCGCGGAGCCTGTTCATCGCGATCCTGAACAGCCAGGATTCGAAACGTCCATGTTCCTCGTAGGCGGTACCGATCTTGGATGCCACCGAACAGAAGGTCGACTGGGTGAGCTCCTCGGCGAGTTCGGGGTCGCCGCACCGAGCGCGCAGGAGTCCGAAGACCCTCGGACCATAGCCGTCGATGATCGACCTCCAGGCCCGTTCATCCCCTTCCGAGGCTGCACGGAGCGTGGCGGCGATGTCTTCGGCCGGTTCCTTGTCCATGGTGCAGCGATTCACTCCGGGGGATTCCCGCGGCCGGGATTCCGACCTCCCATGCGGACGCATGGGTCATACATCGGATGAGCCCGGGGTTGATCGCGAGGATTGGGGACAATACCGGGGGGGAGCGTTCGCGTTGCTCAGTGCGGGAGGGTGGTCTCCTCGAACCCGCCCGCCCCGAACTCCTGCTCGGCGGACATGTGGCTGCGGTCCCGGTAGCGGGTGGATGCGGCATCCCACACCAGGTGCACGGTCCCGGTGGGGCCGTTTCGCTGCTTGGCGATGATGATCTCGCCGACGCCGACTCGCTCGGGGTTGGCGACCGCCCAGTCGGGGTCATGGCGGTGGTAGTACTCCTCGCGGTGGAGCATCATGACCACGTCGGCGTCCTGCTCGATCGAGCCCGACTCCCGCAGATCACTGAGTCGCGGCCTGTGGCCCTCGCGCTGTTCGGCGGCCCGATTCAACTGACTCAGGCAGATGACGGGGACGTCCAGTTCCCTGGCCATGGCCTTCACGCCCCGGCTCATCTCCGAGACCTCGATCTGCCGGCTTTCAGGCCTACCGCCGACATGCATCAACTGGAGGTAGTCGATGACCAGGAGCTCGATTCCGAAGCGCTCCTTCATCCTGCGCGCCTTCGACCGAAGCTGCAGGAGGGAAAGGCCGGGGGTGTCGTCGATGTAGAGCGGGGACTTCTTCAGTTCATCGCAGGCCGCGAAGATCTTCGAGAAGTCGTCGGTGCGGAGCATGTTGCGTCTCAGGCGCTGCGAATCGATGCCGCCATGCGCGCAGATGAGTCGCTGCACGAGCTGCTGTCGTCCCATTTCAAGGGAGAAGATCGCTGCGGGGTGCCCGGCCATCGCGACGTGCTCGATCATGTTCAGGGCGACGGCGGTCTTGCCCATGGAAGGCCTGGCCGCGAGGATGATGAGTTCGCCGGGCTGAAGGCCGTTGGTGAGCTCGTCGAGATCCCCGAAACCCGAGGGAAGACCGGTCATGGATCGGCCCTCGTTCTCCTCCAGGGCCCGGATCGCCTCGTCCAGAAGTGAACCAAGGTCCTGGGCCGATGCGTGTTCCCGCTTCTGGGCGATGTTGAAGATCCGCTGCTCGGCCTGCTCCAGGACTTCCTGTGCATCCTCGGTGCTGGTGTGGGCCTCCACCAGCGTGGAGCCGGCAGCCTCGATGAGTTCGCGCAGCGTCGCCTTCTCCCGGACGATTCGCGCGTAGTACGGCGCGTTCGACGCACTGGGCACGCTCTCCGCGAGTTCCACGATGTA
>PKCS01000036.1 GCA_002862305.1 Phycisphaerae bacterium | reverse complement strand
CGTCCGGGGCTCGGTCGCGACGGAATCCGTCGCTGGGCCCTCGGACTGCTGGTCGTGGCCGCGATTCCCGACGTCCTCCCCTACGCGGGCCTGGCCTCGCTGGTGGGCGAGCGATTCCAGAAATCGGATGCCGAGGTCCAGCTCTTCGCCGTGGCCGCCCTCCTGGGGGCCCTCCTTGCGGTCCCCCTGATCCGCCGGGTCCGGGACAGCTCGCCCAGGCGGGTCTTCGCGGTCGCGGCCCTGGTGCAGGCGTTTGCGATCGCCCTGATGGCCCTTCCCGTCTCCTGGGAGCTGCTGCTGCTGCTCCGAGGGCTCCAGGGGGGAGCGGATCTGTTGACCCTCGTGACCCTGACCACCGTCGTCGCCTCCCACGCCCGGGGAACCGGACGGGGGTTCGGTGCCTCGGGTTCCGCGATCTTCTGCGGACTTGCGGCCGGCCTGGTGGGCGGTGGGCTGCTGGCGGCTTCCTATCCCTTGATCGTCTTCCCCTTGTCCGCGGCGATCTCGCTGCTGCTGGCCCTGGCCGCCTTCGGCCTGCCCGCCCTGCACGTCGCCGCCCGGCAGGCCCGGACCACGCGGGTCTTCGACCGTCGAATCATCTTCGGGGGTGCCTTCGCCGCCAGCGACCGGATGATCCCCGGCATGGTCACGGTCAGCCTGCCCCTGCTGCTGGTCGCCACCATGGACGCCTCACCGACGGTCATCGGCATCGTCCTCGGCGCCCCGCTGCTCGCCTGCGCGATGGGTGGCTACGCCTCGGGCATCCTGATCGATCGGATCGGCGGCGTCCCCGGTCGGCTGATCGGCGTACCGCTGCAGGGGCTGGGCCTCTCGCTGGTGGTGCTTTCGGAGGGGATCCTCTCGGTGCTCCTGATCGGAACCCTCCTGATGGCGCTGGGGGCGATGATCCTGCTCCCCACCTCGCTGGTGCTGGGGACCGGGCGCCGGACCGACCAGATCGAGGTCGATGCCGTCGGTGGGATCCAGGCGATCGGCCAGGGTGGCCACCTCGCCGGGGTCTCGGTCGGCTTCATCCTCACCGCCGTGGTCGGGGAGGTCACCACCTGGGGGGTGCTGGGCGTGGTCCTGTTCTACCTCGCCTGGAACGCGGGCTTCCTGTGGAGGCTGGTCCGGGAGGACGCGGCCATGCCCCGACCGGGCCCCCAGTTCGAGCGTGCCTCGCGGCAGCCGATCAGCCCGCTGCCCTCGAGGGTCACCAGGCCCCGACCGGGTGCCTTGATCGATCCGCCCTCGAGCTCCTACGATGAGGAATCTTCCGGCGAGGAACCCGGGAAGGTGGACCAGTCATGCCCCAATACGAATACGAATGCGTCGAGGACGGCGAGGTCCTGACCCTCCTCAGGCCGATGAGCCGGGCCGACGATCCCGTCGAGGATCCCACGGGCGGGGACCGATCCTTCGTCCGCCGGCACAGCGTCTTCGGGGTCGGGCGTACCTCGGGCGTCCCGGCTCCCCCGGCCGCCGCCCCGGGTTGCTGCCCCTGCGGACTGGCCGCGGGAAGCTGCCGGGACCAGTGACCGACCCCGTGGTCCATGGAGTCGACTTCTCCGGCGCCAGTGGTGGGGGGGGACCGAAGATCGTCGTCGCCACCCGCGACTCGCGGGGCGGGATCGACCTGCGGCGCGGCGCCGGCCGCCAGGACCTCCTCCAGCTGATCCGGACCTCGTGCGAGGACGGCACACCCCACCTCTGGCGGGTGGACGCGCCCTTGAGCCTGCCCGAGTCGGTCCTGGACGCCCACGGGGTGCCACCGGACTGGCTGAGCATGGCGACGTGGATGCGGGGGTTCGAGGATCCGCGGGAGTGGCGTCGAGCACTCCGGGCGGTGGATCGAAAGGAACGCAAGCGCACCTGCGACCGCGCCGCCCGGGCCCCGCTGGCCCCGATGAACCTGAGGGTCTTCAAGCAGACCTGGACCGCGGTCTGCGAGCTCATGCTCCCCCTGGTCGAGGAGGGGATCCACCTCGCGCCGATGCACCCCACCCGTTGCCCGGTGGTCGTGGCCGAGGCCTGCCCCGCCTCCGTGCTCCATCGGATCGGGGAGTCCCCCCGGGGTTACAAGGGCCGTGAGCCCGCCAACGCGGAGCGTCGCCGTGCGCTGTGCGGCGTCCTCGCGGAGCACGGGCTCGAACTCTCCGAGGACCACGTGCGGCAGGCGGAGGCGGATCCGCAGGGGGACGTGCTCGACGCCGCGATCCTGCTGCTCCCACCCGTCCATGAACCGGTTCCCCGGGAGGCCCTGGTGGAGGGCTGGATCTGGTGACGGGTCAGACCCCTCGCGTGGAGGGGTCCCAGATGAACTTGTGCATCTGGAGCTGCATCCTCGCGGGCAGTCCGTCCTCGAGCATCCATTCGACCAGCCGACGTGGTTCGAGTGCCCGGCACCCCGCGATCTCGAGCCCCTCGGCCTGCTCGAAGGACGGGGACATCAGGATCGCATGGCATCGCTCCGCGAGCCGGTGGTCCTCGATCCGTCGCTTCGCCCATTCGTAGTCGGCCCGGTCGGTGATCACGAACTTGATCTCGTCGTGGGGCCGGAGGTCCTCGAGGTTCTCCATCCGGTTTCGCTCGACCTGGCCCGAACCCGGGGTCTTGAGGTCGAGGATCCGGATCACCCGGGGGTCGCACGGGGTGATGTCCACCGCGTTCGAGGTCTCCACCAGCACGGTGCGCCCCGCCTCGCAGAGGGACTGCATCAGCCCGAAGACCGGCTTCTGGGCCAGCGGCTCCCCGCCGGTCAGCTCCACGAGGGTGCAGTCGATCCCCAGCACCCGGGCCAGGATCCCGTCCACGGGCTCCCTGGAGCCTTCCCTGAAGGCGTACTCCGTGTCGCAGTAGGTGCACCTGAGCGGGCACCCGCTCAGGCGCACGAAGACGCACGGAAGACCCGTCCAGGTGGATTCCCCCTGGATCGAGTGGAAGATCTCGTTGATGCGCAAACTGGGTTCCTGGGTCATCCTTGGAGGATCCTACCCGTGGAAGGCGGCAGATTGCGACCGTTTTGCTACCATTTGCAGCTCGCAGCCCAGGTGGCGGAATTGGCAGACGCGCCAGCTTGAGGTGCTGGTGGGAGTAAAATCCCGTGGAGGTTCGAGCCCTCTCCTGGGCATCAGCAAACGAGATCGACGCCCGGCGCCCCGCGCCGGGCGTCTTCTCGGCCCGGCCCACCCCGGTCCCTCCACCATGAGCGCACGCAAGCGAACACAGTCCTCCGTCGAGCCGGTCATCGAGAACCGGAAGGCCCGGCACGACTACTCGATCGGGGAGACCCTGGAGTGCGGCATCCAGCTGCGCGGGACCGAGATCAAGTCGGTGCGCGACGCCCAGGTGAGCCTGGCCGAGGGGTGGATCCGGGCGGAGGAGGACCCTCCCTCGCTGACGCTCCACGGGGTCCACATCGCCGAGTACCCCCCGGCGGGGATGCACCGGCAGCACGACCCGATCCGCACCCGGCGACTCCTCGCGCACAAGCGCGAGATCGTGAAGTTCACCCGACTGGTCGGATCCAAGGGGGCCACCCTGGTTCCCCTCAAGATCTACTTCGTCCGGGGGCGGGCGAAGCTCCTGGTCGGGGTCGGGGTGGGCAAGCGCAAGGGCGACAAGCGCGCGGACATCGCCAAGCGGGATGCGCAGCGTGCGATCGACCAGGCCCTCTCGCGCCGGCGCTGAATCCGTCCCCCGGTCCTCAGCTCCGCATCAGCACGATCGATTCGCCCTGTCGATCGTCGTGCGCCCCCCGGATGCACTCCATCACGAAGTCCGCGACCTCCCCGGGCTGGAGGCAGGCCTCCGGCGGGACCACCCCATGGTCGAACATCGATCGGAGCATGTCCGTCTCCACCGCGGCCAGGTTGATGGTGAATGCCCGGATCCCCGGCACCGGCCGCTCCGCGATGATCGAGCGGCCCAGGGAATCCAGCCCGCTCTTGCTGGCCGCGTAGGCGAGGAACCCGGGGAACGGATCGGAGCTCGCCAGCGAGGAGATGTTGACCACGCAGCCGGTCCCTCGTTCCGTGAAGTGGTTCCAGAGCTCGCTGATCAGGCACATCGGTCCGAGGAGGTTGGTGTCCAGTGCGGTGCGCATGAGCTCCTCGGAGGTCTCCGAGATCCCCGCCTGGGTGGCGAAGCCCGCGTTGTTCACCAGGACGTCCACGCGCCCCTGGACCTCAAGGACCTCCCTCACCACCCTCCTGCAGTCCTCGGGTCGGGACAGGTCCGCGATGATGAGCTGGCTGTCGGTGCCGATGAGGCGGTCGGTCTCGTCGAGGCGGGTGCGGGTGCGACCCACCAGGGCGATCCGGTGGCCCGCCTTCGCGAGGTGCTGCGCGCAGCTGGCCCCGACGCCCGAACCCCCTCCGGTCACCAGCGCCACCGGTCGTTCATCCTTCGTGCTCATCGCTCGCTCCGCCTTTCCTCGATCACGGGCTCCGTGACGCCTCCGGCACCATCGGCCAGGGATCGGCCGGTCCGGTCCTGCAGGCACGCCGCCGCGACCAGTCCCGCCAGCGCGGCCGCCGTCATGTATACCGCAGGCGCGGTGTTCGTGTGGGTCATCATGATCAACCAGATGCAGAAGGCGGGTGCGGTTCCCCCCGCCACCGCCTGGGTGACGTTGTAGCCGATCCCGATCCCGGTGAGTCGGGACCTGGTGGGGAAGAGTTCCGCCATCATCGCGGGGGTGGGGCCCTGGGCGGCGCCGATCAGGATGGCGAAGGCCACCACCACCCCCAGCACCGGCCCGGATCCACCGCCCTGCAGCAGGCCGAAGAGCGGCCAGGACACCCCGGCCAGGACCAGCGCCGCGCCCACCAGCAGCGGCTTCCGTCCGATCCGATCCGACAACCAGCCCGCCCCGATGATGCTTGCCATCAGCACCACCAGGCCGATGGTGTTGAGGAGGAGCGGCTGCGGGATCCGGGCCTTGAGGATGGTGTTCAACGACACCGGAAGCCACACGAAGATCATGTAGAAGCTCACCGCCTGCATCAGCACGATCCCCACCAGCCGGACCAGTCGACCCCACTGGTTCGTCAGGACGTCCACCACGGGATGCGGGCTCGCGTCGTGCATCATCCGGTCTTCCTGGAAGGTGCTGCTCGCGGGCAGCGACCGTCGCATCCAGAGCGCGCTGAGCGCCAGGAGGATCCCGGTGAGGAACGGGACCCGCCACCCCCAGCTCGCCATCGCTCCCTCGCCGAACAGCACGGTCACCAGCTCGCAGGCGCCGCTCCCGATGATGAATCCCGCCATCGCCCCGCACATGGTGAGGCTTCCCACCAGGCCGCGATGCCGATCCGAGGAGAGTTCGCTCACGAAGGTGATCGACGCCGCGAATTCCCCGCCGACCGAGATTCCCTGCAGCAACCTGAGGACCACGAGCAGCATCGGGGCGAGGATCCCGATTCGGTCGTATCCCGGCAGGAGCCCGAGGAGGAAGGTGGGGACCGCCATCAGGAGCACCGAGCACAGCAGCGCCTGCCGACGCCCGATCCGGTCCCCCACGTGGCCGAAGACCACCGCCCCCAGCGGCCGCATCAGGTACCCCGCGGCGAAGATCCCGAAGGTCTTCAGGAGTCCCGCGGCGGGATCGGATTCGGGGAAGAAGGCCTGGCTGATGTAGGGGGTCAGGAACCCGAAGATCGCGAAGTCGTACCACTCGAGCGTGTTCCCCACCGCACTCGCGCTGACCAGGTGCGCTCGCGCCCGCATCGAACCTCGGGGTTCGGGGGGATCCTCGTTCATCCCAGCAGCCGCATGACGTCGAAGTAGGAGATCACCACGAAGAGCGTGCCCAGCAGCAGGAGCCCGAGCAGTGCCGCCCCGTTCTGGAAGCCGACCGAGGGGGGGCTGCCCTTGATCTTCTCGTACACCAGGTAGAGGAAGTGCCCTCCGTCGAGGATCGGCAGGGGGAGGAAGTTGAGCACCGCGAGGTTCACGCTGATCATCGCGAGGAAGAACACCAGGTACATGACTCCCCGGTCCGCGACCTGGCTGCCGAGGTGGACGATCCCCACCGGCCCGCGCAGCTGCTCGACGCCCACCGTCCCCTGCACCAGCCGGTACATCGTGAGGTAGGTGAGGATGATGGTCTTTCGGGTCTCCTCGAATCCCATCTGCACCGCGACCAGCGGGTTGCCGTTCGCGGAGAGGGTGGTCCAGAGGGGCTCGAAGAAGCTGAAGGGCAGCGGGGGGTTCCACCCCAGCTCGTCGAGGGCCTTCACCTGTTCCTCGGTGAGCACCAGCTTCACCGTCTGTCGTTCCCGGTTGCGGGTGGGGTTCTCGATCTCCATCTCGACGGTCGGGGCGGCGGTACCGTCGCGCGCCACCGCCTGCAGCGCCGCCCGGAGCGTGGTCCAGTCGCTGATCTCGGTCTCACCGACCCTGGTGATGGTGGTCAACGGAAGCAGGTCCAGGCCCGCCACCGGGGTCGGCCGGGGCTTCGAATCGGGCGACTCGCCCCCGACCTCGGACAGGGTCCGGGAGATCATCGGCAGCTGGAGGGCGTTGCCGGGGTACACGCCGATCTGTCCGTTCTGGTTCACGCTCAGGGTGGTCTGCACCCGTTGGCCGTCCCTCAGCACCGTGGCCTGGAGCGTGCGACCGGGGTTCTCGGCGAGGATCCTTCGGAAGTCCACGCTGTTCGGACCCGACTTCGAGTCCAGCTTCAGGATCACGTCCCCCGCCTGCAGGGAGGAACGGTTCGGACTGTCGGGGAGGACCATCTCGATGTTCACCAGCGGGCACAACCCGATCAGTCCCGCCTCCCAGTTGGGGATCCCCTCGGGCAGCGGGGTGGGGTAGCGCATGATCTCGAGCTGCGGACTCCCGGCCATGGGGATCGTCGTGGTGGTTCCCGTCGGCGAGGTCCAGGTCACCGGCAGCGGCCTGCCGTCGCTGGAATCCATCCGTTCCGCCCAGGCGCTCCAGGTCCCGACCGCCTCGTCCCCCACGCGGGAGATCGACCAGCCGGAACCGATGCCGGAAGCGGTCAACCCCGCCTCCTCGAGGCTCGGGGTCATGAGGTCCGCGGCGCCTTCGGAGACCAGGAGCGTGGTGCTCGACGCCGGGCTCAGTCCCACGCCCAGCAGGCCGGTCCGGGGATTCATCTCGGGAAGCATGCTGATCGTCCGAGGTTCGCCGCCCCCGGGCGACTCGACCTCGAAGGCGACCTCCGCGCCGGGGTCCGCGAAGGCCACCGCGATCACCACGTCGGAGAACGTCCTGATCGGGGCCTGGTCGACCGACACGATCCGGTCGCCCGGCCGGAGCCCCGCCTCGGCGGCGGGTTCCCCGGGGAAGACGTCCCCGACGATCGGTGCGTTGAACTGCACGCCGCTCAGGAACGCCGCGATGAACAGCACCACCGCGGTGATGACGTTCATGACGATCCCCGCGCTGATCACCACCATCCGCTTCCCGATCGGGACGGCGTTGAAGCTCCGCGGGTCCTTGCTGCGGGCCCCGGGATCCATGTCGTCCTGTCCCAGCATCTTGACGTACCCGCCGAGGGGGATCAGCCGGAGCGCGTATTCGGTCTCGCCCACCCCGGCCTCCCGGAGTTCCTCCGTGGTGCACTTGATCGAGGGCTTGCCGAGTCGGGCGACGGTCGCGGCCTCGGTGCTCCCCAGCCGGAAGCCGACGCCCATCCGGTAGGAGCAGATCGCGGTCCCGAACCCGATGCAGAAGCCTTCGGTCCGGATGCGCGCCCACTTGGCGGCCAGGAAGTGCCCGAGTTCGTGGACGAACACCAGGATCCCGAAGCCCAGGATGATCAGGAGGATGTTGGTGCCGGTCGAGAGGATGCCCATGTCTGAATCCGTGTGCTCGGTTGCTGGTGCCCGTCGGTCACCATGAGGTCATGCGGTCGGGGACAGGATACGCCGCGAACCGCTCAGGTTCCCGCGGCGTTCGCCAGACATTCGCCGGCGACCTTCCGGGCCTCCCGGTCGGCGGCCCAGACCTCCTCGAGGCTGGCCACCTCCCGCGCCGGGCATCGCTCGAGGGTGGTCCGGATGGAGTCGAGGATCATCCCGAAGGGGATTCGCCGGTCGAGGAACGCCTCCACCGCGACCTCGTTCGCCGCGTTGAACACCGCGCCCGCCGAATCCGGGGCCGCGATCACCTCCCGGGCGGTCCGGATGGCGGGGAATCGATCGTGGTCGACCGGCTGGAACTCGAGGTCGCCGAAGGACCCGAAGTCGGTCCGGCGTGCGCAGCCCGGGGTCCGGTCCGGCCAGGTCAGGGCGTACTGGATCGGCAGCTTCATGTCCGGCGGGGACAGCTGGGCGATGACCGAATGATCCCGGAACTCGACGAACGAGTGCACGATCGACTGGGGGTGGATCACCGCCTCGAGTCGATCCGCGGGCATCCCGAAGAGCCAGTGGGCCTCGATGAGCTCGAGGGCCTTGTTCATGAGGGATGCGGAGTCCACGGTGACCTTGGGTCCCATCGACCACGTGGGGTGGTTGAGGGCCTCCTCCACGGTCGCTCGATGCATCCGCTCGGTGTCCCACGTCCGGAACGGACCCCCGCTGGCGGTCAGGATCAGCTTCGCGACCTCCTCCCGGCCCCCTCCCGCATGCAGGCACTGGAAGATCGCGCTGTGTTCGCTGTCGATGGGGATGATGCGGCCCCGGGAGGCCCCGGCCGCGTCCATGACCAGCCTGCCCGCCGCCACCAGCGCCTCCTTGTTGGCGAGGGCCAGGTCGCAGTCATGGCGCAATGCCGCGAGCGACGGCTCGACCCCCGATGAACCCACGATCGCGCCCACCACCAGGTCCCCGGGACGGGCGATGGACTCCACCAGCTCGGTCGCCGCCTGCGGGCCACGGAGCAGCGTGGCCGATCCTCCCGGATCGAAGGCCACGTCCGGTTCGGAGATCGCCAGGTGACCGACCCCGAACTCCCTCGCCTGGTGGGCGAGCAGTTCGGTGTTCCGTCCCGCCGCCAGCCCGATCACCTCGTAGTCGATCCCGCACTCGTCCCTCAGGTGACGGATCACCTCGAGGGTGTTGACCCCGATCGAGCCGGTCGATCCCAGGAGGATCACCCGACCGGTTCGTTCCACGGGATTGGATCCTTCATAGGGGATCATGTGCTTGGTTCCGTGCTGGTCCGGGACATGTCCTCGATCAGTCCTCCGCGGGGCGTCCGGTGTTCGAGACCCGGCGCATTCGACCGCCGTAGAGTGATCGTCGCTTCGGCTTCGCGGGGGCCTCCGGCGCTGGTTCCCCCGAGCTCGAGTTCGAGCCGGTCTCCGGAGTCGACCCCGATTCTCCGTCGTCCTTCCCGGCGGATCCCGATTCGCGGGGGGGGTCCTCGGCCCCGGGTCGCTTCTCGCCCCGGTCGGGGGACTCCCGGTCGGTCCCGGCCTCGTCGTTCGATCCGGACTCCGGCTCCGGCGAATCCTCGGACCGTCGTCGCCCACGACCACGCCGTCGGCGCCTCCGCTTCCGTGGACGATCCTCGCCGTCCTCCCCGTCGGGGGAGTCGGACGTCCGGCCCGACGCATCGGTGCCCGGGTCGTCGGATGATTCCGCGCGCTCCTCGGAGGACGAGCCACCGTCCTCCTGGTCGCGATTGCGTCCCCGCCGACCTCGTCGCCGGCGTCGCCGGCGTCGAGGCTTCCCGTCCTCGTCGTCCGGGGACTCCCCGCGCCCGTCACCGGCCTCCTCCTCCGGGACCGGGGGTTCCTCGGGGCGGAACCAGCCGCGCACCTCGAGCAACGGATCGCCCTCGAGGGACGACATGTGGTTCTTGAGGTTGTCGAAGCCCTCGGCCTCCCGGCAGCGCTCGAGGATCTCCTTGGAGGTGACGCCGAGTTCCTTCGCCAGGGCGTAGATCCGGATCGACTTCGACTCCAGCTCGCGCTGTTCCGCCTCGAGCTCCTGGCGACGCCGGCCCCGACCGCGCCGCCTTCGTCGGCGCTTCCGCCTGCCGCCCGATTCCGATCCCTCCTCCGACGATTCCTCGGCGGAATCCCCGGTGGCGTCCGGCGAGGCGTCGAGTTCGTCCTCGAACTCGTCGTCGATGTCGAATCCACCCGAGAGCGCGATCGCGGTCGCATCGGCCGGCGGGTTCTTCCCCCGCCCGCGGCGCCGGCGTCGCTTCCCGGACTTCTTGGCGTTCCGGGCGTCGTCGGGGTCGATCTCGGTCGGAAGGTCCGCGATCTTCGGCACCTTCAGGCGCACCTGCTTGTTGATCTCGACGTCCGCGCCTTCCTCGTCGTAGGCGTAGATGTCGACCCGCTTCTCGAGGATGTTCTCGCTGACCTGCACGTCGATCTTGCGGCTGCTGCGTTCCTCGAAGAGCTCGATCTCCTTCTTCTTGTCGACGCTGAGGATGTTCGCGATCGACCTCGAGCAGACCAGCTCGATGCGCCGGACCTGTTCGTTCTCCAGGACGACGCCCGCCCTCCTGAGGGCGTCCGCGGCCACCGAATCCGGGCGAGGGGCCTCCCCGGTCCCCTCGCAGGTGGGGCACAGGTCGAAGTTCGCCTTCTTGGTGTTCGGGCGCATTCGCTGCCGGGTCATCTCGACGATCCCGAACTCGCTGATGGGCAGCACGGTGGACTTGGCCCGGTCACGCTTGAGGTTGCGCATGATCCGGCGCTCGATCTCCTCGCGGTGCTTCTGGTGCCGCATGTCGATGAGGTCGTTGACGATCAGCCCTCCGAGATCCCGGAGCCGGAGCTGGCGGCAGATCTCGTCCACCGCCTCCTTGTTGGTCTCGAAGGCGTTGGTCTCCGAATCCTTGGCCGATCGACTTCGACCACTGTTGACGTCGATCGCCACCAGGGCCTCGGTCTGTTCGATGACCAGGGCGCCACCCGAGACCAGGGGGACCTCCCGCAGGTGGAGGCTCGCGATCTGCTTCTCCGCCCCGAAGGCGCTGAAGAGCGGCAGGTTCCGGTCGTAGTAGCGGACGTCGGGACCGGCGGTGACCCCCGAGACCTTCAGGAAGCTCCGCGCCCGCTCGAAGGCGGCCGGGTGGTCGGTGACGATCGTCTTGATGCTGGCGTCCAGCACGTCGCGGATGGTCCGGATCAGGAGGTCGCTCTCCGCGTAGAGCAGGCAGGGCGCCCCGGTGTTCTGGATCCGCCGGTCCATCTGCTCCCAGAGCCGCTTGAGGTAGGCGACGTCCCGCTTCAGCTCGATCTTCGAGGACTCGAAGCCCGCGGTCCGGACGATGAATCCGAAGTTGTCGGGAAGGTCCAGCGAATCCAGGATCTCCCGCATCCGCTTGCGCTCGTCGTCGTCGGCGACCTTGCGGCTCACCCCGACCCGGTCCATGTCCGGCATCATGACCATCAACCTGCCCGGGATGGAGAGGTAGCTGGTGACCGTCGGCCCCTTGGTGCCGATGCCCTGCTTCAGCACCTGCACCAGGATCTCCTGTCCCTTCTTGAGGGCGTCCTGGATGGGCGGTCGCTGCTTGCGGGGGATCTTCTTCCCGACCTGCTCCTTGAGGTCCGCCCCCGGGAAGTACTTGGGATGCAGGTCGGAGACGTGCAGGAACCCCGACTCCCCCAGTCCGAAGTCGACGAAGGCGGCCTGGATCGCCGGTTCGATGTTGGTGACCCGGGCCTTGTAGATGTTGCCGACGACCGTCGCACTGGAGGCCCGTTCGACGAAGTACTCGTCGAGCCGTCCGTTCTCCAGGAGCGCGATCCTGCACTCGACGCCCGGGACCTCGTTCACGAGCATGATCCGGTTCTCGGGACTCGGTCCACTCTCGGCCTCCGGGAGCGCGTCCCCGTGCCGGCGCGATCCCCTTCGGCCCCGGCTTCGTTCCGAGGACTTCTTCGACTTGTTCTTCTTCTTTTTCTTCTGGGACTTGTCCTTCGAGTCGTCCTTGCCCTCGGACTTCTTGCCCTTCCCGGCCCCGTCCTTCTTCGACCCCTTCTTCTTGCCGTCTTCCTCCGTCGAGTCCGCCTTGCCGGCAGCCTTCTTGGTGGCGGCCTTCTTGGTGGTGGCCTTCTTGGTGGCGGCCTTCTTGGTGGCGGCCTTCTTGGTGGCGGCCTTCTTGGTGGCGGCCTTCTTGGTGGCGGCCTTCTTGGTGGTGGTCTTCTTGGTGGCGGCCTTCTTGGTGGCGGCCTTCTTGGTGGTGGTCTTCTTGGTGGCGGCCTTCTTGGTGGTGGTCTTCTTGGCGGCGGTCTTCTTGGTGGCGGCCTTCTTGGTGGCGGCCTTCTTGGCGACCGCCTTCTTGGACGCCGCCTTCTTGGCGGTGGCCTTCTTCGTGCTCTTCGCTGGACTCTTCTTCGAGGCGGCGCCCGTTCCGGACGACGCACCGCCTACCGGGCCGGACTGCTCCGGCGACCGGCCTGTGCTCTCGGATCCATCAAGGGAATCACTCGGGCTGACATCGACTGACGACATGGTGTTGAAGCTCCTTGCGGCCGGACGGGGCGAGCTTCACGAGCGATCGGGGCCTCGGGTCCAATGCAACGACTCGATCCGGTGCGAACCCCCTCGGGGTGCACGTGGATCGCGGTGGCACTGGTCCTGACGCTGATTCCGCTCATCTGCCCGCCATCCTGGTGCTCAAGGCCCGACGTGGCTCCCGTGTACCGCCTCGATGGGGGGCCGCCGGGAGGGGCGATCCGGGGTCGGGTGCGAATCGCTTCGAACCCGGCCCGGTGCGCGCAGTCCAGTGGGGGGGCCATGGTGTCGGCTCGTCGAGCCGGCCTGCATCACCCGTACTGGTCGCACGTCGGTCTTGATTGTCCAGGCTGGCCTGTTCCTTTCGACCGCCCCGGGGTGGGGTGGCCATGTGTTCGTGTGAGCCCTCGTCGTTCGTGGTTCTCCCGGGAGCGCCTTCGAGTATCCGTCGTCATGCGACGTCGGGTCCGATCAGGCATCCATCCTGGAGTCCGAGAGCGACTCGGGGTTTACCTTTCTGAGCTCGTCGCGGAGGCAGTTGACGACCTGCCGCTCGGAGTCGAACGTGCTGATCTTGCGAGCAACCCGTTCACAACGTTCGATGTCCACAGACCTGACGACCCGCTTGATCAGGGGTATCTGGCTGGGAACCAAGGAAAGTGTACGTATACCGAGGCCTATGAGCAACATCGTGTAGATCGGTTCTGCGGCGATTTCACCACAAATCGACACATCGACGCTTCGGCGTCGAGCGGCCCTGACGACGTTCTTTATCAGCTGCAGCACGGCTGGGTGGCCCCCGGTGTACAGGTTGGCCACGCGCTCGTTTCCTCTGTCGACGGCCAGGGTGTACTGGATCAGGTCGTTGGTCCCGATCGAGAAGAACGACACCTCGCTCGCGAACACCTTCGCCATCAGCGCCGCGCTGGGAACCTCGACCATCATGCCGGTCTCGAGGTCGCGGTCGTAGGGGATCGACTCCTCCTCGAGTTCCTCGCACACGTCCCGGAGCAGCATCTTGGTCTGCCGGAGCTCCATGACCGTGGAGACCAGCGGGAACATGATCTTCATCGGGCCGAAGGCCGAAGCCCGCACGATCGCCCGCAGCTGGGTCTTGAACATCGGCAGGTTCTGGAGGCAGTACCGGATGCTTCGCAGTCCCAGGAACGGATTCCGCTCCGGCTCCTCGGCCTGCTGCTGGGTGTACTTGTCCGCCCCGAGGTCGAAGGTGCGGATGGTGAGGGGCTGGCCGCCCAGGAGCTCCATCGCCTCCCGGTAGGCCTCGAACTGCTCCTCCTCGGTGGGGGGGCGGTCCCGCGTGAGCCAGAGGAACTCCGTCCGGTAGAGCCCGACCCCGTCGCCCCCGTTCTCGATGGTGGTGCGGGCCTCCTCCGGGAACTCGATGTTGCCGAGCAGGCTGATCCGCGTGCCGTCACTGGTGATCGACTCGAGGTCGCTGAATTCCCTCAGCTTGATCTGCCTGGCTCGCTGGTCGGTCTGCTTCTCGACGTAGGAGTCGATCATGCCCCGGTCGGGTCGGACCCTGACCAGTCCCTGCTCGCCGTCGATGATGACCCGGTCGCCGTCCTGGGTGGTGTTCGTGAGCGCATGGCAGCCCACCACCGAGGGGATCTGCAGGGCACGCGCGATGATCGAGGTGTGGCTGGTCCGGCCGCCGGCGTCGGTGGCGATCGCGAGGATCTTCTCACGGTCGAGGGTCGCGGCCTGGGTCGGGGTGAGTTCGTGGGCGACCAGCACCACCGACTCCTCGATCTCGGCGAGGCGGTCGTCGCTCTTCCCCAGCAATCGTCCCAGGACCCTGCGGTCGAGGTCGATGATGTCGTTCGCCTTCTGGCGGAGCACGCTGCTGCCCATCCCCCTGAACTGCTGGGCCAGCTGCTCGAAGCGCTCGGCCACCGCCCGTTCGGCGTTCACGTTCCCGGAACGTATCCGCTCCTCCACGGGATCCATGAGGGTGGGGTCCTTCAGCACCCCGATGTGGAAGTCGAGGATCCTCGCGGGATCCGAGCCCAGTTCCTCCTCGGTCCGGGTGCGCAGTTCGGTGAGCTCGTCGAGGGCCCCGTTGATCGCGGTCCAGAGTCGATCGATCTCGTGGTCGACCTGGTCCGGGGCGATCTTCCGTTCCGGCACGTAGCGTTCGACCGCATCGAGGACGAATGCGCGTCCGATGGCGATACCGGAAGAAACTGGGATCCCTTGGATAGTCTCCATAGCGTCGGCGCCCGGTGTCGGCCTGCACTGCCGCCCGATCACGAGCCCAGCCATTGTACAGCAAACGATTGATTCAGTGAATTCGCCCGCCACCTCCCACGGACCGTCTACGGCCGTGAATACCGGGCTTTCATGCGATTTACGCGGCCCTGCGGAGTCCAATGACACGCGCCCCGGCCGGGACCGGGGCGCGCGTGTCTGGATCCTCGGGAGGTGCGGGAGCTTACTTCTCGTCCTTGACCTCGAATTCGGCGTCGATCACGTCGTCGTCGCCCCCGGCGCCCGCGGCCTCCTCCGTGGTCGGGTCCTGCGACCCGGCCGCGGCCTGTTCGGAGGTTGCCTCGTACACGGCCTTGCCCAGCTCGAGCGAGGCGTCCGAGAGCTGCTTCAATGCGGACTCCATGGCCGACTTGTCGTCACCCTTGATCTTGTCCTCGAGGTTGCCGATCGCGGATTCGATGCCGCTTCGGACCTCCGGCGAGACCTTGTCGCCGTGCTCCTCGAGCGACTTCCGGGTGGAGTAGGCCATCTGCTCGGCCTGGTTGCGCATCTCGACCAGCTCGCGCTTCTGGCTGTCCTCGCCGGCGTGCATCTCCGCATCGTTCTTCATCTGCTCGATCTCGTCCTTGGAAAGGCCGCTCGAACCGGTGATCTCGATGTTCTGGCTCTTCCCGGTCGCCTTGTCGGTGGCCGAGACCTGGAGGATGCCGTTGGCGTCGATCGCGAACTCGACCTCCACCTGCGGGACCCCGCGAGGGGCGGGGGCGATGCCGGTCAGGTCGAACCTGCCCAGCGACCGGTTGTCCGCGGAGAACTCCCGTTCGCCCTGCAGCACGTGGATCGTGACCGAGGACTGGTTGTCCGACGCGGTGGAGAAGGTCTCCTTCTTGCTGGTCGGGATGGTCGTGTTCTTCTCGATGAGCCGGGTCATGACCCCGCCCAGGGTCTCGACGCCGAGCGAGAGCGGAGTCACGTCCAGCAGCAGCACGTCCTTGACGTCCCCCTGGAGCACGCCGCCCTGGATCGCCGCACCGATGGCGACCACCTCGTCGGGGTTGATGCTCTTGTCGAGGGCGTCGGTCTTGAAGATGTCCAGGGCGATCTCCTGGACCTTGGGGATCCTGGTGGAACCCCCGACCATCACCACCTCGGCGATGTCGGACGGGGAGAGGCCGCCGTCCTTGAGCGCGGTCTCGCACGGGACCCGAAGTCGATCGAAGAGGTCCTGGCACAGCTCGTCGAACTTGGCCCTCGTGATCGTGACCTGGAGGTGCTTGGGACCGGCCTGGTCCGCGGTGATGAACGGCAGGTTGACGGTGGTCTCCAGCTGCTGGGAGAGCTCGATCTTCGCCTTCTCCGCGGCTTCCTTCAGCCGCTGCAGGGCCATCGCATCGCTGCGGATGTCGATGCCGTCACTCTTGCGGAACTCGTCGGCCAGGTGGTCGATGAGGCGCTGGTCGAAGTCGTCGCCGCCGAGGTGCCCGTCGCCGTTGGTGGCCAGCACCTCGAAGACCCCGTCACCGACGTCGAGGATCGAGAGGTCGAAGGTGCCGCCGCCGAGGTCGAAGACCGCGATCCGCTGGTTGGTCTTCTTCTCCAGCCCGTAGGCCAGCGCCGCCGCGGTGGGCTCGTTGATGATGCGGTCCACGGTCAGGCCGGCGATCTCGCCGGCATCCTTGGTGGCCTGCCTCTGGCTGTCGTTGAAGTACGCGGGGACGGTGATGACCGCGCGGTCGACCGTCTCCCCGAGGTAGTCCTCGGCGGTCTTCTTGAGGTCCTGCAGGATCATCGCGGAGATCTCGGGCGCCGAGAGGACGTTCTCCCGGACCTTGACCTTCACGAGGTCGTCGCCCGATCCCTCGACCTGGTAGGGGACGAGCTTCTCCTCCTGCTCGACCTCGTCGTGACGCCGTCCCATGAACCGCTTGATCGAGAAGACGGTGTTCTCCGGGTTGGTCACCTGCTGGTGCCTTGCCGGCTGGCCCACCAGACGGTCGCCCTTGTCGGTGAAGCCGACCACCGAGGGGGTCGTGCGGTTGCCGGTCGAGTTGATGATCACCTTCGGTTCGCCACCCTCCATCACGGCAACGACGGAGTTGGTGGTTCCAAGGTCAATTCCAATGATTTTAGACATGATGAGATTCCTTTCCTCCGGACACCCTTCGCTTGCGGGGTCGTGCCCCGGGTTCCCGGGTGGCCGGTGACGCCGTCCTTCGACCGCGCCGTTCATCACGGCGCAACCTCGATGCCAGTCCGTCCCCCGCGAGGAGTGCCCCAACGGTGCCTAAAACGCCTATCCTGATGCCTTCGAGTCAATTCGACGCCGCGAAGCTGCCAGATTGGCACGGAGCCCGGACATGCGCCCAACCACCCCCCCCCAACGGAGCTCGATGCGCCGTTCGTGGTTCCCGTGGCTGGCCGGTTGGCTCGGTGCGGGCATCACCCTGTGCACCTCCGTGCTGGCGTCCCTGGTCATCGCAAGCTGGCTGGTCGGCGACGGCAGCCTGTGGTGGCAGAGGCTCTCCTGGGTGCCGGCCGTCGCCCTCCTGCCCCCGTTGCTGGTCGCCCTGCTGACGTGCCTGGTCACCGCGGGTCGGTTCGGGGTGGTCCTGAGGTGGATCGCGGGCCTGCAGCTGCTCTTCGCGGCCAGTTGGGTGGCCGGGGTCGACTACGGGGTCCTGCGCGCCCGGGCCGCCCGCCCCGGTGACTGGACCCTCGTCCACTGGAACGCCACCTCCAACTGGGGCCGCTCCCGGGCGAGCGGGGTCCTCGAGGACATGCTCGAGCTCGAGCCCGAGCTGATCGTGGTGACCAACCCCGGCCAGCGACGCTGGTCCGAGCAGGACCTCCGGGACCGAACCGGCTGGGACCACGTCGCGCGGAACTTCGCGGTCCTGGTGGTCAGCCGCCACCCGATCCGCCAGTGCCAGGTGGTCCTCGCCGCCGGGGGGACGAGGGTCGCCCGGGTGGTGATCGATCGGCCCCTCGGCGAGTTCGACCTCTGGGCCGTCGACTTCCCCTCCGACCCCGGGAAGCTCCGGAGCGCGGTGTTCGGGCAGTTCGCCTCCCGAGTGGGGGGGCTGGACCTCCCCGAACCCGACCTGGTGGTGGGGGACTTCAACGTCCCCCGCAACAGCGTCGCCCTGAAGCGCTGCTTCCCGGACATGCGAAATGCCTTCGACCTCGTGGGCGTGGGCTGGTACGGGACCTGGCCCGCCCGCCTGCCGCTCTGGCAACTCGACCAGGTCCTGCTCGGCCCCGACTGCGAGGGGGTGCGCTACGAGGTCTTCCCGACCCCGGTCGGCACGCATCGACTGCAGAAGACGGTGGTTCGGCCGTAACCGATCCCCGGCCGGGTCCGGCGAGGTCGTTCACCCCGGCACGAGTGGTCCCGTGGTCAGTTCCCGTCGCCGGTGTCGGAGTCGTCCTCGTCCTCGTCCCCGACCAGGCTCCAGACCTGATCGAAGATCGCGGACTGCAGGTTCGTGGGGTTGAGGGGGGTGTCCGGCAGGGCCAGGTAGAACTGGTTCTCGTCGTCGTTCCACCACTGGATCGAGCAGTCGCCCCGGACGGTGTTCATGCCGTCCCGGTGGTTGTAGTCACCCTTGGTCCGGAAGCCGTCGGTGATGAGGATCCGGTCGTCCGAGAGCAGGTGCAGCTCGTCGGATCCGTCGTTCCCGACGTAGTGGTAGTTCGAGAAGAGCGCCCCGTCGGGGGAGAACGTCCGTCCCTGGGCACGCTGCAGGCCCTGTTCGTAGGTCTCGTACTGGTGCTCGCCCCGGTGGCTCGGGCAGTAGAGGCACTTGGTGGAATCGCAGTACATGCCGAAGCGGATGAGCAGGCCGAGCCCGTCGAAGTCGTCCCGGGGGCTGAACACCCCCTGGTCCACCGTCAGCGACATCCGGTCGAGCATCTGCCCGCGCCGCGCGAGCTCGCTGTGGGGAATCCGTTCGCGGTGGTCGTGCGCGTAGAGGATCATCGCGGATCCCAGCTGACGCATGTTCGACGCGCACATCAGGCGGTGCGCACTGTCCCGGGCCGCCCGCATCCCGGGAAACAGGAGGGCGGTGAGGATGGAGATGATTGCCAGCACCACCATGAGCTCGAGAAGGCTGAACCCTCGACCCCGGATCGGGGTCGGGCGGCTGCCCGAACTTTCAGATCTGCAGACGTTCATGAGTGCCACCCCGTTCCTCGGACTGATAACCAATACACCGTGGTCCTGGTCCTCTGAACCGTTACTAGCTTCCGTGAAAGATGGTTTCCTGTCTAAGTAAAAGCACAAAAACGGTTCAATTCTTCAATTCGACGCTATATTTAAAGGGTTCGCCGTGAACCCCCGGAGCGCCCACTTTACGCTGCCTGTGTCCGATAAGCAGCGGCTCCGCAAGGCCTTCCATGGGCGGCCACCAGCCCCCTCGGCCACCTGTCCCAGCCTCCGGATGGAGCCCACCCGGTGTCGATTCAGGCAGAAGATCTCAAGCTGATGCAGCGTGTCGCCGCCGGAGAGGAGGCGGGCATCGAGGAGCTCTACGACCGGTTCTCGCCGCTCGTCTTCAAGGCCTCCCGGCAGGTGCTTTCCTCCAACGCCGAGGCCGAGGACGCCGTCCAGGAGATCTACCTGCGGCTCTGGCAGACCGCGGATCGCTACGACCCCCGCCGGGCCAAGCTCGTCACCTGGGTGATGCTGCTCACCCGGAGGCACCTGATCGACCGGCTGCGGCGCAAGAGCTCCCGACCGGACCCCAACCACCTCGACGAGAGCGCCGCACCGGCGGGCGCCGAGCCCACCTCGGACTCGGTCCTGGCGAGGTCCGAGTCCCTCGAGAGCCTCCGGGAGCGGATCAAGGAACTCCCCGAGCTCCAGCGGACGGTCATCGAACGGGCCTACCTCCAGGGGTTCACCCTCCGGGAGGTCGCGGTCCAGCTGGACGCCCCCCTGGGCACCGTCAAGAGCGCCCTCAGTCGCGGACTCAACCGCCTGCGTGATCGCGTCCGATCCGATTCCTCGACCGGATAGTCCCCTAATCCACATCGTCCTCCGCGCCGCGCCGGATTTCCCCCCCTCTTACCACGGCCTTCAAAAACCATGCAACCCCTTGCCACCCCACGCCGAACGTACCATCAGGAAGAAGCCTTGAAGGCCGGGCACCACGCCCAACTCTCGTACCAGGAACCGCGTCCGCAGGGACGCCGGGGGGACCTAGAAGGGTCTCGATCATGAGCGGCTCAGGACATCACACCTTCAACGAGCTCTGCGAACTCGCGGACCTCGACGTCCTCGGGCTCCTCGACGAGGTGGACCACGCTGCCTTCGAACGCGGCTTCGATCTCTGTACCCCCCTCGAGCAGGACCGGCTGCGCGAGCGCCAGGCCCAGCTGGTCACCCGGCTCCTCGCCACCGACGATCCCAAGCACGCACCCGAAGCTCCTCCCGAGGAGCTTCGTGTACAGGTGATGGAACGAATCCTCCGCGAGAACGAGCGGCTCGAGGCGTCCCTCGCCCCGCTGGCCAGGATCGGACGTCGCCGCCGCGACCGCACCCAGCAACCCGTCCTGCCCGACCCGACCCTGCAGCTGCGGCAGGCCGCCCGGTCCGCCTCGATCTGGCGCGCCGCGTCCTTCGCGTTGATGGTGAGCCTGCTCGCCTCGCTGGTCGCCGGGTTCTGGACCTCCCGCGACTCGCAGGAGGCCGCCCGCCTCGCCTCCCAGCAGCTCGCGACCGAGCAGCTCAAGGAGCGCTTCGGGGTCGACCTCGAGACGATGCTCCTCGCCTCGGCCGACCAGCACGTCCTCGGTCTCTCCACCGAGATCGCCAACAACGGCGCGATGACCGTCAAGCTCGATCGCTCGCAGAACACCGTCTCGATGGTGGTCTTCGGGATGAAGCCCGGTGACTACTTCATCGACTACTCGATCGACGGCAAGCGCAACAAGATCCCCTTCCGGATCGACCACTGGGCCACCGTGGTCACCATGGATGCGGTGCCCGACGGGCTGGCCAGCACCCTCGCCTCCTCCACCTGGTCGATCACGGATCGCGACGGGAACGTCGTCGCCCGCTGCAACCCCACCATCTCCGCCTGAGAGGCTTCCTGCCGGTCCGCCATGGCGGATCAGGCTTCCTCCGCCCGCCTCGACCACTCGAACTCCAGCGGCTCGAGTTCCTCCGTGACCCGGGTCCGCTCCGACTCCAGGCGTCTCGACTGCCCCCGATCGTTCCAGGTGTCGGGGTCCGCCAGCTGCTGGTCGATCTCCACTCGCTGCTTCTCGAGCGCCTCGATCCTCGCCTCCAGCTCCGCGGTGTCCAGGGCCTCGATCCGTGATCGCTTGCGCCCGTCCCCCCCGGGCTTCTTCCGCGAGCGTCGCTTCCCCGAATCAGGCTTCTTCCGCTTCCTGCGATCCTGCTCCCGTCGTTCGTCCTCCTCGCGCTTGCGCAGCAGGTCGCTGTACCGACCGCGGTGGAGTGCGACCCGGTTCCCGCCGTCGAAGACGATCAGCTGGGTGCAGGTCGCCTCCAGGAGGGCACGGTCGTGGCTGATCAGGACCAGGGCGCCACCGTGCTTCTTCTCGTCCCCGAAGGAGACCAGCGCCTGTTCCAGTCGTTCGGCCGCGGGGATGTCCAGGTGGTTGCTCGGTTCGTCGAGGACGATGAGGTTGTGTGCGGCCGACACCAGCCCCGCGAGCACCGCACGGGCGCGCTCCCCTCCCGAAAGCAGCTCGAGTTCCTTGTCCTGCTCGCGTCCCGAGAACAGGAACGCTCCCGCGAGGTCCCGGGCCTGCTGCTCGGAGGCCCGGGCATCGCCCTCGTTGGAGGTGATCACCGACTGGAGGTACTCCCACACCTGCAGGGAGAGGTCGATGTGGGACTGGGTCTGCCGGAACCAGCCCACGCTCAGGCGGGGGCTGCTCCGCACCGTCCCGGCGGTGGGCTCGAGGTCGCCGAGCAGGGTCCTGATCAGGGTGGTCTTGCCGATCCCGTTCGCACCGATGATCCCGATCCGATCCCCGGGCCGGATGTCGATCGAGAACCCCTCGAACAGTCGCTTCCCCCCGAGCGCCTGACCCACGCCCTCGGCGGAGAGGATGATGTCCCCGACCCGTGACGGGGACGGCAGCTTCAGCTTCATCACGTCGAGTTCGAGGGGGCGTTCGACCAGCTGCTCCTGCTTGAAGCGTTCCAGCCGGGAGGCCCGGCCCCGGGCCTGCTTGGCTCGCTGGCCTTCCTTGTACTTCCGGATGAAGGCCTCCTCGGCCCGGATCTTGTCCAACTGCTTCGCATGGCGTCGCGATTCGGTGAGCATTCGCTCGCGCCGGAGCTCGATGTAGCTGTGGTAGTTGCCCGGGTATTCGCGCAGGACCCCGCGTTCGACCTCCGCGATCCGCCCGACCACCCGGTCGAGCAGCCATCGATCGTGGCTGACCACCAGCACCGCGCCCGCGTACTCATCGGCGAGGAATCGCTCCAGCCACCGGCGTCCGTCGATGTCCAGGTGGTTGGTGGGCTCATCGAGCAGGAGGAGGTCCGGCTGCTCCAGCAGCAGGCGGGCGAGGCCGAGCCGTGCCTTCTGCCCCCCCGAGAGGGTCCCGACCGCCTGTCCCGTCTGCGCCTCGGTGAAGCCCAGCCCGTGGAGGGTCCCGTCGATCAGGTGGTCCACCGCGTAGCCACCCTCCGCGGCGATGTCGGTCTCCAGGCTCGCCTGGCGCTTCAGCAGTCGCTCGAGCCCCGCCCCCGACTCCCCGGCCATCTCCTCGTAGACCTGTTCCAGTTCCGCGTGGAGCCGTCCCAGTCGCTCGAAGGCTCGTGCGGCCGCCTGGCGCACGGTGTCCGTCTCCTCGAACTCCGGATGCTGGGAGAGGTAGCCGACCCGGGCACCCTTCTGCAGCTGCACGGTCCCCGAGTCGGGGGCCAGGTCACCACGGATCGCCCGCATCAGGGTCGTCTTCCCGGAACCGTTCCGGCCGACCAGCCCGATCTTCTCCCCGGCCTCGATGGAGAGGGTGGCCCCGTCCAGAACCACGTGGGTCCCGTAGGTATGCCGCAGATTGGAAATCGTGAGCAATGACATCGGGGTGCGGATTATACGGCGCCCCGGTGTTAGACTTCCAGAATGCCGCCCCTGCGATCCAGCAGCAGTTCGCTCGCCCGTGCCTCACGCAGGCGCTGGGCGTGGCCCATCCTGATCATCGCGGTCGCGATCCCCGTCGCCTTCATCAGCGGTCGACTGGAGAACCAGCGCGGGGAGGTCGCGGCGCAGTTCGGCCAGAACGTCGCCCTCTGGGACGGCAACCCGGAGGTTCCCGACTGGCTCCGGGATTCCGTGGGGCACGAGATCCTGATCCGCGAACTCACCCGACGACTGTCCAAGCGGCCCCGCGGCGCCACCGACTACACCGTCGAGGCGGCGCCGGAACCCGGCGGGGACGGCTCGCACTGGCGAGTGCGCCTGATCTGGGAGGACGCACCGTCCGTCGACCTGGTGCTCGCCTTCGACGGCCTCGGGGTCGACCCCCGCCTGATCACCGTGGGGGCGGGGCCGAAACCCGACGCCCTCAGCGCCGGGGGAGCGGGACCCGAGTCCCCGGGCCCGGGGTCGGAACTCCGGTGAGCGAGGCCCGCCCCCTCGAGGCCTGGTTGGACGGCGCCTTCGTCAGGGTCGACGAGGCCAGGGTCTCCGCCTTCGATGCAGGGTTCCAGCATGCGGTGGGACTCTTCGAGACGATGCTCGCCCGCAACGGTTCGGTCTTCCGGGTCCATGCCCACGTCTCCCGGCTGGAGCGAAGCGCCCGGAAGCTGCTGATGGTCGAGTCCCTGCAGGTGGACGCCGTGGCCGAGGCGGTCCAGCAGACGGTCACGCACAATCGACTGGACTCCGCGCGGGTGCGCCTCACCGTCACCGGCGGGGCGCTGAACCTGAGGGTCGAACAGCCGGGGCGCTCCGACCCCACGATCCTCATCCACGCCCAGCCCTCCACGCCAACCCCCGAGCGTCTTCACGAGGAGGGCATCCGGGTCGTGGTCGCGGACGACCGACTCTCCCCGCTCGACGCCGGCGGCGGCGAGAAGACCATCGACTACTGGATGCGCCTGCTCTCCCTGCAGAAGGCGGGCGCGGTCGGCGCCTCGGAATGCCTCTGGTTCACGGTGAGCAACCACCTCGCGGGGGGCAGCACCTCGAACGTGCTCCTGGTCCGCGATGGCCGGCTCCTCTCGCCCTTCGCCCGGGGCGAGGAACCGGAGGGCGCGCTGCCCTCCCCGGTGCGCCCGGGCGTCACGCGGGAGGTCCTCATCGAACTCGCCCGGTCGCACGGGCTTCCGGTCGAGCTTCGACCGCTGGACATCGAGGACGTGCTGGGGGCCGACGAGGTCATGCTGTGCAACAGCGGCTGGGGCGTGCTGCCGGTGGTCTCGGTGGAACAGGCCACCATCGGATCCGGCAGTCCCGGGCCGACCTGTCGGATGTTCCGCGAGGAACTCGACGCGATCATCGAGCAGGAGACCTGCTACGACCTGGGGCCGCGCGACGACCCGACCACCGCTCCCGGCTGAATGCCGTCGTTCCTAGCGCCGGGGGTGCTCCCCGATCACCCGGACGTTCTTCCGGAGCTGGTCGCCCGGGTCGGCGGCCCCCGCCCGGTCCCGCCCGGCCCGCCCGAGCCCGAGCTTGTTCCCCACGACCGCGATCAGGATGGTCGTGATCGCCATGGCGAGCATGAAGAGCCCGACCACCAGCATCAGGACGAACAGCGGGACCGCGGCGACCACCAGCGCCATCAGCAGGAGGGTCCGCTTCCAGGCCGGCATGGTCCCGACCGTTCCCCAGGCCCGGCGGGAACGCTCGGCCCCCATGGTGAAGAACTGGATTCTGGGCTGTGGCATGGCGGGCTCCTCGACGGACACTGTACGCACCCGCCCGCCCGGTGGTGCGTGGTCCCGGTGCAAAGGCTGTCAATGCCCGGTATTTCCGCCAGAACGCGGCTTCCGGGAGGTACCATCGGGTACTGCGCGTGCAGAAGGAGGCAGGATGCCCACGTCCCCAGATCCCGAGCAAGGATTCGTCCACCTGCACCTGCACAGCGAGTACTCGCTGCTCGACGGCGGCAACACCGTCCGGGCGCTGGTCGCCCGGGTGAAGGAGCTCGGGATGGATGCGGTGGCGATCACCGACCACGGGAACCTCCACGCCGCGGTCGAGTTCCACGACCACGCCCGTCGGGAGGGGATCAAGCCCATCCTCGGCATCGAGGCCTACGTCGCCCCCTCCTCGAGGACCGAACGCACCCGCACCGAGTCCACCTTCGGGGGCTTCCACCTGGTGCTGCTCGCGGAGACCATGGTCGGGTGGCGCAACCTCATGAAGCTGTCCTCGGACGCGTTCATCAACGGTTTCTACTACAAGCCGCGAACCGACAAGTCGATGCTCGAATCGCACTGCGAGGGCCTCATCGCGATCAACGGGCACCTCGGCTCCTCGCTCGCGCACCACCTCGAACTGTTCGAACGGCACGGGACCGAGGAGCACTGGGAGGCCGCGCTGGCCGAGGCTCGCTGGCACCGGGACGTCTTCGGGGTCAACGAGCGGGGCGAGCCCTGCTTCTTCGTCGAGCTCCAGCGACACATCGCCCAGCAGGAGGCGATCAATCCCCATCTGGTCCGACTGGCCGGGGAGATCGGGGCGCCCCTGGTCGCCGACAACGACGCCCACTTCCTGCTTGCCGGCGACCACGACGTCCACGACACCCTCTGCTGCATCAGCATGGGCAAGAACAAGTCCGACGAGAACCGGTTCCACTACCCGCCCGAGCTCTACGTCAAGAGCCCCGGTGAGATGCGGGAGACGTTCCCCGACCAGCCCGAGGCCCTGGACAACACCGTGCGGATCGCGGAGCGCTGCGACGTCGACCTCGGATCCGGGGAGAACCACGCCCCGGTGGTCAAGGTGGTCCACCCCGGCAAGGTCCCGGTCTACGAGTCCGGAGACCGCACGGAATGGTTCAAGGAGTACTGCAGCCGGTTCGAGCTCCAGCCCTTCGACTCGACCGCCGCGGGGGGACTCTCCGCCGAGCAGCTCAAGGAGAGCTGCGACGTGGCGCTTCGCGACCTCTGCGAGGCAGGCCTGATCTGGCGCTACGGTCCCGGAGGCATCACCGACCACATCCGGGCCCGGCTCGACCGCGAACTGAAGATCCTTGCCGACAAGTTCATCAGCGCGTACTTCCTGATCGTTTGGGACTTCGTCAACTGGTCCCGGCAGCGGGGGATCCCGACCAACGCCCGTGGATCCGGCGTGGGGACCATGGTGGGGTACGTGCTGGGGCTGTCCAACGCCTGCCCCGAGCGGTACGGACTGCTCTTCGAACGGTTCACCGACCCGGATCGGGCCGAGTACCCCGACATCGACATCGACATGTGCCAGGACCAGCGCTCCGCGGTGATCGACCACGTCAAGCAGAAGTACGGGCACGTCGCCCAGATCATCACCTTCGGTCGCCTGAAGGCCCGGGCGGCGATCAAGGACGTCGCGCGCGTGATGGGACTCGAACCCGCCGAGGGGCAGCGACTCGCCAACCTGATCCCCAACGAACTCAACATCACCTTCGAGGATGCCCTGGTGAAGGAGCCCCGGATCCGCGAGGAGTGCGAGGCGAGCCCCGTGGTGTCCAGGGTCATCGAACAGGCCCGTGCCCTCGAGGATCATGCGCGCCATTCCAGCATCCACGCCGCCGGCGTGGTGATCGCCACCCAGGCGCTGGACACCATCGTCCCGCTGTGCAAGGCCACCGGCAGCGACGACATCGTGACCCAGTGGGACGGTCCCACCTGTGAACGCCGCGGGCTCCTGAAGATGGACTTCCTCGGGCTGCGCACGCTCTCGACCATCGAGCGGGCCCGCCAGCTCATCCTGGGCGCCCTGTCCGAGGACGAGGTGTGGCGAGCGGTCGGGCAGGAACCCCCCGCGGACGGAGCGCAGGACGATCGACCCCACCCCCTGGACCTCGATCGGCTCGAGTTCGGCGACGAGCGGGTGTACCGGCTCTTCCAGCGGGGCGACACCGACGGGGTCTTCCAGTTCGAATCCGACGGGATGCGCCGCCTGCTCATCGACATGGTCCCCGAGCGCCTCGAGGACCTCATCGCCGCCAACGCGCTCTTCCGTCCCGGGCCCATGGACCTGATCCCCGACTACGTCGCCCGGAAGCACGGCCGGCAGCAGGTCCCCCGGATCCACGAGATCGTGGATCGCCTCACCGAGGAGACCTGCGGGATCATGGTGTACCAGGAGCAGGTGATGCAGGTCCTGCACGAGCTGGGTGACATCCCCCTCCGCAAGGCGTACACCATCATCAAGGCGATCTCCAAGAAGAAGCACGACGTCATCGATTCCGCTCGTTCGGAGTTCACCGCCGGCGCCGGGGCGCGGGGGATCGACGAGGTCCAGTCGAACGAGTTGTTCGACCTGATCCTCAAGTTCGCCGGCTACGGTTTCAACAAGAGCCACTCGACCGGATACGCGATCGTCGCCTACCAGACCGCGTACCTGAAGACGTACTTCCCGGCGTTCTACATGGCCGCCCTGCTCACCTACGAGAGCCAGGCCAAGAAGGTCGAGGACTGGTTCGGCTACATGGAGGGCTGTCGCCGCGTGCCGTGGCCCGACTCGACGCCCGAACACCCGCACGTGGGGATCGACGTCAGGCCCCCCGACATCAATCGCTCGGAATTCGACTTCGCCGTGGTCTTCGACCCCGAGGAGACTCCCTCGACCAGCACCGGTCACATCCGATTCGGCCTCGGGGCGATCCGGGGCGTCGGCCGGGATGCGATCCGGTCGATCATCGGCGAGCGGGAACGGTCCGGACCCTATCGATCGCTGCACGACTTCTGCGAGCGGGTGGACCACGGACGCGCCACCAGCAAGACCATCGAGCTGCTGGTCAAGGCGGGCGCCTTCGACAGCGTCCACGGGATCGAGCATCGCGCGGCGATGCTCGCCACCATCCCGGAAGCCGTCTCCGCCGGCAAGCAGCTGGCCCGCGACCGGGCAGCGGGCCAGGAGGTGCTCTTCGGGGACCCGGAGTCGATCATCGCCGACGATTCCGAGTCGCCGGCGGCGATGCTCAAGGACGTCGTGCCCTGGAACCGCATGACCACCCTCAACAACGAGAAGGACGCCCTCGGCTTCCACGTCTCCGGCCATCCCCTCGACGAGTACTCCACCATCCTCGAGGAGTACTGCACCTCGTCCGCCACCGGACTCGGGGAACTGCCCCAGGGCAGTGCCGCGGTGCTCGCGGGGATGATCTCCCGCGTCCGTCCCGTCACCACCAAGCGCGGGGACCGGATGGCGATGCTCACCATCGAGGACAAGTCGGGCTCCTTCGATGCCGTGATGTTCCCGGAGGCCTTCGAGGAGTATGGCTGGATGATCGAGAAGGATCGGACCCTGCTGTTCACCGGGGCGGTCGACCTCGCCCGGGCGCAGCCGAACCTCCAGATCGAGTGCACCTACCCGATCACCGATGCCTCGACCCACCTCGCGACCCGCATCGAGGTCCTGTTCAGGGATCGGCCCGGCGAGACGCCGGAGGATCGCATCGAGACCATCACGGAGGTCGCCCAGGTGCTGGAATCCGCCTCCGGGCAGGCCTCGCCCGCGCGTGGCCGCTCGGTCGAGACCGTGTTGCTGGTCGACGTCGAGGACCACCGCGTCGCGCTGCGGACCCGGTCGTTCAGGGTGGTGCCCACCCCGGAGCTGGTATCGGCCCTGCAGGATCGCGTCGGCATGGGGAACGTACGGGTGGTCGGGGGATTCGTTCCCGCGGTGCGCCAGGGGCGGGGGAACGGACGTGGTCGTCGGCAGTACGCCCAGAGCGGATGACCTCCCGGCGATTCCCCGGGGACCCGTCCGTGATCACCGACCCGCGTCAGGGCGCGTCAAGGCGCGTCAGGGGTAGAGTCGTTCGATCGACCATCCATCGTCCCGCCGCACGTAGACCATGCGGTCGTGCATCCGGGAGTCCCGCTCCTGCCAGAACTCGACCCGGTGCAGGGCGACCCGGTAGCCGCCCCAGTGGGGGGGGCGGGGGACGTCGCAGCCCTCGAACCGATCGGTCATCTCCCGGCAGGCGTCGAGGTAGGTCTCCCGATCCGGGACCGGCCTCGACTGTCGACTCGCCCAGGCCGCGATCTGCGACCCGCGCGGGCGCTGGTTCCAGTACTCGTCCGATGCCTCGTCGTCCAGCAGTTCCACGGGGCCCTCGATCCGGAGCTGCCGGAGCATGACGTCCCAGTGGAAGGTCAGGGCGGCGTGCGCATGGGCCTTCAACGCATCGCCCTTGCGGCTTTCGCGATTCGAGAAGAACCTCGCGCCACGTTCGTCCAGTCCCCGCAGGAGCACGATCCTGGCGCTCGGTCGGCCGTTCGCGTCCACCGTCGCCAGGTTCATCGCGTTGGGGTTCGGAAGGTCGGTGTCCCGCTCGGCGTCGCGGAGCCAGGCTCGCATCGAATCGAGGGGGGTGTCGGGTGGTGCGTCGAAGTCGAAGTCCATGGTCAACGATGGTAGGCGATCCCGGCCTACCGCCCCTCGTGCTTTCTCCAAAGTCGATCGGCCTCCTCCATCAGCCAGGTCCAGCGCTCGTCGGGTTCCGATCCCGGAGCCGGTCCCGCCTCCGGACGCTCCTCCCGGGGATGCTGGATCGGGTCGCGTGCATCGTCCGCGTCCCCATCCCCCTCCTCCACAACGGGTTCCGACCCGTGGTCCTCCAGCCCGAACTCCCTCATCCACTCCTGGGTGCTCTGCCCCAGTCCATCCGCACGCGAGCCGCCCCGTCCCTGCCCCCCGGTCCGCGCATCGTGGTCGTGGGCCAGCTGGGCGAGGAAGTCATCCGCACAGAGCACCCGCGAACGCCGTTTTCGCGCCTCGACCTGGATCGTACGGTCCGAACTGACGACCAGGAGCCTCCGGGGGCTCGAGGAGTCCTTGATGGCCCCGATGATGAGGCAGTCCGCGGAACGGTCGCGACCGGCGAAGAAGAAGCGACAACGCCCGCCCGCCGCCGCGCCGCGGGGGCCTTCCGGGGTCAGTGCCGGACCGTCGCACATAAAATCGAGCCTGAGATTGCGGTAGCGACTGTTCTGGACCAGACCCACCAGCCCGGTCTCGTCCACCCCCGCCAGGTCGGGTGGCAGGATCCCCGTGCGGTGCAGGACGTTGCAGGTGTCGATAAGGAGTCTCATGGGGTATTTCCGGCCTGTCGGCTCGCCATGGGGGCCCGGGCCGGTCCCGGATCCCGCGGTGGGTTGCGTTCCCCGGTGCGATGCAGTGTAATGTTCCGCTTCACTCCTACCGAGCTCACGCCTCCCGGCAGCAAGGACTTTCAGAAGATGGCGATTCGAATCAAGGCCCGTGGCAGCGAAAGCGTCGAACAGATGCTCAGGCGTTTCAAGAAGTTGTGCGAGAAGGAAGGGCTGACCAAGGAGGTCAAGAAGCGCCAGTACTACGAGAAGCCCTCGGAGCGACGCCGCCGGGACAGCAGGAAGTCGGCGGCCCGCGTGGCCCGAGTTGTCCGCTGAACCGTGGACCCGGAGTCGCCGTTTCTGCTTTCCCCGGGTCGATTCGCCTCCCCAAAGACCTGAAAACTTCACGTTCAAGGGCCTCGTTGCACGAAACGATCCTGCGGGAACGAGGTCCGTCACCGAAGGTCCCCGTCCGTCAAACTCCCCCCTAGAAGGTTAGACCCGATGCTTCACCTGCTTGAATCCCCCAATCTCTGGGAAAGCGCCCCGTTCTGGTTCCTCGCACCCCTTGGCGCGATCTGCGCGCTGCTGTTCGCCCTGGTCTTCTATGGAGGACTGATGCGGAACACCGAGGGCGAGCCCGAGATGGTCAGGATCGCCCAGGCGGTCCGCGAGGGCGCCTACGCGTACCTCGCCCAGCAGCGGAACAAGGTGATCCTCGTCTTCCTGATCCTCTGCGGGGTCCTGGTCGCCATGGCCTTCGGTGGGCTGCAGGACATCCTGACTCCGCTGGGGGTCGCGATCGCGGGCCTGCTCTCCGGACTCTGTGGATGGTTCGGAATGAAGACCGCCACCAACGCCTCCGCCCGGACCACCGCCGCCGCCAAGAAGTCGCTGGACAGCGGCCTGAAGGTCGCCTTCAGGGCGGGCGCGGTGATGGGCCTCAGCGTGGTCGGGTTCGCCCTCCTCGACGTCTCGGTCTGGTTCTTCCTTCTCTACCAGATCTTCGATTTCGGCAGCCTGGTCGACATCACCACCGTGACCATGACCTTCGCGATGGGCGCCTCCCTGCAGGCACTGTTCGCCAGGGTCGGCGGCGGCATCTACACCAAGGCAGCCGACGTGGGTGCGGACCTCGTCGGCAAGGTCGAGGCCGGCATCCCCGAGGACGATGCCCGGAACCCCGCCACCATCGCCGACAACGTCGGCGACAACGTGGGTGACGTGGCCGGCATGGGCGCCGACCTCTACGAGAGCTACTACGGTTCGATCCTCGCGGCGATGGCCCTCGCGGCCGCGGCCTGCGTGGGCATCTTCGCCGGCCGGACCGAGGAAGCCGCCGCGATCTGGTCCCTCAAGCTGGTCGCCGTGCCTCCCGCACTCGCCGGCCTCGGGATCCTCTGCTCCATCCTGGCCGTCTTCTTCGTGAAGGCGAAGGAGGGGGCGACCTTCTCGCAGCTGCTCAAGAGCCTCCACGCCGGTGTCTGGCTCTCCTCGGCATTGATCATCGCCCTCGGTGCGGTGCTGCTCTGGTTCATGCTCGGGCCCAGTGCCGCGGAGGAGATCCAGCTCGACTGGTGGCGTCCGTTGATCGCCATCTCCGTCGGCCTGCTTGGCGGCCTGGTGATCGCCTGGGGGACCGAACAGTTCACCAGCTACGAGTTCGCCCCCACCAAGCGGATCGCGGAACAGGCCGAGACCGGTCCCGCGACCGTGATCATCGCCGGCGTGGCGGAAGGCATGCGCTCGACCTGGATCCCCCTGGTGACCACCGTCGTCGCGATCCTCCTCGCCTTCAGCTTCTGCAACGGCAACGAGAACTTCCTCCTCGGGGTCTTCGGGGTGGGCATCGCCGCGGTCGGCATGCTCTCGACCCTCGGCATCACCCTGGCCACCGACGCCTACGGACCGATCGCCGACAACGCCGGTGGCAACGCGGAGATGACGCACCAGCCGGCCTTCGTGCGTGAACGCACCGACATGCTCGACTCGCTCGGCAACACCACCGCCGCCACCGGCAAGGGCTTCGCCATCGGTTCCGCGGCCCTGACCGCGCTCGCCCTCCTCGCGGCGTTCGCGATCACGGTGAAGATGAACCTGAACGACATGGCGGTCACCGGGCAGCCCGCCGCCTTCTACGACGACTTCCCCTCCGACGACGCCCTCAAGGGCGACATGGTCGGGGACTCCAAGGAGGTCCGCTACGCGCGCTACATCGGTTCGGGACTGTTCACCATCGCCAAGTCGAAGGACGATCCCGGCACCGTGGGCGGCCTGATGAGCGACCGCAGCGTGCAGCGCATCCTCGACCTCGAGCTCGACCAGAACAACTGGGCCCCGATCACCCGGTCGCCCGGTACCACCTCCTGGACCGCGAGCTTCCCCGGGGTCAACAACGGCACCCAGCTGGTCGAGATCACCCCGGTCCCCGAGGCGAGCCTTCCCCAGGTCCTGGCGTACTACGACGTGACGCTCATGAACCCGAGGGTCCTCGCCGGACTCTTCATCGGGGTGATGATGGTCTTCGTCTTCTGCGCGATGACCATGAACGCGGTGGGCCGTGCGGCCTTCGCGATGATGCAGGAGTGTCGTCGCCAGTTCGAGATCATGAAGAAGGCCTTCAAGAGCAACGGGATGTCCGACGACGAGATCGCCGATCCCACGAAGTGGCCCTTCGAGGTCACCGCGGACGGCAAGAACTACCCCGACTACGCCTCCTGCGTGACCATCTCCACCTCCGGGGCGCTTCGCGAGATGGTGGTGCCCTCGGTCATGGCGGTCCTGATCCCCATCGCGGTGGGGGTCGTCCTCGGCGTCGCCGGGGTCATGGGCATGCTCGCCGGCGCGCTGGTCTGCGGATTCGCGGTGGCCATCTTCATGGCCAATGCGGGCGGAGCCTGGGACAACGCCAAGAAGTACATCGAGACCGGAAAGCACGGCGGCAAGGGATCCGACGCCCACAAGGCCGGGGTGGTCGGTGACACCGTCGGTGACCCCTTCAAGGACACCTCCGGCCCCGCCCTCAACATTCTGATCAAGCTGGTGAGCGTCGTCTCGGTGGTCTTCGCCGGCCTCACCGTCAAGGTCAGCCCGATGGTCCTCGGAGCGCTCGGGCTCGGATGACCGGTCCCCGCGGGGCCATCGCCGGATGAACCAGCCAGGGGCGGTCCACGGACCGCCCCTTCACATGGGACGACGAGATGTCACGATCACGATCCAGCGCCGATCCAGCCGAGGTCCTCGAGTTCGCCATCGAGGCGGCCCGGACCCTCCGGGACGACAAGTGCGAGGACGTCATGCTCCTCGACGTGCGGGGCATGTCCCAGGTCTGCGACTACGTCCTGATCGCCTCCGGCACGAGTGAACGACAGATGAAGACCGCCGCCCAGTCCGTCGAGGACCTCGGGAAGGAGCGGGGCACCCCGCACTTCAAGTCGACCCGGGACACCGGGACCACCTGGGTGCTCGTCGACTTCGTGGAGACCGTCGTCCACCTGTTCGAGCCCGAACACCGTCTCTACTATGATCTAGAGACGCTCTGGGGCGAGGGTCGGAAGGTCGACTGGGACTGAAGACGTCCCCCGCTGCACCCTGCGGGTATCGAGGAGATCACGAACGTGCTGCGAGAAGCTCTCTACGCCAAGATACACATGGCCACCGTGACCCAGTGCAACCCCGAGTATTCGGGCTCGATCACCATCGACTCCGACCTGCTCGACGCGACCGGGCTCCGGGTCAACGAGAAGGTCCTGGTCGCGGACGCCAACAGCACCAACCGTTTCGAGACCTACGTCTTCGAGGGCGAGCCCGGGTCCGGGATCATCGGGGTGAACGGTGCCGCCGCCCAGCTGACCGGGATCGGTCACCGGGTGATCATCATGAGCTTCTGCCACCTCGACGAGCAGGAATTCTCGGCGCACCGCCCCAGGGTCGTGATCTGCGATGCCGACAATCGAGTCGAGAAGCTGATCCAGTACGATCCCGGTTGAGCATCCCATGCCCATGCGTCACGCATCCAATCCCGCGTCGATCGACCACCACGGGGTGGAGGCTCGTCCCTCACGCCGTGCCGGGACCGGTCACCATCGCGTGACCCGGGGTCGGGCCTAGGAGCCGGCATGTCGTTCGGACTCTCACGCGGCAGGGACTTCGACTACGAGGGATTCGGCCTGACCCAGTCCGACCTTCCCGATCCCGAATCGGGCGGGGTGGATCCACGATCCTGGTTCACGGACCCGGCGCGTCCCTTCGAGCTCGAGATCGGCTCCGGGAAGGGGACCTTCCTCGTGCAGCATGCCGCCCTCCATCCCGACACCAACTTCCTCGGCATCGAGTGGGCCGGCGAGTTCTTCCGGTACGCCGCGGACAGGATCCGCCGTCACCGGATGACGAACGTCAGGATGCTCCACGCGGACGCCACTGAATTCATCAGGTTCTGGTGCCCGGCCGCCTTCGTCGACGTGATCCACCTCTACTTCTCGGATCCCTGGCCGAAGGCGCGACACCACAAGCGGCGCGTCGTGCAGGACGAGACCCTCCGGTCCATGCACCGCGTACTGGTGCCCGGTGGAGAGCTTCGTCTGGTCACCGATCATCCCGGACTGTGGTCGTGGTACGAGGAACACGCCGAGCGGAACCGCCGGCTGTTCGAGCGGCGAGCATTCGAACCGCCGCCTTCCGCGGGGGACGGCGAGCTGGTCGGGACCAACTTCGAGCGGAAGTTCGCCCGCGAGGGGCGTCCCTTCCAGTCAATGACCCTGGTTCGCCTCGACTGATCTCCCCGGCATCCCTTCCCTGGGGGCATGAAAAAAGGCCCTCGTCGACGCTAATCGACGAGGGCCTAGGAGGAAGAGATGAAGACAAAGCTATAATCGGTCATCAACACCCAGATTGTCCAATGATGATGAAACTTCCCCTGAGCACTCCCGAAACGGCCTTATTTCGTCCAAATCGACTCCGCGCAACGCTTTAAGGATCACTCCAGGAGCCTCGGAAGGCGTTTTTTACCAGACATTAGATCAATAAAAATCCGGATTTTTCCATGGCAACCGGTCTTTCACTCGCTAACAAGTGCCAGCTGCTCTTCGGAGCCGCGATCGTGGTCCTGCTGGCGGGGGTCCTGGCGGTGCCCTGGTTCCGTTCCAGTGAGCTGGTCGCGAACGCCCAGCTGGAGATCGCACGCAGGACGGCGGACACGCTCGAGGGAGGCACCGAAACCGTCCGGCGGCTCACCCTCGACCAGGTGACCGCCACCAGGAGCCCCTTCCTCGACCGTGCAGTGGAGGCCTTCCGTGCCTCCCCGGGTCGTGACGAACTCCTCGAGCGGGATGCCGGCGTCCCGGACGGTGGTTCACGGATCCTGTACGCGCGCGCGGTGCGGGATGACGGACGACTCACCGGCGTCGTCTACGTCAACTGGACCGGGGAATTCGGTGCCGGGCAGCTGCTCACCAGCCGGGTGTTCATCGTGGGTGCGGGGATCGGTGCGGGACTCGTCGCGATCCTCGTCTTCTACCTCATCCTCACGAAGCTGATCCTCTCGCCGGTGCGCGAGCTGCGCGAGACCACCGAACTCGTCGAGCAGGGCGACATCGACGCGCGAAGCAAGATCCGAACCGGCGACGACTTCGAGCAGCTGTCGAACGCGCTCAACCGGATGCTCGACGAGGTGGGCCGGTCCCAGAGCCGTCTGACCTCCATGAACGAGAGCCTGGACCTCAAGGTCGCCGAACTGGCCGAGGCGAACATCGGTTTGCACGAGTCCAATCGCCTCAAGAGCGAGTTCCTCGCCAACATCAGCCACGAGCTGAAGACGCCCCTCAACTCCATCATCGGATTCGCCGAACTGCTCGAGGAGTTCGCCGGTGGCGAGGACCGGGACCAGGACAAGCAGCTTCGGTACCTCGGCAACATCGTGCTCAGCGGCAAGCACCTCCTCGACATGATCAACGAGCTCCTCCAGATGGCCAAGATCGAGGCCGGACGAGTCGAGATCTCCGTCGAGCCCACGAGCATCTCGGACCTGCTGGAGGGGCTCTGCGCCATCATGCGGCCCCAGGCCGAGCACAAGCACCTCGACCTCCAGGTCCGCGTCCCCGACGGACTGGACTCCGTGGAGACCGATCCCGGGAAACTGCAGCAGATCCTCTTCAACTTCCTCTCCAACGCCGTCCGGTTCTCGCCCGAGCACGGGACCATCGTGATCTCCACCAACCGGGTGAGCCGCCAGCGGGGTTCGGGTGGCGTTCGCATCAGCATCACCGACGAGGGGCCCGGGGTCCCCTACGACATGCAGGACGTCATCTTCGAGAAGTTCCGGCAGGTCGATTCAAGCCACACCCGGGTGCATTCGGGAACCGGGCTCGGACTGGCGATCTGCCGGGAACTGGCCATCCTCCTGGGGGCCACCGTCTCGCTCGTCTCGGAGCCCGGCCAGGGGGCGACCTTCTCGGTGGAGATCCCCCTGCGCTGGCAGAACGAGGACCTCCAGCCCCTGATGGATCCGGTCCCACGCTGAATCGGACCCTCCCCGGCAACGCGGCTGCTCACGCCCCGGGAGCGACCGGCTCGATGAGTGCGGTGATCCGGCGGTCGGCGTCGGGGGCGATGCGCCGGGGGTGGGAGGAGTCGATCCGCCCCGGAAGTTCGTGCAGTCCCCCGGTGGACTCCAGGTAACGGAGGACCGCGCGAGCCACCGCCTCGGGTTCGACGCTCCCTCCCCTGACCCACATGTCGTAGTCCTCCCAGGAGAGCCTGAGCCGATGCGGGCCCTCGGGATCCGTGTCCGGGCGCTCCGGCCACTCGACCTCGAACATCCAGCAGCCGTCCCCTTCGGTCTCACGGGTTATCTTGAAGGTGTCCTTCATCACGGGCAAGGATATCATGGAGTCCCCGTCCGGAGCCCAGAGCCGTGTCCTACGTGCTAGAGATCATCCTCCTCGGCCTCGGCAACCTGGCGCTGCACAAGCTGCGCTCGGTGCTGACCAGCCTCGGCATCATCCTCGGGGTGGCGGCGGTCATCGTGGTGGTCTCCATCGGCGAAGGCAACAAGCGGACCGCCCTGCAGGACATCGAGGCCCTCGGGGCGACCAACATCATCGTCCGCAGCACCAAGCCGTCCTACAGCGAGTCGACCTCGCAGAAGCGCACCCTCTACATCAACTACGGGCTGAAGCGAGTGGACCTGCTCCGGCTCAAGTCGGCCTTCGACGAGGAGCTCCCGGTGGTCGAGCTCAAGGCGGTCGGATCGGAGGTCCGCTTCGGGCCCGAACGCATCATCTCCCAGAGCTTCGGGACGGTTCCCGAGTTCCTGGAGCTCGCCAACCTCTCGGTGGAGCCGCGTGGCCGCTACCTGCTCCAATCCGACCTCGACCAGAAGGCCGAGGTGGCGGTCATCGGTCACACCATCGCGGAGACGTTCTTCAAGTTCGACGATCCCATCGGGTCCCAGATACGCATCGACATGGTGCCCTTCACGGTGGTGGGGGTGCTCGAACCCGTCGGTTTCGCGGGAGGTGCCGGGGCCGCGCAGCTGGATCGTGACCTCAACAAGGACATCCACATCCCCTACACCACGGCCAGGTCGCGATTCGGGGACGTGGTGACCCGGCGGGAATCGGGTTCCTTCAGCGGGGAGGAGATCGAGCTCTCCGAGATCTACATCGCGGCCCCCAGCACCGACCAGGTCCTCCAGCTGGCCGACCAGGTCAAGCGGGTGGTCGACGTAGGCCACAAGACCGGCACCGACTACCAGCTCATCGTCCCCTGGGAACTGCTGGAGAACGCCAAGCGGGCGATGTTCATCTGGAACGTGATGCTGATCTCCATCGCGGCCATCAGCCTCCTGGTGGGGGGGATCGGGATCATGAACATCATGCTCGCCACGGTGACGGAGCGGACCCGGGAGATCGGGATCCGCCGGGCCCTCGGCGCGACCCGAAGCGACATCGTGCTCCAGTTCCTGGTCGAGACGGGTTCGCTCTCGGCGGTGGGGGGGCTGATCGGGATCGTCTTCGGGGTGGTCACCTCGGTGGGCATCGGCCGGTTGATCCCCTGGCTGATGAGCCTGAACTTCTTCAAGGGCCTCTACGAGGGGGAGATCGCGATCAACCCCGTCGTCACCCTCTGGTCGATCGTGGTCTCGTTCCTCGTGGCGGTCACCGTGGGCCTGGCGTTCGGGATCTATCCCGCGATCGTGGCCAGTCGACGGGATCCGATCTTCGCCCTTCGTCACGACTGATCATCGTCCGCCGGCTCCCTTCGGAGCAGGAGCATCGCGCCGTCATCGTCGATCCACCCCCCGAGGTGCTCGACCACCACGAAGCCATCCACGAGATCGACGTCCCCGATGCCCGGGTCCCCGGTGTCGACGTAGCCCGGGAGGTTGCGCTTCGGGTATCCGAGGACCAGCCATTCGGCTTCCGGTGGGGGAGGGCGGTCCCGGAGACCCTGCAGGCCGGGCCCGAGGTCGATCACCCGTTCCGGCTCGGCGAGGTACCAGCCCACGATGATCGGCAGGTCGACCACCCCGACCGTGCCCACGCGCGAGCGGTCGACCGGTATCCGTTCGACGATCTCCCGCACCGGTTGTCGCGGGACCTGCATCCTCCAGGCGAGGTCGAGTCCCCAGCCCGTCAGCAGCCCCCCGGCCAGCACCGCGGCGAGTCCGGGGTGGATCCGGCCCGCCGACCGAAGGCCCGCGGTGGCCGCGAGGATCGTGAAGGGGATTCCCAGCACCAGGAACCGCGCATAGATCCAGGTGCCCAGCATGAGCACCAGCACCAGTGCCACCGCGATCGGGGCACCGCAGATCAGTCCGGTCCGCAGCAGCCTTCGGTTCCCGGGCATCCCGGCCATCCCGACCAGCACCGCGGCGAGGCCCGCCAGGCCGCCCAGCAGCGTCCAGGACCCGCCCAGTCCGAGCACGATCCAGCCTCCCTCGCGGCCCAGCAGGTCCGGCTGGTCGAGTCCCACCCGACGGTAGCTCCCGGTGGTGGCGAGCAACTCCGGGAGCACCGGGGCAAGGAACGTCGCCGTGGTGAGTGCAGCGAGCAGGATCATCAGCAGCCCCAGTCCCGTTCGTCGAGCCGGTCCACGCCTGCAGGCCAGCCTCCCCACCAGCACGCACGCGTGTCCCATGGGAACCACCACGGTGACCAGGTGGCTCCAGACACCCAGTGCGCAGCACAGGGCGTACGCGGGCAGCATCCAGCGCTTCCCGGTATCGAGGTACCGGTCCAGGAGGGCGCTCGCACTCGCCGAGAAGAAGAGCATGAATGCGTATCCCCTGGCTTCGGTGCCCTCGAGCACCACGATCGGACAGGACACCAGGAGGAGACAGCCCGCGAGCGCCCATCGATCATCCAGGCAGTCCCGGATGAGTACCCACGTCGGCCAGATCGCGAGGAGTCCCAGGAGCAGTGCCGGGGACCTGAGGACCACCTCGTCGAGGGTGCCGCCGTTGAGGACGATCGCCGACCAGCTCGCGAGCGTCTGGAGCACGTGGTTGGCCGGCGTGAACATGTTCCCGATGATCGGCCCGGGACCGAACTGCCCGTAGTACCAGAACGCCGCGATCTCGTCGTACCACAGGCCTTGCTTGAGCAGGGGGACCCGCACCGCCAGTCCCAGGGCCACCAGTCCGAGGACGCCGGCAGCCACGACCCTGCTCCCGAGGATCCGGGGTCGTCCGGGATCGTCCTCGACCGGCCCGCGGCGCAGCATCCATCCCCCCATGAACATCCAGCAGATCCCGCAGGCCGGCAGCAGAACCCTCAGGAGCAGGATCCCGGTGTTCGTGGTCCCCGGGAGACGCTCCATGTCCGCGGTACGAAGCGGATGCCGGAACCAGAGTGCCCAGTCCTGGTTCGGCACCAGGCTCGACAGCAGCATCGCGAGTCCCAGGATCAATGCGAA
The DNA here is from genome assembly GCA_002862305.1 of Phycisphaerae bacterium. Classification (GTDB taxonomy): domain Bacteria; phylum Planctomycetota; class Phycisphaerae; order Phycisphaerales; family SM1A02; genus UBA8087. Next base: position 3,473 of record PKCS01000036.1, on the reverse strand, counting down.
GAGGCCGACAACCACCGCGACCCTCCCGTCCGTCCGACCATCGGCCCGGGATCCACTGGGGTCGGTGGGACGCATCAGCGACTCCCCCGGTCCGGAATTGACAGGAGCGACGCACGTGGCGCGTCGCTCCCGAACTTTGTTGCCTGGTCTCGAGTCATGCCCGGTTCGCGGGGCTCGTCAGGTCAGGGCTTGGCGTCGGCCGGTTCCTTGACCACGTTCCGATCGTAGCCCTCGACCATCGTTCCCTTCGAGGTGTAGATGACGTACCTCCGCTCCGAGGTCCCCGCCTGGTCGTTCGTCACCGTCGGCTTCTGGGGGGCGTACGGGTACCCGGCGATCTGGCGGTGGAGCCAGTCCGGGGCGCGAATGATGTAGTTGCCCTGGTAGTACCGGATCTGGGCGTAGTCGCCCCAGGCGTCCGGCTCGATGAACTCCTCGATGAGGGTCCTGAGCTGGTTGGCACGCTCCTCCTCGGAAAGGCGCTCGGGATCGGCGCTGGGCGAGCCGAAGAGGCCGCCGCCACCGCCACCACCGCCACCGCCGCCGCCGCCACCGCCTCCGCCGCCGCGACCACCACCGCCGCCACCGCCGCCGCCGCCACCACCACCGCCGCTGCCGCCGCCACCACCCTGGGTGATGGCGCTGTTCAGGTCGAAGTCGGGAGCGTTGTCGAAGTAGGGGGGGTTGTAGATGAGGTCGAGGATCGGGTAGAGGCGTGTCTCACGCGCCGAGGGACGGCTCAGGCCCGACTGGGCGTCGATGTCGCCGATCTCGATGAATCCATCGCGGATCTGCCAGGTGCAGGGGGTGCCGTAGGCATCGGAGGCCTGGTCGAGGACGAGTTCGAGCACGCTCACGGCCGGCTGGTCGGCGACCTCGAAACCCTCGATCTCCGTGTCGGCGGGAAGGCCGAACACGTTGTCGTTCTCGTAGCGTCCCTTGATCGGGACGCCGATCTTGTCCGAGATCACGGAGACCGCGTCCTCGACCATGGTCCCGGCGCCGAAGTTGACGCTGATGTTCTGGTTCACGAGTGCGCCCAGCAGCATCGGCTTGGTGATCCCGGGGTTCCGGCTCTTGCCCAAGGCGGCCGACCTGAGTCGTTCCTCGAGACTCTGTCCGGTGACGGGGGCGGCGATGAAGGTCACGATCAGGGCTGCAGGAAGCAGGAACTTCTTCATTACGGTCTCCTCGTGGTCAGGGAAGGCTGTCCAGAGTATATCGGATCGAGGAGGTTCCCGGACCCGGGTATCCGGCCTCGATTGGACCCACTCGATGCTCGTGACCCCGTGTCTATTCGTCGGCTCCGGCCCCGGGGTTCCCCTCCACGTCCCCCTCCGGGGGGGGAGGGACCGGATCCGGATCGACTGTCGCCATTCCCGGCTCGCCCTCGGGGGCCGTGAGCAGCTCGGTGGCGAGCAGGAGGCCCAGCGAGGTGTCCCTCAACCGGATCTGGTTGCTCCAGGGCGCGCGCTTGATTCCTCCCCGGGCTCGTTCCGGCCCCGGGGCCCGGTGCAGCTGGCCGGAATTGACCTGGATCTGGTCCACGAAGCGCAGTGACCGCCGGGTGGCCTCCGACCAGGCATCGCGAAGCGAGGGATCGAGGGGCCCGGCGGGGCTCCGAAGCACGATGGCAAGCGCCAAGGCCGGCCTCAGGGAGCTGGAATCGGCGGTGGTCCGGGCGGATCCCCGGGTCACGAATCCGCCGACGAGGTCCTCCACCGGTGGGGTACTCGCCACCAGGGAATCCGAGTGGCCGATCTGGGCGGCCACCATTGCATTGACTGCCTCGACCACCTGCGACCATCGCTCGGAGTCCTCCCCGACCGGCGCGGCCGATCCGGCCATGAGCAGCCAGGGGAGGGAGCCCGCGAGGTTTCGCTCGTCGTGCATCGACCAGGTTCGTTCATCAAGCTGCGCCAGGACCTCCTTGGGGACGCTTCCCGGCCGGGCGCCTTCGAGGGCCCTGGTCGCCAGGTTGCGAAGAGCCATGGTGGTTGAACCCGGCTCGTCCTCCCCAGCCTCCCCCCCGGCCTGTTCCACCAGCAGGGTCTCGGCCTGCTCCGTGATCCGGGGAAGGAGCAGGCGGATGCCGATCCCCCGACCGAGTCGTTCGAGGTCCAGGCTCGCGAGCGTGACCAGCGCGGCCGCCTCCGGCGAGGCGAGAGGGGGGTCCTCCACGGAATCCACGATCTCGAGTCGCTCGAGGATGAGGATCGCGAACCTCGCAAGCTCCTCACGCTCGGGGTTCGGGAGGTCGGGGGCCTTCAGGGCGTATCGGGCGATCGCCCACGCGGCCAGTGCCTGGTCGTTGGCGGGGGCGATCAGGGGTTCGAACTCGTTGCGGACGAAGTCGTAGTCGCCGAACAGGCCGAGTGCGATCAGTCGATCGCCCCCCGGAACGTCGCCCACCAGCTTGTCGGGGTCGCTGGCGAGCCTGGCCCTGATGTTCCCCAGGCACCCGCCTGCCAGGTCGGCGGCGGTGGCGGCGACCTCCTCCGGCGACTGCACGAAGACCCGTCGGGCCCCGCGGACGGATTCGTGGGGGGGGGAGCCCGGGGCGTCCTGGGTCAGGGTGAGGGTCTGGAACCGGTAGATGCCGATGTCCTCGACCTGCCTCAGTTCCGCGGGCGAGCGGGGGGGAAGCCCCGCCTCCCGCATCAGCCGGATCAGGCTCCTGGTCGGCCGGTCCGCCTGTCCAAAGGCCTGCATCCGACCCGGGAAGGCATAGCTCCACTGGTCGTCCCGGCGAAGGGCGAGGCCGTCGATTCCCGGTCGGATCTCCATGCCCGCGTCCTCGATGGTCCGTCCGAGGACCGGACTGGGTTCGCCCGCCAGTTCGAGCTCGATGGTGGACCCGCGCCCCACGCTCGAGATCATCTCGACCGGGAGCTCGCGGACCTTGGGGCTCCGGCGTGCGTTGCGCACCGCTTCCCGAAGCGCGACGTACAGGGTCTCGCTGCCGAGGTCTGCGGCGTCACCCACCCCGATGATCTGTCCCCGGAACCGGATGATCACGCTGACCGCCCTGAACTCCGGTTCATCGACCTCGATCCGGCTCCGCTCGGCCGGGGGGACGTGCAGGTCGTCGACCATCGAACGCGCGCTGAACCACGCTGCGATGCCCTGCTCGATATCCGGACGCTCGTCCTCCACGCCGCCCGGGGCGGCGCCGCAGGCCAGTCCGAGAAGTACGGCGGCCAGCACGGGCAGGGCTGCGCGGGATGCGGGTCGTAGGACTTGGGGGGGACGCGAGGGTGTCATCGTGGGTTCGCTGCTCGTGAAGGGTGGACCGATCGTTGACTCGTGCCACAGTTTCCTGACGGGGCCCCAGATGGTACCCGTGACCACCGTCGCCGTCGGGCGACCGACAACCAAAGATCAGATGGAGTCAAAGAGATGGTTCATGCATTCTCGTCGATGGACAGCTACCGCAAGCGTATCGCGTTACTCACGCTCCTGTCGTTCGTGGC
>PKCS01000098.1 GCA_002862305.1 Phycisphaerae bacterium | reverse complement strand
TCGATCCCTCCGGTGTCCTCCAGCAGGTCCATGTCGACCAGTCGCTGGGTCAGCTGCTCTCCGTCCAGCGCCCCATGCTTGTCATAGAGGTCGATCATGGTCTGGAAGAGGACCTGGTGGGCGGCCTTGTAGAAGTCATCCCCGGAGGACACGATCCCGATGACCTCGGGTATCACGGAGTGATCCCAGAGCATGGCGCCGAGCAGGCTCATCTCCGCACCCGGGGCGTGCGGGGGAAGCGCCTCGATCAGACGTGTGAGGTCCCTGCCTCCGAGTCCCCCACTGCTGCCGGACCGACCTTCGATGGCTCGTCCATTGCCCTGACCGGCAGCGCGCGTCCCGGAGGACTCCTGCCAGGAACCGCGTTCTTCTCCGGATGTATCGTCGCGCACGCTCATGGCCATGCATCAGACCAGCTGGCTCGGAAATCCTGACGCATGCGACAGCTCATCCACGCAAATTGTCGGGCGGATCTGAACAGGGAGGACCCGGCTGGCCAGGTCCTCCCTCGAATGCTCGTCATGGGTTGAAGCCGGGATCAGCCGGCCGGTTCACCGGAGCCGACGACCTCCATGTCCATGACATGGGTGTCCTCGGGTTGTTCAAGGGTCTCCCGCATCAGGCGGCCGACCTTGAACTTGACGGTCCGTCGGGCAGGGACGTGCACGCGCTCCAGGGTCTTGGGGTTCTGTGCGACCCTCGGCGCACGATCCTTGATCTCGAAGACACCGAAATCCCTGAATTCGAGCCGGTTTCCCCGGCCAAGCTCGTCGATCACCTGATCAAGGAAGGCCTGTACCGTCTTCTTCACGTCAGAGCGTCGTTGCTGGGTGGTGTCGGCGATCCGATCGATGAGATCCTTTTTCGTCGTGGTTGCCATTCGCGGGCCCCTTCACACGGGTCAAGTCTGTCATCACGAGCTCGCGGACTGGTTTGATCCGAGGACTCGGGACGGGATCAGCAAAGGCCCACAAACAGCCAGCACCCACATGCTGGCACAGCTCGGCTGATCCGCAGGTATGGATGAGTATCGTCACGGAGGTGGTGAGGTGTCAAGCCTTCATATCGGACTCAGGGCACCGGGTCACCGGGAGATGCGCTTGATGGCGTAGGTGGTGTCCTGGTAGATGTTGAAGGGGCGCCCCACCGAGGTGAACTGGCGGTCATAGATCCGACGCTCGTACCCGTCGTCGATGCGCTCGAAGGGCTGCTGTCGTGCACCCATCCTGCCATCCCTGCGCCCGCTGAAGGGCCCGTAATCCGCCCCCGCCTCGGGGAGGCCCGCCATCACCTGGACCATCCTCATCTCCCCAGAAGGCAGCACCAGCGAGCAGGTGCTGGGGACCAGGGGGTCTGCGGCCCGATCCCGCTGATGGCTCGAGCAACCCCAGAGCAGGGCCAACAGGGGCAGGAGGGCCAAAAGGGCCGTTTTCGGGCTCTGAGGGATGATTTTGTCGTCCATGTGGCTGAATCCTGTCTGTGATTTTCGAGCGCAGAGGGGGACGATCCGGGGGTGGATCGGCCCCGTGGTCGTGATGGAGCGGCCTACCGTCAGGGTGCCACAGTCGGGAGAGGGGGCCACACCTTTTGGTGACCTCCGCGAAACACCGATGGCGGACAGGGAAAAAATCCCGTCTGGAGCGTCCTAGAACGTTGGTTGGTGGCCGGGAGGCCGCTCAGGCCCCGGACTGGGAACGGATTCGATCGATCAGGGCACTGGATCCGAGCCCTGGTCTCGAGGCTAGTACGCGGGTTTCGATGCCGAGTTCGGTCAAGAGCCCGTACTCGGCGATCTCCTCCGGCTGGTAGTCGCCACCCTTCACGTAGACGTCCGGCCGGATCGCCCTGATCAGGGATTCCGCCGTCGGCTCCTCGAAGATGACGAGGTAGTCGATGCAACGGAGTTCTCCGAGGATCTCGAGCCGCTCGGTGGCATTGAAGATCGGCCGGTCGGCCCCCTTCTGGATGCGGACCTGCTCATCCGAGTTCAGACCGACGACGAGGACGTCCCCCACCATGCCGGCCTCCCGCAGGTAGGCGACGTGACCGGCGTGGATGACGTCGAAGCATCCGTTGGTGAGCACGACCCGCTTGCCTTCGCGTCTGAGCTGGTCCAGCTCGTCGAGGAGCGTCGGCAGGTCACGCTCGCGCCCGCCGCCACGCGCCTCGTCCAGCAGGGCACCGGAGAGCTCCCCGAGGGGGATCGGTCTGACCCCGAACGTCTCGACCTCGAGCCCGGCGGCGATGTTGGCAAGCTGGACTGATTCGTGGATTCCCATGGAATGCGCCTTGCAGGCGGCAAGTACGGCCAGGACCACGTCACCTGCCCCGGTCACGTCGTAGACGTGCCGGGCACGAGTGGCGACGTGCACGGGTTCGGTGCCGCGATCGACGGAGTACACCGCGCCATCACGATCGATGGTCACCACGATTTCCGAAACATCGAGGGAACCGTGGAGTCGTTCGGCGAGCGATCGCCCGTGCTCGACCCCGGAGGAGGAAGCGGTTGACGGAGTCGCTCCACCGCCGAGAGCCCTCTCGGCCTCGCTCCGGTTGGGGGTGATCAGTGCCGCGCCCGAGTAGCGTTCGAAGGAGTCACGGGATGCGGGATCGACCATCACCGGTATGCCCAGTTCGGAGGCCATCCTCATGGTCTCCTCGCAGACGCGTGGGGAACAGACCCCCTTGCCGTAGTCCTCGAGGCAGACCACGGCGGAGCCCGGCAGCGCCTTGGCGAGTGCATCGAGCAGTCGCTGCTCGCATTCCGCAGAGAGCGGGTCGGTCGATTCGATGTCGAACCTGAACATCTTCTGAGGATGGCGATGCTGCGCGAGTCCCACCATGCTCTGCTTGAGGGTGGTCGGTCGGGTCGAATCCTCGACGAGCCCCTCGGTGACGCAGCCGATGGACTCGAGGCCGGTCCTCAGAAGCCCTCCGTCTGGGTCGTCGCCGACCACGCCGATGCAGTGGACGACGCCACCGAGCGCCGCGAGGCAGGCCGCGACGTTTCCGCTTCCACCGGGGGAACTCTCGAAGTCCGCCTGCGATCTCGAGGTGAGCACTGGCACGGGGGCTTCGGGACTGATCCGGTCCACGGTCCCCCGGATCTGCCTGTCCAGCATGTAGTCCCCGACCAGGACCACCTTGAAGGGGGCGAAGGTCTGTACCCGGCCATGCAGGTCGAGGAGTGCGCTCTGTGACTCGGATCTCATGAGGGCAAGTCTACAGGGCAATGCGTCGCCCGCAGGCCTCCGAGAGGGCTTCGGACAGGCGTTGGGCGCCCGAGACGATCTCGATCTCGACCTCAGGCACCAGAACGGGAACCGGCAGGTCCGAAGCACGCGCTTTTTTTCTCAATTTCACCCAATCCTTGGCCGAGACCAGCAGCGCATCGGCCCGGGTGGAGGCCGACAGTATCCGCTCGATCGTGGAATCGTCGTAGGCCGCGTGGTCACGCAGCACGAGGTGATCCACGACATCGATCCCCTCTCGCCGGGCGTGGTCCTCGAATGCCGAAGGGTTTCCCAGTCCGCTTACGAGGAGGACCCTCCCCGAACGCGGTCGGACCCCTCCATGCGCCATCCCGTCCGACTCGGATTCTGGGAAGGACCTGATGGTTCGCCACCGGTGCCGGGTGACGACGTCCGGTGGACTGCCGCGGTGTCTCGTGATCGAGTCCAGCAGCCCTGGCTCGAGTTCCCCTTCGGGGCCGTTGGTCACCACCACCAGTCCGGCACGCTGGATCCGGGAGGCCGGTTCGCGCAGCCAGCCATGCGGCACGAGGTCGCCGTCAAGGGCGGGTCTCGTGGCGTCGACCAGGACGATGTCGAGATCACGGTGAAGCTGCCGGTGCTGGAATCCGTCGTCGAGCAGCAGGACGTCGAAGGCATCGGGGTCCACCGCGAGTCGGGATGCCGCGGTACCAGCCCGATCCGCCCCGACCAGGATCGGGACGTCCGGCATTCTCGTGCGATACTCCTCGGCTTCATCGGAACCACCCGTCTGTCGCGCGCGGTATCCACGCAAGGCGATGGCGGGACGCAGGCCTGCCGCCGCGAGTGATTCGGCGAGGATGGTGGTCACCGGGGTCTTTCCCGTTCCACCAAGGGTCAGGTTGCCCACCGAGACCACCGGGACCGGGAGTCTTCGTGCGTCGCCACGGGATCGCCAGGTGGAGACCAGTCGTTCCCCTGCCGCGTAGCAGCGGGAGGCCACCCAGGTGGCTGGCCGCGGGACTCCCGGGATCGGACCTTGCTCATTCCGTGCGTTCATCGTCTGGTTCCGGTGCCGCCGGGCCTCGGGGCTGGTCGACATGGGACTGCAGTGTCCGCGCGTCGAGAATCATGTCGTGGGCGAGCAGGCGACGGTACACGAGGAAGCTGTTGAAGAGATCCAATCCGATCAGAACCATGAAGAGGAAGAGCAGTCCGATGGCCGCGAGCCATGAATTGACGTAGTTGGCGGGATGCACCTCGGAATCGACGAAGGAAGCGGCCCGTACCAGTGCGAAGACGGCGAGGACCGCAATGACCAGCGAGCCACGACGGATCGATCGCCTGGCCGGGGAGGTGCCGACCTTCCCGAGGTGCTGCCAGTACCAGGCGCACAGTCCGATCAGCAGGCCACCGATACCGATGCTTGCATAGGGGGACATGTCGATCGCGGCGATCACGTGCTCTGGCTCCGATCCAGGAGTTGCACGACCTCGGGAACCAGCCTGCGCACCGGGAGACCCATCACGGTCGCGGGATCTCCGTCGCAGGTGACCGGCCAGCCATCGGAGATCCTGTCCTCGAGATTGTAGCCGCCTGACTTCCCACGCCAGCCGTCGGTGGCGACGTAGCGGCGAAGCTCCGTCTCCGGAACGGTGCCGATCGTGACCTCCGCCGCATCGAACCACAGCGAACGATCCATGGTGGCACGATCCAGCAGCGCCACGGCGGTGATGGTCCGATGACGCGCACCACAGAGGCTGTGCAGCATCTCCAGCGCGTCGGCCTCGTTCCGGGGCTTGCCGAGGGGGGCACCCGCCAGCTCGCACAAGGTGTCGGCGGCGAGCAGCACGCCCCGGTCCCCGGGATCGGGTGATTCTGATTCGAGGAGCCTCTGGTGACTCCCCAGGGCCTTGAACCACGCCCGCGCGAGGCAGATCGAAGGCACGCTCGCCCGGTTGAAACGGAGGAGGTCGTCATCGAGGGATCCGGGGGCGAGTCGGGGGGCCAGTCCCGCCTCGAGCAGCATCTTCTTCCGGCGCGGGGAGGAACTGGCGAGCCAAAGCGGCCTCATGCCCCTGGCTCCAGGACCTCGAGGGCACGCTCGACGACCTCCGCGACCGTGATACGGTCCATGGAGTCCAGCGAAACCGAGCGTGAACGGTAGTCATGCCCCGACCCGGTGGCGCCTGCATGACGAATGACCTGGTCGAGGGCTCCGTAGGGCCCCACCTCTCGGGGATCCGTGGGACCGAACAACCCCACCATCGGCCGCGAGAAACCGACCGCCACGTGCAGCGCCGCGGAGTCGTTGGCCACCACGAGGGTCGCGGATCGGATGATCGCCATGAGGTCCCCCACCGTCGTCCGCCCGGCCATCGAGACCACTCTGGGCCCGTCGCGCCCGTCCAGCATGCCGATGAGTCGTTCAAGCGAATCGCGCTCGTCGGCACTGCCCACCAGCACGAAGTCCCGATGTCCCCTCGCCGAGAGCTCCTCGATCAGGCCGCGCCACTTGTCCATCGGCCACTCCTTGGTGCCCCAACGGCTTCGCGGAGCCAGCACGACGTAGGCCGATGCGGGGCGAAGGTCACTGTCCTGCCAGCCATCGATGGAGTCGGGCGGGGCGTGGAGGCGCATGTCCGGCTCGGTGTCCGCGCCGAGGTGCGCAACCAATTCCATGGTCCTGTCCACGATGTGGGTCGAGACGGTCGGAACCCGGTCGGTCAACAGCAGCCATCCAAACTCGCGGGCTTCGGAGAACCCGACGCGCCGCGAACTACCGGAGAGTCGTGAGAACAGGCTGCTGCGGGCGAGTCCCTGGCAGTCGAGCACCAGGTCCCAATCCCCTCCCTTGAGCATGCGCAGGAAACGGAGCACCTCGAGCATCCGTTTCGGGGAACGCCAAGCCGACCGCATCCTTGATCTGGGGAAGGGGATCAGCTCATCCAGGCTGGGATGGGCGGAGACGGCTTCCGCGAAGTTATCCTGCACTAGCCAGCCGATGCGTGCATCTGGCCACTTCTTCCTCAGGGAGACCAGTACGGGAACGGTCCGACAGACGTCGCCGAGGGCGCTGGGGCGCACGATTAGAATGGATTCTGGGTTGAGAGCTGTCATCGAGTTCTCTCGGACCGCACGATCTTGTGCAGCCGCGGAGGGGTCCTGTACGAAGTATACGTTGCCGGCGTAACGTGCACTATCTTGACATGCGTCCACCATGGAGTTCATAGTCACGTTCCGCGCGAGCGTGATCTCGGTGGCGCAGCTCGTTCCGAAGACCACAAGCCTGGAAGCAGTGACGCAATCACCAGCAGAAACACAGAGTCAGATCCGGTAGAGGACCCGACCCACACCCCGGGCAGCGAGACCAGCGGCGCTGTCGACGGGGCGACCGGGGACGACCCCAACGATGGTTCGAGAACCGGGCAGGGATTCGACACGGTGGTCGGCAGGATCGTGGTCGAACGCGGGCTGGTCACCGCGGATGAGCTGGACGAGGCGCTTGAACTCGCCGCCAAGCGACGGCAGATGGACCCGTCCCTCTCGGTGGCCGATGTGCTGGTCAAGGAGGACATGATCACGCGCAGGCAGCTGGACCGGGTGAGGGGCGAGTACGAGACCGACAAGAACAGCCAGCAGATACCCGGCTACACGATCCTCCGAAAGCTCGGATCGGGAGCGATGGCCACGGTGTTCCTGGCCCGCCAGCTGAGCCTCGATCGCCTGGTGGCCATCAAGGTCCTGCCGAAGCGGTTCTCGGCGAATGCCTCATTCATCGAGCGCTTCTACCGGGAAGGGCGCGCGGCGGCGAAGCTCAACGACGCGAACGTCGTGCAGGCCTACGACGTCGGTCAGGCGGGTGACCACCACTACTTCGTCATGGAGTACGTGGACGGCGAGACCGTGTTCGATGCGATCAAGCGGGACCGCAGGATCTCCGAGGACGAGGCCCTGAGGATCCTGAGGCAGGTGGCCTCCGCACTCCAGCACGCGCATGAGCGGGGCTTCATTCACCGGGACATCAAGCCGAAGAACATCATGATGGCCTCGAACGGAGTGGTGAAGCTGGCAGACCTGGGACTCGCCAGGGCGTTGAGCGACAAGGAACTGGCCGAGTCCGAGGCGGGACGTGCCTACGGGACCCCGTTCTACATCAGTCCCGAGCAGATCCGCGGCCGGGTCCAGATCGGCCCGGAATCGGACATCTACGGCCTTGGCTCCACCATGTACCACATGGTGACGGGGAAGGTCCCCTTCGAGGGACGTTCCCCTTCGCAGGTCATGCATCGCCACCTCAAGGACGACCTCGTCCCCCCCGACCACGTCAATTCAAAGCTCTCGGCAGGGACCGCCCAGATCATCGAGATGATGCTCGAGAAGCGACCGAGCGACCGTTATGGAAGCGCCAGCGACCTGATCCAGGACATCGATCTCGTCCTCGAGGGCAAGAGACCGCTGCATGCTGGTTCGAGGATCGATCTCTCGACCGTGGCGAAGAGCCTGAGCCAGGACGAGACGGTGCCCCCCGGGCTGGTGGTCACGCGAAACGACCGATCGCCGGCGGGTCGCGGCGGGAAATCCGATTCCTCGTTCAAGATTCTGGTGGTGACGATCCTCGGGCTGATCGCACTCGTCCTGGTGCTCATTCTCGTGAGCAGGTGACCCGCGCCGCGAGTTCGACCTCCACCGAGGCCCCGAGCGGCAGGGCGATCACGCCGACCGCGGCCCGGGCATGACGCCCGGACTCGCCGAACACCTGCTCCATCAGCTCGCTTGCGCCGTTGGCGACCTGCGGCTGGTCGTGAAAGCCGCGGTCCGAGCAGACGAAGACGCCGAGCCTGACGATCTGGAGGACCGAGTCGATCCCTCCGGGCAGGGTGGAATCGAGCACGGCGAGGCCGTTGAGGGCGCAAAGCCGTGCAGCCGCCTTGGCATCCTCGAGGCCGAGCGCGGAGGGAACCGAGCCGGCCGCGGTGAGCCGCCCATCACTGAGGGGGATCTGACCGCTGACGAAGACCAAACCATCCGAGACCACCGCAGGTCGATACGCCGCCACGGGGCTCGGGGCGTCCGGGAGGACCAGGCCCAGCTCGGCGATGCGCTGTGACGGGGTCATGGGTTCATCCATCGAGGTGATCCGGGGAGTGGGCGAGGCAAATGGGCCTGCAGGAGGCCCTCCGGGCCACCCGAGGACCAACCTATCGCAACCGCCCGCGGCGTGCAGGGCGTACCCTCCGAATCGCGAACTTCGGATCGACAGCCGAAAAAACCATGATTTGGAAGATACTTGACAACCGACCCCGATCATCTACCGTAGATCAACGAGGTTCCCGGGCTCCTGCATGACAGGGTCCGGTAACTCAGATTCCAGGCTGACGAGAGCCTTCTACCTTCCGGTCGGGTTTCGACCTTGACCACGCCCGCACTCATGACCGGCCGCTTGGCCGATTCCTACCTACCCACTCGTCAGCGACAACCCGATGCCGTGTCACCCCCTCGGGGGTATGACGACTGTGGATTCCTGGAGGAATCATGAGACGCCCGCGGGTCTTCCGACCACCCTGGTGATCGAGGAGGATCCTGCCCCGATCCGGAAACGGACCGGGACATGCCGCATCCGTCAACAGATCGAGCTCCGGCACCTCCCTGCGAGGCCGCCGGATGTCTGGTTCTGGCCCCACACAGTTCTCGTTCACGGCAAGCCGACCGACCCTGCAGTCCTTCGGGCCTGCGGGACCCGACACGGCGCCTGGCCGTCCCAGGCGCCCTGCAAGAAAAGGCCTCGGGAAGTACCTCGATGCTCACCCGTTGATCACGAACAGGTACTCCCAAACGGCCACAGTCAGAGAACACACCCGTGTCAAGTAACAACTGCAAGCAACTATTGGAGAATCCAATGCGAAAGAACCGTGGTTTCACCCTGGTCGAGCTCCTGGTGGTCATTGCGATCATCGCACTGCTCATCGGCCTGCTCCTGCCGGCCCTGGCCAAGGCCCGACAGTCCGCCCGTTCGACCAAGGACAGTTCGCAGATCAACCAGACCCACAAGGGGATGCTGATCTACGCCAACAGCGACAAGAAGAATCGTCTCCCGATCCCGGGCATCTACTACCCGAACTGGTACCAGAACAGCGGCATCGAGTACGCGGGCCGCTTCGGCTCCGAACGCCAGGAGATCAACACCACCAAGAACCTCTACTCGATGTGCATCGCGGGCGAGTACTTCAAGCCCAACATCCTGATCGGAACCACCGAGGTCAATGAGAACATCGAGGTCGACGACGACTACGACTACTCCTCGATCCAGCCTTCCCAGCAGCGCTACTGGGACACCGGGTTCTCGGCGAACATCAGTGAGGACGGCGAGGGCAGCTGGGATGACGAGTGCACCCAGAACTGGGACGGGAACTCCCACCCGGAGACGTGCAACACCTCCTACGCCCACATGGTCATCCACGGGAAGAGCGTCTCCAACAAGGCGAATCTCCGTCGCTCGAAGAACTGGGTCAACTACGCCAGTTCCGAGTGCGTGGTGCTCTGCACCCGCGGCACCCGCGGTGGCGACGAGACCCACCCCGAGAACTACGTGAAGAGCCCGACCCTCGGACTTCATGGCAGCCCTGATCGATGGGCCGGCTACTTCTGCTTCGGTGACAACCACATGGAGTACGGCGAGAGCTTCTACGGCGCCAACTACGTCTGCCTCGACTCGGGCGGCAACCTGCCCGACAACGTCTTCTGGTGCGACTTCGGCGATGGCTCCAACAGTGCCCAGTGCGCCAGTGGCGACATCAAGGCACAGTGGGAGGGTGACAGCTTCTGCGGCATCTCCAAGAGCGTCTCCGAAGCCGGTGGATCCTCGCTGAGGTTCGACGACAAGAACTGATCGCTTCTTGTCGACCCTCGAAAACGCAAGAACACCCGAGGTCATGAACCTCGCTAACCAACCGATTGGAATTTAGTCAATGAATGCATCAAGAAACAAGAAGCCAGGATTCACGCTGATCGAGCTGCTGGTGGTGATGGCCATCATCGCCCTGCTGCTCGGGATCCTCCTTCCCGCCTTGAACAAGGCACGATCCAAGGCCCGGCAGGTCAAGAGTGCGACCCAGCTCTCGCAGATCCACAAGGGACTCGTCACCTTCGCTTCGGACGAGGATGGCATCTTTCCGACTCCCGGACGGATCGCTCGGCTGCAGTACAACGGGAACTTCGTCCCCGGGAAGGGCGAGGAGGACTACCAGGCGAACAACCACGCCAACATGTACTCCGCCATGATCCAGAGGAACTTCGTGTCCCCCCAGATCCTGATCTGTCCGGCGGAGGTCAACTCCCGTTGCGTGGTCGATGCCGACTACAACTACGAGGAGTATCGCCCCCTGCAGGGCCAGTACTGGGACATGAACGCCGAGTCCCAGGGTGAACTCGCGCCCGATGGCGATTGGTCGAACACCGGCTTTGGAGCCAACCTCGGCAACGAGTGCAACGTGTCCTATGCCACCATGGCGCTCGTCGGCAAGCGCAAGAAGGACCAATGGCGCGACGGCATGGACTCCTCCTTCGTGGTCATCGGAACCAGGGGTCCCGGCGACAACAGCAGCGGCACCACCTACAGCGTGGGCGGCATCGACGGCAGCACTCCCGACATCTCGCTCTACGAGCAGTCCCAGACCATCGGGATCTTCGGCGGACGCGAGGAGCACTTCGGAAACCAGTGCTTCAATGATGGACACATCGAGTACAACAACACCTTCACCCCCGACGGACACAAGCGTTGGGAGGACTCGAACGGTCAATACTTCGAGGACGACATCTACGTCAACGAGGACTTGACTCCGTCCAGCAACAACCCCAACAACGTCGGCAAGGACGCCTTCATCTGCATGATCTATGCGATCGAGGACAACAGTCCCGACGATGGGTGGGACCCCACCGGCTACACCGCCGTCTGGGACTGATACGTCACCCACCAGGGGTCGAGAATGAGCTAGCGGCTGCCTCCGGGCAGCCGCTTTTTTTGTTGGGCGGCACATACGCTGCCCCGGACCGCGCGTGGATAGAATGCAGCCATGACGGCATCGACTGCCATATCCCTTCTGCTGTGCTGGTGCATCGGACCTGAACACCGGCAACAGGCAGGCATTCCCGCGGGGCGCCAGGCGGACTCCGTGGCCGTCATCGACATCCGGACGCCGATCGACTCCGTCACCGCGGTGTCGTTGACCAGACGATTGGAAGAAGCGGCGAAGTCCGGTTCCGATGCCGTGGTGTTCGACCTCGACACCCCCGGCGGCGAAGTCGATGCCATGCTCGAGATCTGCCACCTCATCAAGCAACAGGAGGACATCCTGACCGTGGGGTGGGTGAACCACCAGGCCTACTCCGCTGGAGCGCTGATCGCCCTGGCCGCGGACGAGATCGTGGTCGCCCCCGGGTCACGAATGGGGGACGCGGCCCCCATCGCGGCAATGCCGGCCATGGGACTGGTGGAACTACCGGTGGCCGAGCGGGCGAAGATGGAGGCTCCCCTGCTCACGGAGGTGGTCGACTCGGCTCGCAGGAACGGCTACGACGAGAAACTCGTCCAGTCGTTCGTGGGCGTCAGGTTCGCGCTCTGGGAGATCGAGAGCACCGACGGGAAGCAACGTCGCTTCGTCGACGCCAACGAATACCTCGAGATCTTCGGCAGCAAGCCCCCGGTCGAGCGACTGCGCGGCAGCGAGCCGAAGTCGGCCCAGACCGCCCTGCCCGTCGACGAGGAGACCATGCGGGAAATAGACGGGCTGCAGGACCTCGAATCGACCAGGGACCTGCCCGCCCCGAGCCAGGCAGCGGACTGGAAGCTGGTGGGACAGGTCGTGGGAGACGAGGAATTGCTGATCGTGGACGACTCCGCCGCCCTCACGAGCGGCCTGGCGACCCAGCGGATCGCCGACGAGTCGGAGCTCGCGGCCTACTTCGGAGCCACGACGATCACCAGGTACCGGGAGCACTGGTCGGAATTGCTGGCACGTTTCCTGATGAGCTGGCCGGTCCGGATCATCCTGGTGGTGGTCATGATCATCGCCTTCCTGATCGAGGCGGCAATCCCGGGGACCGCCGTCTTCGGCGGCATAGCACTGATCTGCCTCGGCCTGCTGATCGGCGCCCCGATGCTGGTCGGCATGGCGGAATGGTGGACGGTGGCGCTCATACTCGCCGGGCTGGCGCTCCTCGCCGCCGAACTCTTCCTCACCCCGGGGGTCGGGGTTCTCGGCCTTGCGGGGGTTGCCTCCCTCCTGTCGGGCGTGGTCGCACTGGTGCTGACCGCCGACCCCGGCAGCCAGGAGGGCTCCACTCAGTTGACGACCCTGATGATCGCGACCACGGCAGCGGTGATTGCCGGACTGAGCATTGCATGGTGGATCAGCAAGCGGACCGGACGACTCGGCGTCCTGGACCAGCTGGTCCTGAACGCGGAGACCGGAACCAGCTCGAAGCCACCGGCAACCACTCCGGGACACGATCCGTCCCCGATCGAGAAGGGATCATGGGGGACCACGGTCACCGATCTCAGGCCGGGAGGCAGGGTCCGGATCGAGGGTATGATCCACAGTGCCCGTTCGACCCGTGGCTGGGTCAAGGCCGGTACGGATGTCCTGGTAACCGGGTGTTTCGCGGGCGAGCTCGAGGTCGAGCCACGATCCGAGCCAGACGAAGGGGCCCCGGCGGAGAGTTCCCAGAGATGAACCTGATCCTTCACCAGCTTATCCTTGGAACGACTGCGGGTGCACCGCTCACCGGAGGAGGTGCCGTGACAGCCGCCAGCCCGGACGGGCTCCTCTTCGTCGCCCTGGCACTGGTCTTCGCGGGAGTCATCCTCTTCCTGCTGGAGGTGTTCCTTCCCTCCGGAGGGATACTCGCCCTGCTGTCGGCCTCTTCGCTGGTCGGCTCCGTCGTGGTGATGTTCCTGTTCAACAGCATGCTCGGCATGTCGCTGCTGATCGCGTACTTCATCGTCATCCCAGTGGCCCTGTACTGGGGCCTCAAGGTCTGGAGGGGCTCGAGCGTCGGTCACAAGCTCATACTCGGAGCCGACACCGAGGGTACGGACGACCAGCTGTCCCAGGTTCGCTCCGAGGAAATGCGGCTCGTCCGGGCGGATCGGATCAAGCAGAACATCGGCAAGTTCGGGGTGGCGGACTCCACCCTGAGACCGGTCGGGTTCGTGCTCATCGAGGAGGACCGGCTGGATGCGATAGCCGAGGGCGAGGTCATCGAACGCGGACAGCGCGTGGAGGTGGTGGACGCCTACGATAACCAGATCAAGGTGAGGCTCGCGACCCAGTCCTCGGAACAGGACAATCGGCCGGGAAGCTGATAGGCTGCGATCGGACGACTCATCAAGGGATCAGATAGCAGGAGCACGACTCGATGAACGCAGACCTCACACCACCGACCCTCGCACTGACCGCACTCCAGTGGGTCTTCATCGGGGTCGGCGGCACCGTCGTACTGGTGATCGTGCTGATCCTTGGCCAGTTCTTCTCACTCTGGTTGCAGGCACTGCTGTCCAACGCCTCGGTATCGTTTGCGAGCCTGATCGGGATGCGGCTCAGGAAGGTGAAGCCCGACGTCGTGGTGCTCAACCGCATCTCCGCAAAGAAGGCGGGACTCGATTTCCCGACGAACCAGCTCGAGGCTCACTACCTCGCGGGGGGCAACGTGAGCCGGGTGGTGAGATCGATGATCGCGGCCGACAAGGCGAAGATCGATCTGTCCTGGGAGAACGCGACCGCGATCGACCTCGCGGGCCGTGACATACTCGCCGCCGTGCAGACCTCGGTCGACCCTCGGGTGATCGACTGCCCGTCCCAGGATGTCGGCAGCAAGATGACGATTGCCGCGGTCGCCCAGGACGGGATCCAGTTGAGGGCCAAGGCCAGGGTGACGGTCCGTACCAACATCGCGAGATTGGTCGGCGGAGCGACGGAGGAGACCATCGTCGCCCGAGTAGGCGAGGGGATCGTGTCGGCGATCGGTTCATCCCAGACCTACAAGGACGTTCTGGAGAACCCCGACAACATCTCCAAGACCGTGCTCGCCAAGGGTCTCGATTCGGGCACGGCCTTCGAGATCCTGTCCATCGACATCGCGGACATCGATGTCGGTGAGAACATCGGTGCGAACCTGCAGGCGGACCAGGCTGGTGCGGACACCAAGCGGTACCAGGCGGAGGCCGAGCAGCGTCGTGCCCTCGCCGTCGCCCAGGAGGCCGAGCACCAGGCGGAGGCCCAGAAGAACCGGGCCATCGTGATCCTCGCCGAGGCTGAGATACCGAAGGCGATGGCGGAGGCGTTCAGGTCGGGTCGACTTGGCATCATGGACTACTACCGCATGCAGAACGTCATGTCCGACACCGACATGCGCAAGTCGATAGCGGACGGGGACGCCAGCGAGGGCTGATCGGACCGGGCGGGATCAAAGGCTTGCCGACCCTTCACACAGTAATACCCTGCTTCAACGAGAACATCACCCTGGAGCGTTCCGTTCGAAGGCTCGTGGACGTGCCCTGGGGAGCTGGCTGGCGGCTCAGGGTGGTGATCGTGGACGACCACTCCTCGGATGGATCGACGGGGCTGGCGAGAGGGCTCGCCGATGAGATGGATCTCATCGAGACGGTGACGTTGCCCGAAAACCTGGGAAAGGGCGGGGCCGTACGGGTTGGAATCGGACTTGCGCTGGAATCGGCTGCGGAGGACGACCTGGTGGTGATACAGGATGCGGACCTCGAGTACGACCCCAGCGATCTGCCGGGCATGGTGGCGAGGTTCGACGAGGGAACGGTGGATGCGGTCATTGGTGATCGCTTCCGCGCGGGCAGGAAGCCATCCGGACTCGGCAGGACCCACATGTCCGTCAATCGGGGTCTTACCTGGCTGAGCAATCGATGCACCGGCCTGGGGATCGAGGACATGGAATGCTGCTACAAGATGCTCAGCGCCCCCATGGCACGAAGGATCCTCGGTGAGCTGAGCGAGACGCGATTCGGGATCGAACCGCAGATCGTGGCTGCGCTTTCAAGACACCGGGCCCGGGTCGAAAATCATCGAATCAACTACGATGCACGCCGATTCGAGGATGGAAAGAAGATCGGAATCCGAGACGGAATCCGGGCGATCTACGTCATCCTCCGAGAAGCCTTCAGAAGGCGGACTGCGGCGTGAACGTGCAAGATCCGGAAGTTCATTCAGGCCTCACCAGACGAAGGATACTCGTGCAGATCGCGGGTTTCATCGTCGGGCTCTTCCTGTTGTTCCTCTGCATACGCACCGCACTCTCCAGGTCGGATGGAGACTGGAAGGTGATATTCGATGCGGACCCCGGGCTGATAGCCGCCCTGGTGGGCTTCGGGCTGTTGAGCACCCTGATAGACGGTTTCGTCTTCTGGGCGGTGCTGCGCCCGAGCCGTTCCCTCGACGTCATACAGGTCGAGTCGGTGAACATGAGCGTGGCTCTCATGAACTACGCCCCGATACGGCTCGGCACGATACTTCGTGTCACCTACCACGCGCGGGTCGATGGGGTCCCGCTGGTCACGATCGTCGCCTGGTTCGTGTCGATCATGGTCACGACCGTGGCCTGCATCGGGTCCGTGGTCCTTGCAATCCTGATGAGTGGTGGAGAAGTCCTGCCATTCACGCTGCTCTGCGGACTGTTCATCCTCCTGAGCGGTCTCGCCCTCTGGCTGGGCGCAAATACGGGCTTCGTGCAGAAGATCGCCCGCGGCCGGGAACGCATGCTCGGGGATCCGAGGGCGTTGGCGGCGGGACTCGTGGGCAGGTTGATGGTCCTCGCCAGCAACACCGCGAGGATGGGGTTCGCGGCGGCGATCCTGGGCATTGACCTCGGCCTCAAGAACGTCATCATCCTCTCGGCCGCGGCATTGATGCTCGGATTCAATCCCCTGGGCAGAGTGGGGTGGCGCGAATGGACGCTGATGATGCTCACCCCCTACCTTGCTGCAAGCGCCTTCGAGGGTGACAGCATCGAGAGCCTCCAGGCGCAACTGGTGCTCATCGAGTCCGCGGGGGAACTGCTCGGGATCATCCCCCTCGGGGTGATCGCCTCCATCTGGGTGATACCGCGACTGGTCCGGGGTCGAAGCGGCGCCGTGGCAACCTCCTGATCAGGGAGCTCGACGCAGCCCCGGAACACATCACCCAGGCCGGTCCTCAGACCTTGGAGGAACGAAGCAGAGCCAGCATGTTGGCGGTGGCTCGTCCGCGATGGGAGAGCTCGTTCTTCTCCTCCGGGCTCAACTCCGCAGCGGTTCGGCCCAGGGAAGGGACCATGAAGTGAGGGTCGTAACCGAAGCCGTTGGTACCGCGAGGAACATCGACGATCACGCCCTCGAAGGTGCCCGTCGATTCGAGCAGCACCCGGCCCTCCGGGTCGGCGAAGCACATCGCGCAGACGAACCGGGCGGATCGTCCCGAGTCGGGGATCGACTCCAGCTCACCCACCAGCTTCTCGTTGTTGGCCCGGTCGCGGACGTCACGGGGGCCATTCACCCCCGAGTAGCGTGCGGAGTGGATGCCGGGTGCGCCACCCAGACCATCGACCACCAGTCCGGAGTCGTCCGCCAAGCACATCCGATCCGTGTGCCGGGCGTAGTAGAGGGCCTTTATCCGGGCGTTCTCGGCGAAGGTGGTGCCATCCTCGACGGGCTCCTCCAGGTCGAGGCCAAGCGAGTCGAGACCGAGCACCGTGGTCTCGGTGGGTGCGAGGATCTGCCTTACCTCGTCGAGCTTGTGGGGGTTGGAGGTGGCGAGAAGGACTGTGCGCACTGGATCTCCTCAGGTCTGGATGACGCCGGTCCTGAAACGCCCGCGGTCCGGTGCGTGGGCCGCGAGTCGTAGGGCCATTGAGAGCTCCGCACGGGTCTCCTCGGGATCGATGATCCGGTCCACCCACCCCCGGGCGGCACCGTAGCGGATGTCCTGCTGCTGCTCGTAGGAATCGGTGATCCCCTTCAATATCTCGTCCCGCATCTGTTCGTCGACCTCCTCGCCTCGGCGCTTACGTGCGGAGAGGTCGATCTGCAGGAGGGTGTTCGCAGCCTGGGCCGCACCCATCACCGAGCACTTCGAGCCAGGCCAGGCCAGGGTGAGCAGTGGATCGAAGGCTCGGCCGCACATCGCGTAGTTGCCGGCGCCGTAGCTCGAATTGAGGATCAGCGAGATCTTCGGAACCACGCAGTTGGCCATGGCATTGACCATCTTCGCACCCGATCGGATGATTCCCCCCTGCTCGCTGTCGCGCCCGACCATGAAACCGGTCGTGTCGCTGACGAACACCAGAGGCAGGTCCCGCTGGTTGCAGTCCATGATGAATCGGGCCGCCTTGTCGGCGCTGTCGTCGTAGATGACCGCGGGCATGTTCATGGCACTGGAGGGACCGGCCTTGCCACCGGGCATCTTGCGCTGGGTCATCAGCTTCTGGTTCGCCACGATCCCGCATGGCCGTCCTTCGATGCGGGCGTAGCAGCACACCAGCGATCGCCCGTAGTCGGACTTGTAGCAATCCATCGAATCAGCGTCGACGAAGCATTCAAGGAGCTCGCGGGTGTCGTACTGGCTTCCCGGATCGGCCTTGAAGATGTCATACAGATCGGTCGCCGCCCTGGCGGGATCGGGATGCCCGGATGGGTCCGGCGAAAATTCGGGCAGATTGTTGTACGACAGCATCAGCCGTCGAAGCCGTTCGATGCAGGCCGGATCATCCGGCTCATGGAAATCGACGGTCCCGGATATCTCCGAGTGCATCGAGGCACCGCCGAGTTCCTCCGAATCGACCTCCTGTCCGATGGCCGCCTTCACCAGTGCGGGCCCCGCGAGGTAGAGTCCGCTGCCCTCGGTCATGACCAGGGTGTCGCAGAGGACCGGGAGGTACCCGCCTCCGGCGACGCAGTTCCCCATGATCGCGGCGATCTGGGGAAGACCCTGGGAGGAGAAGACGGCGTTGTTCCGGAAGATGCGACCGAAGTCATCGGTATCCGGGAAGACATCCTCCTGAAGCGGGAGGAAGACGCCCGCGGAGTCGACGAGGTAGATCAAGGGCAGACCCGCCATCTGGGCCACGCACTGGGCCCGGATGATCTTCTTGCACGTCATCGGGAAGAAGGCCCCCGCCTTCACGGTGGCATCGTTGGCGATGATCATGGCCAGCCGACCCGAGACGACCCCCACCTTCACCACGACACCCGCACCGGGGGCACCGCCGTACTGCTCGTACATCTCCCATCCCGCCCAGACCCCGAGCTCGATGGAGGGGGTGCCCTGGTCGGTCAGGAGCTCGAGGCGTTCACGGGCGGTGAGACGACCGTGGGCATGCTGCCGGGCGATTCCCTTGGCCCCCCCACCCTCCGCGATCTCCGCCTCGATGAGGGCATAGGATTCGGCAGCCAGGCCGAGAGGGTGCGCGGAGCGCGCTGAAGCGGGCTGTTGGGGGGATTCGGGCATGGCCCAAGTTTATCAGCCGTTCGCCCGGAGTTCCTGCCACCCCCCGATTCCTTGCCACGAAGGCCTGGGCGCGCTATCCTTCCGAATCTATCGGAATCAAAGGAAACAGCCTCCGCAGGAGCGGAGAACCACCCGAACGTAGGGTGGGCAATACGGATCCCAAATGACCATCACCCAGCAAAAGAAGACCGAGCTCATCAAGGAGCATGGCCGAGGAGCCTCTGATACCGGCTCACCGGAGGCGCAGATCGCCGTTCTCTCTGAACGGATCAATGCACTCCAAGGCCACTTCAAGAGCAACCACAAGGATCATGCAAGTCGTCGAGGCCTGCTGATGCTCGTGGGTCGCCGAAATCGGCTCCTGAGGTACCTCGCCAGAACCAACCGGGCGTCCTACCTCGAGTTGATCAAGAAGCTCGGACTCCGCAAGTAACCAACTCTACCTGGCGAAGCCAGGGCGTTTTCTCACTCGCTGCAGATCGGCAGTGGGCGGACGGCACTTGCAAGGCAAGTGGATTCCGCCTTCTGCCGGGATGTGCAGACAAAAACCAACCATGGCCGGGCTTCGGACTCGGCTGAAGAAGCGGTGCCGGACGGCGCTGCATACAGGAGTACTCAATGTCTAAGACAGTAGTCGAACGTGAAATCGGCGGACGCATGATGAGGATCGAGACCGGCAGGGTCGCCAAGCTGGCATCCGGTGCGGTGATCATCAGTTACGGCGAGACGGCCGTCCTCTCAACCTGCGTCAGGGCCAACCCCCGCCCCGGACTCGATTTCTTCCCCCTCCAGTGTGACTATCGAGAGAAGCTGAGCGCGGGAGGGAAGTTCCCCGGTGGCTTCCGCAAGCGTGAAGGTGCGCCGAGCGAGAAGGAGATCCTCACGATGCGCATGATGGACCGACCGATGCGCCCCCTCTTCCCCGAGGGCTTCATCGACGAGGTCCAGATCCAGTGCTGGGTCATGTCCCATGACGGACAGAACGACGCAGACGTCGTGGCCTGTTGTGGTGCCTCGGCGGCGGCGCACATCTCTGATGCGCCTTTCGAGGGCCCCATCGCCACCGTCCGGGTGGCCCGCATCTACACCGATGCCGGGGCGGAATTCGTCCTCAACCCGTCCCAGGCGCAGATCGAGTTCAGTGATCTCGACCTGGTGCTGTCGGGTCACAAGGACGGCATCAACATGATCGAGGTGGGTGCCGCTGAAATCTCAGAGGCCGACCTGCTCGAAGCCATGAAGTTCGGAATTGCCGAGGGAATCACCCCTATCCTCGAGCTGATCGAGGAGCTTCGAGAGAAGTGCAACGCTCCGGAGAAGCGCATGGGCGACCTGGCCCTGCCGAGTGACGAGGTGATGGAGGTCGTCAAGGGCGCCATCTACGACGAGCTCGTGGAGGCGAGGAAGCTCAAGGGCAAGCAGATCCGGAACGACAAGGTCGCGGAACTGAGGGAAAAGGTTCTCCACGAGCACTTCTCTCTCCCCGAGTCCGGAGACTACGTGACCTACAAGGCGGCGGAGTCCAGAAGGAAGGACGCCGTCGAGTGCTTCCGGAAGCTCGAGAAGAAGATCACCCACATGCTGGTGGCAGAGCACGGCATTCGCGCCGAGGGACGAGGACTCACGGAGATCCGTGAACTCGAAATGGAAACCTCGATCTTCCCGAGGACGCACGGTTCCGCATTCTTCCAGCGTGGGGAGACCCAGAGCCTCGTGACCTGCGTGCTTGGCACCATCAAGGGAGAACAGATCGTCGACGGCCTGATGCCGGAGTACGCGAAGAAGTTCTACCTTCACTACAACTTCCCCCCCTTCTGCACGGGCGAGGCGGGGCGGATCATGGGCCCCGGACGTCGTGAGCTCGGACACGGTTCGCTGGCCGAGAAGTCGCTGCTCGGGATCCTCCCGTCCAGCGAGGACTTCCCGTACACGATCCGACTGGTTTCGGACATCACCGAGTCGAACGGCTCCTCCTCGATGGCCTCGGTGTGCGGCGGGTGCCTCGCCCTCATGGATGCCGGGGTCCCGATCGTCAACGTATGTGCCGGCATCTCCGTCGGTCGATTCACCTCCAGTGAGGGCAAGGTGACCCACGTCACCGACATCCTCGGCGAGGAGGACTTCTTCGGCGAGATGGACTTCAAGGTGTCGGGCACCGTCGATGGCATCACGGGCATCCAGCTCGACCTCAAGGCCAGAGGCCTCGATCTCGACGAGATCGAGACCATCTTCGAGCAGGCCAAGGCTGGTCGTCTCGAGATCATCGATCAGATCAAGGCCGTGCTCCCCGAGCCTCGTGCGGACATCTCGAAGTACGCGCCCCGCATCATGACCGTCAAGATCGATCCGGACAAGATCGGCAAGCTCATCGGCCCGGGCGGCAAGACGATTCGCTCCATCCAGGAGAGGACGGGAGCCCAGGTCGACGTCGAGGAGGACGGCACCGTCTTCATCGCGAGCGTCGACGCCGAGGGCGGCCTGCAGGCACGCGCCGAGGTGGAGGCCCTGGGTGCCGAGATCAAGGTCGGATCGATCTACGATGCGAAGGTCGTCTCCACCAAGGACTTCGGCTGCTTCGTGGAGATCGCGCCAGGGACGGACGCCATGTGCCACATCTCCGAGCTCGACACCGGTTACGTTGAGAACGTCGAGAAGGTCGTGAAGGTCGGGGACGTCATCAAGGTCAAGGTGGTGAACGTCGACGAGAATGGTCGGATCAAGGTCTCCCGCAAGGCCCTCATGGGCGAACCGGTGGCCGGCAAGGACGCCTGATCAGGGCGGGAACCACGGCGTGTAAATCGCCGAATCACGGTCAATTAATGGCAGCAGGGCCCCATGGGGCCCTGCTGTTTCCCTTGTGAGGACTTGCAGAAACGAGGGCTAGTCGAGAAGATGAGAAGGCCGGGTTCGGTATTGCGATGAGATTCAGTTGATAGGAACGGTGCAAGACACATGACTGATACGGGAAAGATTGAGGCCTTGGACACGATCGAAGGTGAAGTGAAGTGGTTCGATGCCCGCAAGGGGTTCGGCTTCATCGTGGGGCCCGAGAAGCAGGACATCTTCGTCCACTTCTCAGTGATCGACCAGGACTCCGGATTTCGAACCCTGAAGGACGGGGAGCGAGTCGTCTACAGCGCGAGCCAGGGTGACAAGGGCTGGTCTGCCACGCATGCGAAGGCGCTCGATCGTTCCAGCGTCACCACGAATGCCGACTGACTGACCCCCGACGCTTCCTGCGTAGATCGATGACTGGCGGTTGAACCGGTGGAATTCGGAATCGAAGCCGTCCTGATCGCCGCCCTGGCAGCTGCGGTGCTGACCGCACTCGTCCTGCACCTGCGTCTAAAGAGGCGGGAGCTGCAGGTGCGACAGGCGGGTAGACGAGCGGCGGAGGCCGAGCGACTCGCCGAACTGGGTTCGATGACCGGCGGACTCGCGCACGAGATCAAGAATCCACTGTCGACCGTCGTGCTCAACGCCCAGCTCCTGAGAGAGGAGATCGAGGATTCCTCGATGGATGGGGAGATCGCCGATCGGGTCACCAGACGGACCCTGGCACTCCAGAGGGAAGCCGAACGGTTGAGGGAGATCCTCGAGGACTTCCTGCAGTTCGCCGGCCGGGTGAAGCTTGCCCCCACCGAGACCGACGTGCGGCTGGTCATCGACCAGTTGGTGGACTTCTTCCACCCGCAGTGCGAGAAGGCTGGAGTGCTGCTGAGGGAGGACTTCCCGGAAGGCGGGGTCGGTGCACGGGTGGATGTCAGCCTGCTCAAGCAGGCCGTTCTGAACCTGCTGATCAACGCCCTCCAGGCGATGGAGGAGGCGCCCGGGGAGAACAAGGAGCTGATCGTGAGGCTCGAGGGCGACGCGGAGGAATACAGGATCCACGTCATCGACCAGGGAGGAGGCATCGAACCGTCGAGGGTCGAGGAGATATTCCGGCCATATGTTTCAACCAAATCCGGCGGAAGCGGACTCGGACTGCCCACCACCAGGCGGATCGTCGAGGAGCATGGCGGCAGCATCGAGGTGCATTCGGTCGAAGGTCAGGGAAGCGACTTCATCATCAGGATGCCGGTCGCGGGTCCGCCGCCGGAGGAGACCCACGATCTCAGTCGAGAAAGTCCTTCTGACTGAGACGCTCGGGAACGTACTCCTCGGTCACGTAGGAGATGTCCTTGGTTATGAGCGACTCGACCTCCATCTTGAAGCCGTTGCCGAGCATCTTCTTGATCTCGCGCTGCCAGTGCCTGCGATCCTTGAACCAGGGGTAGTCGGCGATCTGCTTGGCCCGGGTACGATCTCGGTCGGTGAGGGCGATCTTGACGTCATCAGAAAGCCCGCATCGGTCGTAGTCATCGGCACGAATCCCCAGGTACTTGGCATCGGGCACGGCCATGCGCTCGCTCTCGTATGCGAGGTTGATGGAACCTTGCTTGATGACGCTGTAGATGTAGTGCCCCCAGGGATCACAGTCCAGCAGGCAGTAGATCGGGAGCCCCAGTTCGTTGTGCAGCCTGTGCAGGAGTCGCCGGACACCACGAGGAGGTTGTCCCGACCCTTCCGTGAGGATGCAGTTGTGCTTCTCCCAGAACCTGTCCTCGTTGAACCGGCTCCAGACGGTGTCCTTCTCGACGTGGAGGACGAACTTGGCCTCGGTCTTGCCGAACTTGATCACGTTGGGCTCGCAGATGGATGGTATGGCGTACCCACCGGTCCCCATGCGGCGACAATTGATCTCGTCGCCGTTGTCGAAGACGGTGATGTTCCCCACCATGGTCCCGCGCTTCTTGGCGAATACATGAAGGTCCTCGCGCAGCGTGGCAAGGGTGACTTCGATGTCCTCGAGGATCCCATCCGACTCGGACTGCTCGTCGAAGGTCTTCTCCTTGGTCCCCTCGATGGTGTGGAGACTCTTGTAGTACATGCCGCGGAGGCTGAGGGTCTTGCCTGCCTCGACCAGGTCCTTGCAACCCTTGGCGAGGAGTATCGTCTGCATGAACTTCCGGGCCTGATTCAGGTTGAACAGCTCCCTGCGCTGGGTGTTGTCCCCCATCTCCAGGATCCGCTTGTCCTGATTGAAGTGCATGTTGGAGACCGCACGCGTCGGTACATCCACGAATGGATCGGTCTCCGCGAGGCTTGCCCGGACCACGTCCGCGCCGAGGTCCGTGATCCTGGAGATCGTGAACTTCGCACGCGACTCGGCGTCGGTCGAAGTGTTCGGCTTGATCCGCTTCTTGAGTATCTTCCCGGCCTTGCGGGTGGCGGGTTTCTTGCTGCCCGACTTCCTCGCCGTACCCGCCTTCTTGGAGATCGACCGGACAGGGGCCTTCTTCGAGGAGGCCGTGGCACCACCCTCACCGGACTTGCGTCTCGCACCGGCCTTGCGACCTCCACCTGATGCAGCCTTCTTGGCTGGTGTCGCGGAGACTTTCTTGCCGGCTTTCTTGCCGGCTTTCTTGCCGACTTTCTTCTTCTTGGTCATGGGTCACTTACCTGGCTTGGCGGTGGCGGATCGGGGCTTCTTCTTCCGGGATCGACTTGACGCGGCCTGCTTGGCTGGCGGGTGGTCATCCTCGAACAGGCCTTCGCCGAGGTCAGGACCGGTGGAAACATCCCGGATGACCACGCCATCATCCTTGGAGAATCCCGTTTCCTCCTGGAGGACCTTGCCTTCGTCATCGAGGACGTTGTCGGCGACAGCGGTCTTCGACTCGGCGGTCCTGAGCAGCGCCTGGTAGACGGCCCCGGCATCCGACCCCGTGATCGATTCGCAGCTCCTTGCGATTTCACCGATGTAACGCGCGAAGACGTCGCGTCGCTGGGATTCACGCTTCATCCGCATGCGCCGCCTCAGGTAGGTCCCTAGTTTTCTGCCGCACTCCTGGAGGGCGAGTTTCATTTCCTTCCGGATCTCGTCGTAATCCGCGATGGCCTCCTTGGACTCACTCGTGAAGGGCACCCAGACACTCGCCATGTGAATCATCACGACGAGCGGACCCGAAGGCAGGCTGGACCTCGACTGCGTCAGCCCGTAGTTCTTCCAGGAAGCCTCGATGGCCGCCTTGAAGGAGCAGCAGGCGGACTGCTGGTAGAGCAGGGGTACTCGATTGGCGAACCTGAGAACGCGGGCAAGGTCGTCACCCGGAAGCGAGCCGCCGTACGCGATGCCCACCTCTATCTGGAACGGGTTCCCCCGATACACCGTGGGCGGACGACAAGCCGCGGCGAAGAATTCGGCTTCGACCTCCTTCAGAAGCCCGGCCAGCAGGGCCTTGCTGCCAATCGGCACCAGGCAGTTGGTCGGGGGCGACATGATCTTGACCTTCTGAATGGCCGAGTAGAGCTTTTCGGCGTCCTTGTGCTCGACCTGCTTGATCCAGGTCCTGTCAGTGAGATCGGCGAGCCTGCAGATCTGCTTGGCCACGTTCGGCCCGACCCGGCAGAATTCATTCTTGAAGAAGGCCCCGAGCTGGGTGGACTTGGTCCGCTCGAGCATCTGGATCAGGGTCCCCAGCTCGATGCCCTTTGGGTGCGGCTTGATCTCGGTGGGTTCCGGTGGGAGCTCGTCCACGGCCCGTGGGAATTCAACCCGTTCGTTGAGGGGATTGAGGTAGGTGATCGCGGCGTGCGGGTTCGCGATAGCGGTCTGCTCGAGGTACTCGTCGATGGACTGGCGACCCTTGAGGTACTTGCCCTCGAGTTCGATGGCGACCTGGGTCCCACTCCCGCTCGGGAACAGGGTGTCCGCATCCGGCATCTCGGTTTCGCTCACGACGTCCGCACGGTTCTTGGAGGTGTCCATTTTCAGGACGACCTCGTGAGAAGGCTTCCGCTTTCCGGTCTTGGTGGTGATGACCACCGGTTGACCTGTCGTCATCAGCCCGTACATGCCCGCAGCGGAGATGCCGATCCCCTGCTGACCGCGGCTCATCTTCAGGCGGTGGAACTTCGAGCCGTAGAGGAGCTTGCCGAAGATGTTCTCGATCTGCTTGCGGACGATGCCCGGTCCGTTGTCGCGAATCGTGATTCTGAACCTCGTGTCGGCGAGCTGAAGGACCTCGACGAAGAGATCGGGCAGGATATTCGCCTCCTCGCACGCATCGAGGGCGTTGTCGACCGCCTCCTTGACGGTGGTCAGCATCGCCTTGCGTGGATTGTCGAAGCCGAGGAGATGGCGGTTCTTGGCGAAGAACTCGCTGACGGAGATCTCCCGCTGCCTCGAGGCCATTTCCTCCGCAGTGCTCCCACGCGAACTCTTCTTGGTACCCCTTGCCGGCCGGGTCGGGGCCTCCGTTGCAGACTTCCGTGGACTCATTCGCCGGACCTCCATGCCATGGGGCGAAACAGGTCCCTCGGACGACCAGGCTGGCGGCCCTGATCAGGGGCCTCTGGTCGTAGTGGTGGTACCTGACGGGAATAATCCTAACCGAAGCAAAGCGAACGGTCTTGAGGAGCGGAAATTCGCTATCATCGGCGCCCCAGACACGACCACCCGGAGGTAGCAACCATGGAAACAACACTCATCATCCTGAAGCCCGACGCAGTCCAGCGAGGACTCATGGGTCGGATCATCTCCAGATTCGAGGACAAGGGCCTGCAGGTCGCGGGTGCCAAATTCATGAGGATCTCGCCGGAGCTGGCGGCCAGGCACTACACGGACCACGAAGGGAAGCCCTTCTATGAGGGCCTGGTGAGTTTCATGACCAGTTCCCCCGTGCTGGTGCTGGCACTCAGGGGGTGTGGGGCCATCTCGATCTGTCGGAGCATGATGGGCGCGACCTTCGGATCCAAGGCGGACCCGGGAACGATCAGGGGTGACTTCGGGGTCTCCAACTCCTTCAACCTGATCCATGGTTCCGATTCGGTGGAAAGCGCAGCCCGGGAGCTCGAGCTCTTCTTCGAGACCTCGGAACTGATCGACTGGCAGCGGGCAGGGGAAGGCTGGATCTACGATCTCTCGAGTGGGACCCCCGAGTGAATCCAGAAGTGGAACCGGGAAAAAACCTGATTTGGTTCCGATAACGCAAGTTCGTGCACAGAAGTGGCTTAGGCCATCGGCTGATCCGCCAAACCTGTGAAATAGCCGAGTCTCGGCAATCCGTGCAACCCGGGGAATCGTATCCAGTACCAATGGCGATGTTGCGGACGAACCACCGTCCGGCACGATCGTACTGAGCTCAAGGTCATTGTCGGCAGACTCTTACGCCGAGAATGACCCCTGCCAGGCGGTCGCCGGGGTTCGCCGAATGGGGACATCACCCGGAGGCCTTCTGGCCTGCTTTGTCGTGTCCTCATTCTGGAGCCTCATCATGGACAATTCGATGCTCGGTACCAACTCCCCCCTGAAGCGAAGAGCGCAGCGACGCCCTGCCGCGGGATTGGAACTCAAATCGTCGAAATCCCCCCTCTCGGTCTCCGGGTTCGGGGTCCGTGGCTCGGAGAGCAAGCCAGCCGCCACGAAGGCCTCGCTGTCCGGCCGGGAAGAGGAGATCGTCTCGAAGCTGCTCGCCAAGGAGATCGACTACATCGGCTCCCCCGAGTTCAGCAAGCGTGGAGCCGCCCGGAGGATCTACGAGGAGGCACCGGAGATCACCGCACCCGACGTGTCCTGGTACCGCCCACTGATGAGCGACACCGGAAGCAAGGCCAAGGCCCCCTCACCCCCGGCGAGGAAGGCCTCGGTGGTTCTCACCCAAGCCGAGGAACGCGTTCTCTTCCTCAAGTTGAACTACGCAAGGTACCAGCAGGCGAAGATCCAGACGAAGCTGGCGGGCCGCAAGCCCACCGAGGCCGTCAAGAAGGAGCTGCTCCACTGGTACAACGTCGCCGAGCGGTACCGTGAGCAGATCGCGGAGACCAATCTGGCCCTGGTGCTGGCCATGGCGAAGAGGGTGAAGCTGAGTGATGTCGACTTCGCCGACCTCGTGAGCGAGGGAAACATGGCACTGATGAGATCGGTTGACAAGTTCGACTGCGAACGCGGCTTCAAGTTCTCGACCTACGCGTGCCGGGCGATCCTCAAGGCCTTCAGCAGGCAGGGGATGAAGAACACCAAGTATCGACAGCGGTTCCCAGCCGAATTCGACAGCACCCTCGAGAAGTCGGATCACCTCGAGACGTTGCGTGCCACCCATGAACGGGAATGCGCGGACGAGGTGAAGCACATCGTCCTGAACAACAACGCCGGCCTGTCCGACGTGGAACTGTCCGTGCTGGGGCTGCGTTTCGGCATCACCGATGATCCCGAGCCGAAGACCCAGAAGGCGCTTACGCTCGAGCAGGTCGGGCAGATCATCGGGGTCACCAAGGAACGGGTCCGCCAGATCCAGAACAAGGCGATCAAGAAGATACGCTCGATCCTCGATGACCCCAGGCCGGACATCGACCGGAACATCAGCATGCCCCCGAACAACTGACGCCCTTTGGGCGCCATCGGGAGCTGCACCCCCACCAGGGTGCTGGCTGGCTGTACACTCTGCTCCGGAACTTCAAAGCCCGCCTGGAGCAACTATGGTCGACAAGGTCTATTCATCACCGGACGAGGCGCTTGCCGGACTCACTCAGGATGGAATGACCGTGGCGGTCGGGGGGTTCGGGCTGTGCGGCATACCCGAGAGGCTGATCATCGCCTTGCGGGACACCGGGGTCGGATCGATCACCGCGGTCAGCAACAATGCCGGGGTCGATGACTGGGGGCTCGGGCTCCTGCTCGAGACCCGGCAGATCCGGAAGATGGTCAGCTCCTATGTCGGGGAAAACGATCTCTTCAAGCAGCAGTTCATGTCGGGCGAGCTTGAACTCGAGTTCAATCCCCAGGGGACCCTGGCGGAGAGGCTCAGAGCCGGCGGGGCCGGCATACCGGCCTTCTTCACCAAGACCGGGGTGGGCACGGTCATCGCCGAGAACAAGGAGCACCGGGAGTTCGACGGGGAGACCTTCCTGATGGAACGGGGCATCCGGGCCGACCTCGCGCTGGTCAAGGCCTGGAAGGGCGATGCCTTCGGGAACCTCGTGTACAGGAAGACCGCCCGCAACTTCAACCCGATGGTGGCCACCTGCGGGGAGACCACGGTGGCCGAGGTGGAGCACCTGGTGGGCCCCGGAGAGCTGGATCCCGACGAAATACACACCCCGGGCATCTTCGTGGACCGGATCATCCAGACCGAGTCCGAGAAGCGGATCGAGAATCGGACCACCTCAGGTTGATGACGTGCCCTGAATGATCGAAAACCGGGGTAAATTTGAAATAAACCGGCATAAACGGCCCGGGAGTTCGTTCTGACAGGCCGAGAGGACGCTCACCGGGAGAAGCGCCGTACCATTCGACCAGACTGGCGTACAGGAGATGACCAGATGAACCGCCCCCCCCACGCAACGACCCCAGGACCCTCCAGCATGAGAAGGATCGCCCTGGTGGCCCTGGCCGCCACCCTGACCGCGCCCGCCCTGGGGCAGTTCGGTGACCAGGCAGGCTTCACGGAGGTCTTCAAGCCCGACTTCTACCGCCGGGACATGCAGCTGTACTCGGACTATCTCCAGCTCGAGGAGTGGCAGCGCCCGATCATCGAGATCCTGCTGGATGACTACCAGGTGAGCTTCGACCTTGGCACCAAGGAATGCCGGGATGAGATGAGCCAGCTCAAGGACGAACTCCAGGCGGACCCCGACAACGCGATGAGGATCGCGATGCGCCCGATCCGCGAATGGGAGGTCGAGAAGCGCGAACTCAAGCGCCTGCTGGTCGCCGACATCCAGGGGCAACTCAGCCCGCTGCAGCTCCAGCGCTGGCCCAGTCTCGAACGTGCAATGCGGAGGGAGAAGGAGCTTCCCCTCGGCAGTATCCCCGGCGAGTCGATGAACATCTTCGTCGCCATCAACGAACTCGATCTCGATCCGGACGATCGCCAGGAGGTGGAACCGATCCTCCTCAAGTACGAGATCGAGGTGGACTCGGCTCTGGTGAGGCGCCGGGAGGCGCTCGACAAGTACCAGGACGTGCTCAAGGACGCCATGATCTCCAAGGACACGGACACCGGCCTCGACGCACTGAGGAAGATCTGCGACAAGCGAGCCGAGATCTGCCGTCTCCACATGGGAACGATCAACGACCTCGACGCCACCCTTCCGGAGGACGCGGCCGGACAGTTCAGGATCACGATCCTTCGGAGCGGGTTCCCGACCATCTACGCCGAGACCAGGGTCGACAAGCTGCTCAGGGCGGTCCGCGCGATGGACGACCTGACCGATGACCAGGTGGAGCAACTCGATGCGATCGAGTCCGCCTACGAGGCATCGCTCCAGTCCGCGAACGAGATGCTCCTCGAGACCTACCTGATCCACGGCAAGGAGATGCCGGTCATCGAGGCGAAGAGGGCCATTCGGAGGCGAAACCGGGAGCCGATCAACATGGAGAAGCTCCCCGAGGCGATCATCGGCCTCCAGCAGGCCAAGGACGAGATGCTGGCCGACTATCGGCGACAGATCCTGGCGATTCTCAGCCAGGGGCAGCAGAACACCCTCCCTCCTTCGGTGAGCAACCGCACTTCAAGCGGATCGCTGCAAGGCAGGAGCGTCAATTCGAAGTCGGGCCCCGCCCCGACCACGCAGGGGAGCAAGGGGAAGTCGAAGGGCGGCAAGTCCATGAAGAATCCGTCGGGCCTCTCGACGCCCGGCTCCTCGCGGAGCCCCGGCAAGACGAGGCCGGGAAACTCACCCACGCTCTGAGCGAGGAGCCACGGAGACCATGAGCGAAATCGACCTCGACAGCAGAAAGGCCTCACCCGCCGACGAGTCCGAAGAACTCGTCGAGCGATGCCGCATGCTCGGCATCGAATGGCTGGAGAAGGCACCCGAGATCGACACCGAGGTCTCGGGCCTCATCGAGCCTGACGTGGCGGTGCGCCTGAGGGTGATACCCATCGAGAGGCAGAACGGGCACTTGCTGGTAGCGATGGCGGATCCGCTCGACGTCACCGCGGCGGACGAGGTGGGGGCGATCGTCGGCCTGTCGATCAAGCGGGTCGGCCTTGATGGAGAGGCGTTCGGCGACCTGATGCGTGGTACGTACGGGACCACCGCCGCGCGGATGGCCGAGAGCCTGGCCGCGGATTCGGGGATGGCCTCCACGACGGACCTGGAGCACAACCTCGATGCCATCGAGGCCGGCGACATCCATCGGATGGCCGAGGAACCGACGCTCATCAACCTCGTGAACCTCCTGTTGCTGGAGGCCATCCAGTCCAGGACCTCGGACGTGCACATCGAACCGTTCGAGTCCGAGCTCAAGGTCAAGTACCGGGTCGACGGCGTCCTCGCCGAGCAGTCCCCGCCGCCGAAGCACCTGCAACCCGCTTTGATCGGCAGGATCAAGATCATGGCCGGAATGAACATCGCGGAGCGGTACGTGCCACAGGACGGGCACATCACCCTCCGGTTCGAGGGGCGCAAGGTGGACATCCGGGTCTCGACGGTACCGACGCTGTATGGGGAATCGGTGGTGATGCGTATCCTCGACAAGAGCTCGATACAGCTGCAGCTCGAGACCCTGGGGATGGACGTCGAGCATCGTGACACCATGGATTCGCTGATCTCGAAGCCCCATGGGCTCGTGCTGGTGACCGGACCGACCGGCTCCGGCAAGACCACGACCCTTTACGCCTGCCTGAGCAAGCTCTACGACCCGAGGAAGAAGATCATCACGATCGAGGATCCGGTCGAGTACGAGCTGGGTGGCATCAACCAGATCCCGGTCAACCCGAAGCGTGGCCTGACCTTCGCCACCGGACTCCGGGCGATCCTGAGGCAGGATCCGGACGTGATCTTCGTCGGAGAGACCCGCGACGCGGAGACCATCGACATCGTGATCCGTTCCGCCCTGACCGGCCACCTCGTCTTCAGCACCCTGCACACCAACGATGCACTGAGCTCGGTCGGCCGCATGATCGACATGGGCGCCGAGCCCTACCTGGCGGCGAGCGTCCTCGAAGGGCTGCTTGCGCAGCGACTCGGACGTCGACTGTGTCCCGAGTGCATGGAGTGGACCACGCTCTCCGAGGACCTCAGTCATCGCCTCACCCCGCAGGAGCTCGAACTGCTGGACGGCCGGATGCCCGTGGCCAGAGGGTGCGAAGCCTGCAAGGAGCAGGGCTTCTACGGCCGACTCGGCTTCTTCGAGCTGATCCGGATCACCCCGAACCTGCGTTCCGCGATCGCAGAGAACTCAGCCGTGTACGAACTCAAGAACGCGCTTCCGGAGGACTTCCGGACCATGCGGGACGACGGGATGGCCAAGGTCGCCCGTGGGGAGACGTCGATCGACGAAGTGTTGCGCGCGACCCAGGACGTGGACGAGGGCTGACCTGGATGCCATCCTTCACCTACGAGTGCATCAACAAGGACGGGACGGCCTCGACCGGATCGCTCAATGCGCCGGACAAGGCGGAGGCCATGCGCCTCATCAGGGACCGCGGCCTGACCCCGATCAACGTCGAGGAGAACGGCAGTGCACGCAGCGTGAACGTGTTCGCGAGGCGCAAGGACCGCCCAACGATCAAGCGTGCGGAACTCGCGAACTTCGTGCGGGAACTGGCGACCGCCCTCGAGGCGGGCCTCCCTCTGATGCAGGCGATGAGGACGGTTCGGGAACAGGCACGGGGTCCGGCAATGCCGG
The DNA here is from genome assembly GCA_002862305.1 of Phycisphaerae bacterium. GTDB lineage: Bacteria > Planctomycetota > Phycisphaerae > Phycisphaerales > SM1A02 > UBA8087. The sequence goes on along the minus strand of PKCS01000098.1, from coordinate 11,687 downwards.
TCATCCTCGACTTCCTCATCGAACGCATCGAGGCGGGCACCCCGCTGTTCAGTGCGGCGAAGGAATACGGTGAACCCTTCGACGACCTCGTGATCGGCATGTTCCGTGCCGCCGATGCCTCCGGAAGGATGGACGAGGTCCTCCACCAGCTTGCCGGTCTCCTTGACAGGTCGATCGAGCTCCGGCGCGAAGTGGTCGGTGCCGTCGTCTACCCCCTGATCGTCGCGGGGCTCCTCGCGGTGAGCACTGCGGTGCTGGTCACGGTGATCCTTCCCATGCTGATGAAGCCGATCGAGAACCAGCCCAACTTCAGCATGCCCTGGCCGACCGCGTTCCTGCTCGGTCTCGCGGAATTCACGGGGACCTGGTGGTGGGCGATGGTGCTCGTGGTCCTGGGCACGCTGATCGGCTACAAGAAGTGGGTGTCCTCGGGGTCCAATCGCAGGAGGGTGGACCGCCTGCTCCTGAAGCTTCCCCTCATCGGCAGGCTGCTCCGTGACATTGCCGTGGCCAGGTTCACCAGAACCCTGGGCACGCTGGCTTCCGCAGGGATTCCGATCCTCTCCGCGCTCGCCATCGTCCGCGACACTCTCGGGAACACCGTTCTGATGGACGCGATCGATGCCGTGCAGGAGAAGGTGACGACGGGTCAGTCGCTTGCCGCCCCGCTGGAGCGAAGTGGCCACTTCCCTCCCCTGCTCATCCAGATCGTCAACATGGGGGAGCGTTCCGGGCGCCTCGAGACGATGCTGATCCATGCCGCGAACGCCTTCGACCGGCAGGTCGACCAGACCCTCAAGGTCTTCATGAAGGCGCTGCCGCCGCTGTTGCTGGTCATCATGGCCTGCCTCGTGGGATTCGTGCTGACCGCCATCCTGATGCCCATGCTGGAGATGCAGTCGGCGATCGGTGGATAGGCCCCTGGAGGCGTTCAACGCCGGTTCCAGATCCCGAACCGGCTGATCGGGGATGGGGCTTTATTTCCAAAAATCACCCCTGGCATGCAAGCAACCCCCATTTGGGGCGTTCTTTCCCCGCATGGCCCCCCAACGAGTGAATATCATGCAGGCATGCGGGCCCCTGGAACGCGAGGCCCCGGAAGGAGACCAGAATACGATGCGGACCCCCACTTCGAGCACCGCGAGCCGTCGAGCCCCCAGGGGAATGAGGCGTGCGTTCAGCCTCATCGAGATCATCGTCGCAGTCATGATCGTGGCGCTTCTCGCCGCCCTCGTGGTGCCCCGGTTCGCAGGCCTCCTGAGGAGCTCGACCAGGCGAACCGCGCAGATCGAGGTCAACTCGCTCCACCGCCAGGTCGACCTCTACATGGTGGAGCGGTCCAATGGATCCCTTCCCGACGATTTCATGCTCGAGCAGCTCACGGAGGGCTCCGACCCATACCTGAACAACCGGGCCGACCTGACTGATCCGTGGGGGTTCCCCTACGTCATCCTGATCCCCGGTGAGTACAACCTCGACTTCGATGTCGTCAGTTACGGCAAGGACGGGCAACCGGGTGGTGAGGATGAATCCGAAGACATCATCAGCAACCAGGGATGATCTGAACCCGGTACGGACGGCCAACCTTGCCATCGCTGGTCCCGGGCGCCGGGGTGGATCCGCTCCACCGCGGACCGGTCGTCGCAGTGGACGAGGCTTCAGTCTCGTCGAGGTCATCATCGTGATCATGGTCCTGTCGCTGTTCGCCGGGCTCATCCTCCCGAGGATGTCGGGGATCGCGAGGAGCTCCGGGAAGCTCACGGTCATGAAGGCATCCGACCTGCTGGCGGCCTTCGCCTACAGGGATTCGATCGCCAGCGGCCGGTCGGCCCTCAAGTACGATGGTGATTCGAGGGTGGCCATGCTCATGAGGGATCGAAGTCCGAGCAGGGCCGCTGGCAACCCGTCGTGGGTACCGGATTCGCTGGCTCCCCACCTGTACCTGCCCGACGACTTCGAGCTCAGGGCCTTCGTCGATGGAAGTCTCATGCCGGATGGGGGGTGGCTCATCGAGTCGAGCACCGATGGGACCCGACCGAAGATCGAGCTGGAGGTCACCGGGGACGACGTCGATTCGATCGTGGTGCTCGCTCCGTGGGCCCAGTCCCCCTACACCAACGACCGGGTGGAGGGGCTGCTCAAGACCATACAGCTCCCACAGTCGATCGACCTCGATTCAACCGGACAGGAGCGGATCCAGTGGTAGTCCGACGCCGTCCCGGAGGCCGTGGTTTCACGCTTGTCGAGGTCATCATCTCGGGCGTGATCCTGGTGATCTGCGCCGGGGTGCTTCTGACCCTCACCTCGCAGGCATTGAGCATGCACCGACGCGGCGAGGAGAAGGTCGTGGCCGCGGCCCTGCTGGACGAGTTGCTGGGCAGGGTGCTCACCGAGGGGGCGGAGGACTTCGGGCTGATCTACTCGAACCAGGGGCCATGCGACGCGCCGTTCCAGAACTGGGAGTACTCGGTCGACATCGACAATGCCGTGGGGATCGATCCCTTCAAGGTGAACGTCGTGGTCACGAGTCCGATCGGCAACCCCTACGAGTGCGCGACCCTGGTCGCCCCCCGGCTGGGTGAGGATCCGAATCCAGTCCGGTCCCCCGAGGAGCCGGTCGACCGGGAGGAACGCTGGGCCGAGATCAACGAGATGATGGAGGGCTTCTGATGCGGTTCGTCGGTAGCTCGATCCGTCCACCCCGGCGAAGAGGCTTCACCCTGGTCGAGCTTCTGATCGCGGGCATAGCGGGACTGCTGGTGCTGGCCGCGGTGTCCTCGGCCCTGTTCCAGAGTGCACGGGCCAGATCGACGACCAATTCGAGACTCGTGGCGTATTCCCGGGCGATGTCGGCCCTCGACCTGATCCGGGGGGAGATCGCCTCCACGATACGACGACCGGACCTGTTCGAGACCAGGATCCTGCTGTACGACGAGGAACAACTGACCCCGATCGGGGAACTGAGCAGGGACGAGCTGCTCGTGTTCAACGTCAGTCTCGACCCGATCCGACCGATCGACTACGAAGGCGAGGGGCAGGAGTACGAATCACACTTCCGGATCGGAGATGACGTCACCGGGGTCGCTCTCTGGCAGAGACGGGATCCGGTGCTCGACGAGTGGTCCGATGCCGGAGGGCTCGCGTCCCCGGTCGCCACCGGGATCCTGGCACTGGACATCGAGGCCTACGACGGCGAGTCATGGTTCTCGGAATGGGATTCCGACATCGACGGGCTGCCATGGGCCATCAGAGTCACGGTCACGGCCAGCGGGGTCGAACTCGGGGAGGACCCCTACCAACCCGACAGTCCACTGGTCAGGCTTCGAACCCAGGTGGCGATCGATCGGATCATCCCGCCCCCACCACCGGTTCCCGAGGACGAGGAGGATCAGGAGGCGGCCGGGCAGGACGACACCGCAGGATCCGGGGGAGCCGTGGGCGGCGGCAGGCTCCCGACCGGTGGAGAATCCGGCGGGGATTCAGGCGAGGGAGGAGGACGACCGAGCGGGGGAGGCCGTCCCGGAGGAGGTCGTCCCGGCGGAGGAGGTCGTCCCGGCGGAGGTCGTCCGGGCGGAGGTCGTCCCGGTGGAGGCTTCGGAGGTGGCAGGCCGTGACCGGAGCAAGGACACGAGCGCGCAGGGGAAGCACCCTGGTCCTCGTCATCTGGGCCACAGCGTTGCTTGCGATCATCGTCGCGGGGACCCAGATCGTCTGCTTCAGGATGGCAGCGGTCGGCTCCAAGTCGCTGGAACGCGTGCAGGCCCGTTGGGCGGCCAGGGCAGGGGCGGAGCAGATGATCTGCGTGCTGTCGTTCGGCATGCAGAATCCGAATCCCGATGACGCTTTCGCGACCCTGAGGAATCTCGAGGACTTCGCGGTGGGGAAGGTGGACACCGGTTCCTGGAAGATCACTCACGTACTCAACGGCGAGGAGTACCTGGGGCCCATGGACGAATCGGCCAAGCTGAACATCAACAACCTCAACACCACCCAGATGCAGGAGCTTGAACTCGACGGGATGAGTGACGACGTCATAGACGCGATCATTGACTGGCGCGACGAGGACGACGAGGTCTCGCTGATGGGTGCGGAGTCGGAGTACTACCAGAACCGGAACAAGCGGTACGAACCCCGCAACGGCGAGCTACGAAGCCTCGCGGAACTGGAGCTTGTCGCGGGGGTGTGGCCGGAGAACCTGCGGGGAGGCGACCAGCGGCTCATCAACCAGTCGACCATCGGGGACACCTCGAACTGGGGCCAGTACCTCACCGCGCTCACCTACAACACCGGCTACACCAGCGATGGTGCACCGCGATTCGTGCTCGACGAAGCCGAACCGGAGGAGATCGCAGCCTACTTCCAGCTCTCGGAGGAGCAGGCGGAAGCAGTCGCCTCCTTCGCCAGCGAGCAGTCCCCGGGGGAGCTGGAGGGAATCTTCAGCCTGGGGGTCCAGGGACCACAGTCCGGGCGGACCACCCGTTCATCGACGGGGCGAAGCACCAGCGGGATCGTGAGCGAGGACCAGAGCGAGGGCCAGCTGACCCTCGACCAGTACCGGGCCATCCTGGCGGAGGGGTGGATCGGGGACGTCAACGAACGCCATCCAGGCAGGCTGAACGTGAACACCGCCCCGCAGCTGGCCCTCCAGACCATATTCGCCTTCGATACGTCGATCGCGGACGAGGTGATCCAGCTCCGACAGAGCCGAGCCGGCGGGATCACCTCCCTGGTGGACTTGCTGGAGATCAGCGCCATCAGCCCTGAAATCCTCTCGGCGATCGGGCCCAGCCTCACCACCGAGGCCACGCTCTACTCGATAACCAGTATCGGACGTTCGCTAAATGGTGACATCGAGACGGCAATTTATATGGTGGTCAGCCGTTCAACACTACCCATCCAGATCCTGGAGTACCGCGAAGAGTGATCACCCTCCCTGAAAACCTCGAACACCCCCATCGGGCGGCGATCTTCCGGTCCACCGAGGCCGGTTGGTCCGTGCTGTTCGGCGAACTCCACGAGGGCAAGGTACGGATCCTCGACACCAAGGTCTTCCAGGCCCCATCCGATCCCGCCCGGGCCGGAGAAAACAATCTCGCGGACCACGAGGGGCCCACCGGAGAGATCGATCTCTGGCTGGAGGCCAACGGCAATCCGCAGGTTCTGGTGCTGCTGCCCGCCGCCCAGACCATCTCGAGGGTGCTCCACCTCAACGACGCAGAGACCGAGGAGCAGGTGGACCAGGAACTGAGGCTGAGCGCGGAATCCCACCTGCTGGGCGGTGCTCCCGCCCACCGAGTCGGGATGGCGGCCATCCATGCCCGGGAAGGACAGCCCCGACAGGGCGTGCTGGTCTCGTGGCCGGCGACCTCGACGGTGGTCCCACCAAGCCCCCGGGAGGGGATCTACTACGTACCCGATACCGCGGCGCTGCTCGGGATGCTGCCCATGCAGCCATGTTCCGATGCGCTGATTCACGCGGAGCATTCGAGCAACTCGGTGGCCATCGTCCTCGATTCCAGCTCGGGGCTGCTGGTCCGGTCGACCCGGGAGCCCATGGAAGGCACCCGTGACTGGAAGGACTCGATCCTGAGGACCGTCATGGAGACCGCGGTCGCCGGGCATGAATCCACCGAACAGATCCAACGCCTCAGGGCCGAACTCGACACCAGGCTCGACTCGGAGATTCGCGGATCCGAGGGCGAGGAAGTGCTGCTCATCCCCGAATCGGCCCGCCGCCACCTCGAACGCATCACCACCGGGGCAGGCGATGAGCACTGGTGGAAGAGCTGGGGGCTCTCAGTGGGCGCCTTGCTGGCGAATGCCGGCAACCTCAGGCCGCTGACCAGGTTGCAGCTGACCCGCAAGGCGGAGATCCTGGGCCCGGTGGCCACCGTGGCCAGGACCTTCTCCTCGATGCAGGTCATGGTCATGGTCCTGGTGGCCGCCTTCATCGCCGCGACCTTCATCCCGATCTTCTCCGCGTGGATACGGCTCTCGGTCGTGCAGGGCAAGGTCGACGACCGACAGGCCCTGGAGGCGACGCTCGCCGACTTCGAGCAGCAACAGGGAATCTACAGGGAGATGGCGGGGCGGGCCTGGCCGATGACCAAGCTGCTCGGCGACCTCGCGAACTGCATTCCTCTGGGCATCCAGGCGGATACCATCATGATCAACGAGGGTGATTCAGTGGTGCTGCGCGGTCGGGCCGGTCGCTTCCAGGGGATCAGTCCCGTCGAACTGATCAGTGAGGCGATGGAGCGCATGGAGTCCACCCAGATCTTCGGGGACATCAACTACACCAGCGATCCGGTCGACAACAGTGGGCTGATCCAGTTCTCGATCACCGCGACGGTGCGGGAGCCCTACAAGTACGTCCGTAACTTCGTGCAGGACTTCGCGAAGACTCCGCACGTCGAGATCCGCTACCCCCATGCATTCGAGGACGAGGAGAAGGAAGAGACCGAGGAAGTCGACCAGTTGGAATCGGTGGAGGAAGTCCCGGCCACCGAGCTCGCCAGCGCGAAGGCCGAGGCGGATCCCGCGAGAGCCGACGTGGCCGCATCCGCCCCGGCGCGTTCAGCACGGGAAACCGGCTCGGGATTCGCCGGGGAACCCGCGCGGAGCCCGGAGCGAGCCCGTACCCCCGGAACCGCCACGGCAGGCGCGCCGGCCCGGGCCGCAGGCAGGTCCTCGGGACTCGGTGCGGGTGGACAGGGTGGAAACACCCCCGCCCGGCGAAGCGAACAGACGGCCGCGAGGAGCTCGACGGGCCTCGCCCCGATACCGGATTCGCTCACGGACAACGAGATCGCGGCGATGAGCCGTGCGGAGCTCCTGGAGGCGACCTCCAGGAACGCGAAGGCGCGCCAGCGGAACGACCTCGACGAGGAGACCAGCGAACGTCTCCGGATTGACTTCAAGCGACTCCTCGAAGCCACGAGGAACGCCTCAGGATGACCACCAACCCATGCCACTGAACCAGAATCTTGACAACACCATCACCCGGGTTCGTTCGGAATTCGACCGGTTCTCCAAGACCACCCGCACCCTCGTGGTCGTGGCGGGCGTGAGCATCGTCCTGCTGGGCGTGCTCGAGAGCATGGCGATAGCGAAGAACCTCAATGCCGAGGCGGACGACCTGCTGCTGCAGATCGACCGGGCACGGAGTGCCCAGACCCAGCTGAAGCCGGCTTTCCGGGACCAGGTGCAGGCGATGGGTGAACTCAGATTGCCGGATCCGAGGCTGTCGACGCTCGCGGCGGAACAGCGGATGTACGAGGTCATCAACGAGATACTCGAGGCAAACGACGCCGAGATGGTCGCGATCTCGATCTCGCCCGGGGCGAACCTCCCCAACAGCGCGGCCCCCGAGATCCCGCGGAGCAGCGGGCAGAAGCTCGCGAAGATCGTGGGTCGGCTCGAGTTCGACTGCAACCACGCGTCAGCGACCAGGATCATCAAGGCATTCGAGTCGAGCCCGGAGATCTACAGCATCACCAGGCTGCAACTCAGTCGCTACGACTCGGGACCGGAGCAGTCCCGCGGGCTGGTCAACGTGGACATCACCCTGGAGAGCTGGGTGCTCAAGACGCGCAGCAACCGGAGAGGGGTCTAGCGGATGAGGATTCACGAACGATCCATCCCCGGCCTCAAGATCCCGGCGAGCCTGGCGATAAGCGTGGTGGCGCTGGTGACCGCCTCGACGTTCATGATCGGGAGCATGATGCTGGTGGTGGGCTCCCTGACCGAGTCGTCCGTCGAGGCCGAAGAGGCCAACGTGGTCGCCCGGCTCCTGAGCAACAACACGGTCATGGACCGTGCCGAGGACCGTTTCAACGGCCGCTCGATCTTCTACATCCCCCGGGAACCCGTCCGGAACCGGCCGGCGCCGCCCCGCCCACCGGCCCCGAGGACGGTCGCCCCCCCACCGCCGCCGCCGCCGCCTCCCCCGCCTCCGCCACCGCCTCCCGCCCAGTACGCAGGCCCCGAGATCCAGAGCATCCTCGGGACCAACGTCTTCTTCAAGAACGGCCGGAGGGTGTCCGTCGGCGAGACGGCGGACGATGTGCAGGTCCTCGAGGTCTACGGACCGTTCCGGGTGAAGCTCGGATGGAAGAAGGGCGAATACGAGATCGACCTCCTTGGGGGGGAGATGCCGGCCTTCTTCGGGGAGAAGCCCTTCAGCGACAGTACCCGGGAGGATCTGGTCTCCGAGGGATCGATGGCGCTCGGATCCAGCAGGCCGGTCACGAGCAATGCAAGGGAATCCTCACGGGCCAGGACCGAATCCAGCCGAAATACGAACATGAACAGGGTTCCCGAACCGCTGACGGAGGCCGAGCTGGACTCCCTCACCCGGTCGGAGATCACCCAGCGGATAGGCGACATCTTCCGCGGCATGCGAGCCGATGGCATCGACCAGGCGACCAAGGACCGACTCGAGGCGGAACGCAAGGTATTGATGCAGAAGCTCAGGGAGAAGAGCGAAGACAACGAGGCCTGACGCCGAGCCGGGAACCGGACTCTGCCGACCGACCGAAAACGACCACACCACCCCGCACCACGACAGGGGCCCCAGACCGACGATCCGGATCTCAGGGCCGATGATTCAAGACAAGCGCCAAGGAACAGAACCTTGATCCTCCACACCAAGACATCCATACTCGCCTGCCTGCTCACCGCCGCCGCGCTGCTGTGGGGGTCCCTCACGAGCCCGGGCCTCGCGCAGGAATCCGTGCCGGCACCAGGCGGTGAACGGGAACCCGCGCTCGTGCTCGAGCCTTCCGAGGATCCGGAGGAACTCGAGGGGGGCATCATGCCCCCCCCCGTGGACGGCGAGGAACTGGTCAACCTGAACCTGAACAAGCAGGACGTCAGCGAGATCATCGAGTTCATCGTCAGGTGGACGGGCAAGGTGGTGATGGTCCAGGAGCAGGCGATCCTCTCGCGCAAGATCACCGTGATGTCCGAGAAGAAGGTACCGAAGTCGACCGCCCTCGAGATCCTCTACCAGGCGTTCAAGCTCAACGACATCGCGGTGGTCGAGACCGAGGACATGATCATGATCGATTCGATCAACGACGTGTCCGCCCTCCAGCCCGGGGTGGTGCTCGGTCCCGAGGTGGATGTCGAGGAGCTCGACGACGACGGCAACATCGTGATCAAGGTCTTCCAGATCATGGAGGCCAAGGCCCAGGACATCTTCGAGCGACTCGACCCCTCCAAGCCCGAGTACGCACGCCTCACGGTCGACGTGAACTCGAACCAGATCATCGTCGAGAGCGACATCGGGTACGCGAAGCGCGTGGCCAGGCTGATCAGGATTCTCGACGTGGAACCCTACGTCGCGGTCAAGGTCGAGACGTTCCGGCTCCGGTACGCCGATGCGACGACGGTCGCGGAACTCGTGGAGACGCTCTTCGCCTCCAGCGGCACCACATCACCCCAGGTCAACCGAACCACCGGGAGGTCGCAGGGCAGGAACACCCCACAGCGCAACACGCAACAGCAGGCCCCGGTGGAGGTCGGCACGAGCGAGCAGCTGACGGTGACGGTGCTGGAGCCGACCAACTCGATCACGGTCCGGGCGGAGCCGGACATCATCACCGAGATCCGGACGCTCCTGGACACCGCCTGGGACGTCGCTCCCGCCCAGGAGGGCGAGATCTTCAGGATCTACGACCTCAAGTACACCGACCCCCTCAAGGTCAAGGAACTGCTGGTCTCCCTCCTCGAGAGCGGTGGCACCGCCAGCGCCGGGAACGCCCGGGGCAACAATCGTGGCAACGCCCCGACGGCGGGTGCGGACGCCGCAGTCGCGAACATCTTCAGGATCGAGGCCTACCCGGACTCGAACAGGTTGATCGTGATCAGCAAGTCGCCAAGCAACTTCGAGTGGCTGAACGAGATGATCGAACGCATCGACATGCCGCTCAGCGTGGGCATGCCGATCAACATCGAGTTGAAGCACGCGAGCGCGATCAGCGTGGCGGAGATCCTGAACGCCTTGCTGGCCAGCTCCGGAGCCCAGACCTCGATCACCGCCCCGGATGACGGCCTGTCGGGAATCGACTTCAATGCCGCGGGGGGTGCGTCCAACACCTCGAGCAGCCTGAACACCACCGGTGGGACGGGTGACGCCACCTCGACCATCAGCTTCCCCTGGCAGACCCAGCGAGGAGCCGAAGGCGAGTCCGCGGAGGTCAGCGCGCTGGTCGGCAAGGCCCGCGTGGTCCCGAATGCCTCGCAGAACTCACTGCTGGTCCTGGCGACCCCCGAGATCCAGCAGGCGGTGATCGACATCATCACCGAGCTCGACCGTCCGGGCCGGCAGGTCATGATCAGCGCCGTCCTCGCGGAGGTCGAACTGGGTGACCAGTTCGAATTCGGCCTCCGCTTCGGCCAGTTGGGGATCAGCCCCGACAACCCCGACAATGCGGTGGTGATCAACACGGACTTCCTGGGCGACAAGCAGGACGTCTTCCCCAACTCGCTCACCCAGAGCATCTTCACCTTCAACACCGACGCGACCGTGATCCTGCAGGCCCTCGACCAGGTGACCAACACCAGAATCCTCCAGTCGCCGCGGCTGTTCACCTCGGACAACCAGGAGGCGGTCTTCTTCGACGGTCAGGACGTCTCGGTCCAGACCGGCACCACCGTCGCCACCCAGACCACGGACACCTTCGACTACCGGGCGGTCGGGATCGGCGTGAACGTCCGACCCCGGATCACGAAGGAGAAGAATGTCGCGATGCAGATCGAGATCCTGCTCTCGAATATCGACAAGAACAGCATCCAGGGAGCAGGCAACAACCCCACCTTCAAGCGTCGCCAGACCAACACCACCATCACGGTGAAGAACGGCCAGACCATCGTGATCTCGGGCATCCGGAAGGAGTCCGAAGGGAAGCGGAAGAACAAGGTCCCGCTGCTCGGGGACATCCCGATCCTCGACTGGGTATTCTCGAATGAATCCGACGAGACGATCATCAGCGAACTGGTAGTGTTCATCACCCCGATCGTCGTTGACAACCCCGACGAGAACGACATCAACTTCAACGAGATCGACCGTAGAAGACTCGAGTACTTCAAGGACCCGATCGGGGAGCGCATGCGGAACCTGCAGAACCAGCTGGGACTCGGGGGACCCGGTTCCGAGGGCACCAACTCGAACAAGGATCCGAGACGCGATTGAATCGGACATGAGCACGCGTCCAGTCGCACTGGCCACCATCAGGACCACCGGAATCATAACGGTGATGGCGTGGGTGCTCGTGACGCTCGCGGGCTGTGTGAGCAGCTACGAGGCGAAGGGTGAATCAAGGTACGTTCTGCCCGCGGAGGAACAGTTCGAAGTGGTGCAGCGGACCGGCTTCGACGAGGACGGCAACCTCGCGCTGACCTCAAGCACCGAGACCACTTTCCGGATCAGGAGGGGTGGTTCGGTCGAATACAACGGCTCGACGCTCCCGCTCTTCACGTTCGTGGATGGTGGCTACATCGCGACCCAGGTGGGACCGATACCGGGCAAGGCGCTGGTGAATGCAAGCTCCGGCAGCTGCCCACCCGGAACCAGGGTTCAAGTCCACCGGGTCGGCGAGGGGCGCGAAACCGAGCTGATCTACGAATCAGGGGACGGACTGCTCCTGGGCCGAAACTCTGATGGAACCGGCTTCCTTGTGGAA
>PKCS01000096.1 GCA_002862305.1 Phycisphaerae bacterium | reverse complement strand
CAGGATCCCGCCCTGGGCTCCTTCGACCGCGAGCTCCCGGTCGCGATCGGGGTCGATCGCGTGACCTGGCTCGGGGACGGCTCGATCGCCCTCGACCGCGAGGCGGGGACGATCCGGGAGTCGGTGCTCCCGCCCTCCGGGGACGCCCCGTCGGTGGACGAACGCCCGGCCTGCTTCCTGGTCCACCCCGGGGACGATCCGGGGGGCGCGGGCGTGATCGAGCTCCGGCTCGAGAACCTGCCCGGCGGCCCGCGATCGATCGAACTGCCCGCCGCGGGGATCGAGCCCCTGGCCGACGTGGTCCGGGTGCGACCGCTGTTCGACGGGGAGGCGATCACCGGCTTCCTGTTCCTGGAGCGCGCGCCGCACCGCCTGCGCGCGCTGGACCTCGACGGCCGCGAGCGGTTCTCGACCGGGGGCAAGGGTGCCGGCGAGGGTGCCTTCAACTTCCCCGCCGACGTCGCGGTCGACTCCCGGGGTCGCTGCTACGTGGCCGACACCGACAACCACCGGATCCAGCGGTTCGGGCCCGACGGCCGGTTCCAGCTGGCGTGGGGCGGACGCGGCGCGTTCCCCGGCCTGCTCGCGGCCCCCAGTTCGATCGACGTCGAGGGGGACCTGGTCTACGTCGCCGAGGAACTCAACCACCGGGTGTCGGTCTTCGACACCGACGGGCGCTTCCAGTACCAGTGGGGGATGCACGCGGTGGTGCCGCGCGAGGGGGAGGGTCGAATCCACTACCCCACCTGCCTCGACGTCTCCGCCGACGGGTCCCGGGCGGTGGTGCTCGAGCCCTTCGAGCGTCGGATCCAGTGCTTCACCCGCCTGCCCGGCGGGCTCGCGGAGGCGCGGTCCAGCCCGATGCCCGCCAAGCAGGACGTCAGCAGCCACTTCGGTGCGCAGGTGGCCGCGGAGGACGACCTGCTGGCGATGTGGGAGCCGGAGACCGGTTCCATCGCGGTCTTCGACGTCACCACCGACACCGGACTGAACATCACCGTCTTCACCAACCACGGCTCGGGGTGGGACGACCTCGGGCGCCTCGGGGCGCTGCACCTCGACGGGGCGCGACAGGAGCTCGTGGTCTCGGACCCGGTGAACGACCGGCTCATGACCTGGCGCCTCGAGCGCGATCGGTCGACGCCGATCGCCTACGACCCGTTCATGGCCAGGCTCACCTCCGCGATCGAGTCGGAGGCGATGCTCGCGGACCTGCGCCGGCTCGATCCCGACCGATCCTGGCGACACCCGCGGATCACCGGACTGGCCCGTGCCCGGATCGACGGGGCTCCCCTGGTCGCGGTGGACCGGGCCAACGACGTCCTGCTCGAACTCGACGCACGGCACCGGCCCCGCTCGATCGGCGCCGCCGGTGCCGGCCACGGCCAGCTCCTCGCCGCCGGCCCCGGCCTCCTGCTGCTGGAACCCCGCGGGCGCGGACTCCTCGCCCGCCCGCTCGATCCCACCGGCGCCCCGCTCGGGGACCCCGTCGAACTGGCCTTCGAGGGACGGTCGCTCGGGGCCGTGTTCCTCGACGGGACGCTCTACCTCGGCTCCGCCTCCGGGGACCGGGTGGAGGTCTACGAGGAGGTGCTCGATCCCCGCCCCGGCGAGGCCGCCCGGACCCCCGATCGGTCCTGGGGCGGGACCGGCGAGCTGGACGGGCGCTTCTGGGCCCCCGCCGGACTGGCGCGGATCCGGGGCGACCGCCTGGTGGTGGTGGACCAGGGGAACCATCGCGCCCAGATCTTTGCACCGGACGGCACCTGGCGGTCGACGTTCACCCTGTCCGGTGGCTACACCGTGCCCCGTCCCCCGGCCCCCGCCGAGGACGAACCCGCCGCCCCCGGGGAAGGGGATCCGTCCTGATGCGCCGAACCACGCCCATCCTCCTGGCCCTGGTCGCCTCGGCGGTCGTGCCCGGCGCGGGGTGTCGGCCGTCCGCCGAACCCGACGACGCGGTGGCGGGGGAGGCCGCCTCCCCGATCGAGTGGCGATCGGCGTCCAGTGCCGACGGGACGTTCTTCGTCCGCTGGCGACCGCTCGAGGAACCGATCCCCCTCGCGGATCCCTTCGACGTGGAGGTCGAGGTCTGGGAGGACGACTCGATGGCGGTGCCGGCCCGCTTCGACCGGATCCTGGTCGACGCGGGGATGCCGCATCATCGCCACGGCATGAACGTGGCCCCGGAAGTCGGCCGGGACGGTCCGGCCCGCTGGATCGCCCGCGGCATGCTCTTCCACATGCCCGGACGCTGGCAGCTCTACGTGGACCTGATCGAGGACGGCCGGCTGGAACGCAGCCAGTGGTCGATGTGGTTGTCCGGATGAGGAGGTGGTCCGGACTCATCCTCCTGGTCGCGCTCGCGGCCTGCGATCGAAGCGGTCCCTCGACGGAACCGACCGCGGCCGGGGGCCCCCCCGACCTGCCCGGACTCCTCCGGACCCACGGCGTGGAGCTGACCCCCCGACAGTGGGGCCGCATCGAACGCATGGCCGAGGTGCCCGAGCTCCCCGCGGACCCGACCAACCGGGTCGCGGACGACCTCGCGGCCGCGCGGTTCGGGCACCAGCTCTTCTTCGATCCCCGGCTCTCCGCGGGGGGCGACGTCTCCTGCGCGAGCTGTCACGACCCCGCGCACGACTTCACCGACGGGCTCCGGGTCGCGGAGGGCGCGGGCCTGAACCTCCGCAACACCCCGACCGTCCTCAACGCCGGCCACCATCGCTGGCTCACCTGGGACGGCCGCTCCGATTCCCTCTGGGCCCAGGCCCTCGAGCCGCTCGAGAACGAGGTGGAGATGGCGGGGGACCGTTGCTCGGTGGCCGCCCTGGTCCACGCCGACCCGGCGTACCACCGGGCCTACGAATCGATCTTCGGTCCCCTGCCCGACCTCGCCGATCCCGGGGAGGCCCCGGCACGGCCCGTGCGCGAGGGGACGCCGGACTCGCTCCACGAGCGGTGGGAGGCACTGCCGCCCGACACCCGGCGCGCGGTGGACGAGGTCTTCGTGAACGTCGGCAAGTCGATGGGCGCCTACCAGCGTCGCCTGGGGTCCGCCGATGCACCCTTCGATCGATTCGTCGCCTCGGTCGCGTCCGGCCGGTACGAACCGGTGCCGGGATTCGGGGCGCGGGAACTGCGCGGGCTCGCGCTGTTCACCGGCGAGGCCGGCTGCTGGGAGTGCCACGCGGGGCCGATGATCACCACCGGTGAGTTCCACAACATCGGGGTGCCGCCGGTCGCGGGGGGGATGCCCACCGACAGCGGTCGACACGCCGGCACCTCGATCGTCAAGCGCGACCCCTTCAACGCCGCCGGCGAGTGGTCGGACCACCCCGAGGGCGGCCGGGCCCGGATGGTCCGGACCCTGGTCGAGACCCCGGACAACTGGGGGCGGTTCCGCACCCCGTCGCTCCGCGAGGTCTCGCGCACCGCGCCCTACATGCACGAGGGACGCTTCGAGACCCTGGAGGACGTGGTCCGCTTCTACTCCACCCTGGAGGGCGCGGTCCAGCTCGACCACCACCAGGAGTCGGTGCTGGAGCCGTTGCACCTCGACGACGAGGAGGTCGCGCAGCTGGTCGCGTTCCTCGAATCCCTCGACGGGCAGCCGGCCGACCCGGCCTTCGCGTCCGCCCCCGGGGCGGTCCCCGGGGACTGAGCACCGATCTTCCCCCAAACCCCGATTTAGGGCTTTGAAGGCCGATTCGGCCTTCTATACTTGATTCATCGATGCGCCCCGGGCGTCTCGATCCCCACCCGTCCCTCACCGCCATGCCTCGGCAGGCCGGACCCAGACAGCTCGTCCCGCCGGGTCGCCAGATCGGATTCCCATGTCGAACGCCCCCGTCCGCACCGTGCTCCTCTCCGGACTGATCGCCGGCTCCCTCGCGACCGCCCACGACGGCGACCCGAAGGCGCTGGTCGAGCGCACGCCCTACCAGGGGCCCAGCTGGCGAAGCGCGGTGGACGACGGCTCGCTCGCCGGGGGATTCGACTTCGACGGCGTCCAGCTGGCGGCCAACATCACCATGCCGGACCTCGGTGGGGGGGAGGGCGCCGACTGCTGGTCCTACACCTCGCCCTCCGGGCGCGAGTACGCGCTGATGACCACCACCCTCGGCACCAACTTCGTCGAGATCACCAACCCCCGCAATCCCCAGATCATCGCCTACCTCGACGGACCGAACTGTCTCTGGCGCGACGTCAAGGTCTACGAGGACCACTGCTACATCGTCAGCGACTGCGGCGGCGGCATGCAGGTGGTCTCGCTCGCGGGCATCGACGCCGGCGTGGTGTCGCTGGTGAACACCGTCAACACCGGTCCCTCCTCGAGCAGCCACAACATCGCGATCGACACCGACACCGGGCTGATCGCGCGCTGCGGGGGCGGCAACAACCTCGGGCTGGTGCTCTACGACGCCACGGTCAGCAAGTCCAACCCACCGCTGGTGGGGGAGTGGACCCCGATCTACGTCCACGACGTCCAGCTGCGCACCTTCTCCAGCGGCCCCTACGCGGGCCGGACCCTCGCCTACTGCTGCGGCGGCCTCGGCAACGGCTCGGGCAACACCCGGCTGGCGATCGTCGACGTCACCAACCCCACCAGCCCCCAGCTGCTCGCGGAGACCGGCTACCCGGGCGCGGCCTTCTGCCACCAGGGGTGGCTCACCGAGGACAGCCAGATCTTCTACATCAACGACGAGCTCTACAACGGCAGCTCCTCGACCTTCATCTTCGACGTCTCGGATCCCACCGACCCCACCTTCGTGAGTCGCTGGACCAACGGGCTCGGCTCCGCCGCGCACAACTGCTACGTCAAGGGCGACCGGCTCTACGCCGCGAACTACCGGAGCGGACTCCGGGTGCTGGACATCAGCGACCCCCTGGCCCCCCAGGAGATCGCCTACTTCGACACCTACCCGGGCAGCAACAGCATCAGCCAGAACGGTGCCTGGACCGCCTGCCCCTACTTCGACAGCGGCACGGTGATCGTCTCGGACATCGAACGCGGGCTCTTCGTCTTCGCCCCGGAAGGAGCCTCCGTCGGCTTCAACCCGGTGGGCGGCGTCCCCGCGCAGTTCCCCTCCTCCGGCGGGGACCTCGAGGTCGCCATCACCATCAGCGGTGGCGAGCTCGATCCCGGCTCGGGCCTGGTGGTCTTCAACGACGGCACCGGGAACCGCCAGGTCGACCTCCTGCCCCTGGGCTTCGGCACCTTCCGCGCGACCCTGCCCGAGCTCGCGTGCCCCGGGCAGCTCTCGCTCTCCTTCCTGATCCGCGACGTCGAGGGCGAGCTCTTCGAGAGCGGGGTCTACACCTCGACCATCGCCGACTTCACCGACCTCCTCGTGGACCTCGACTTCAACGACTTCGCGGGGTGGACCGCGACCTCCAACGCCGCCACCGGGGGCTGGGAGCGCGGGATCCCGAGCGGGGACTCGATCTCCGTCGATGACTGCAGCGCGCCCGCCACCGACGCCGATGGCAGCGGCGGCTGCTGGCTCACCGGCAACGGGGTCTCCGCCACCGCCTGCGCCAACGACATCGACGACGGGACCACCGTGCTGCTCTCGGCCGTCTACCAGACCGACGCGACCGACCCCGAGGTGGTGTTCTCCTGGTGGTACGACAACTCCTCGTCCGACAACGACCAGAACGACGACCCGTTCGTGGTGGAGCTCTCCGGCGACTCGGGGGCCAGCTGGACCACGATCCTCACCGTGCCGCTGGGTACCAGCGCGCAGACCGGCTGGACCGAGAGCAGCTTCCGGGTGAACGACTTCGTGGCCCTGACCAGCGGGCTCCGGCTCCGGGTCACCGCAAGCGACCTCGCCCCCGCGTCGGTGGTCGAGGCGGGCCTCGACGCGTTCCGCATCCGGAACCCCGGCTGCAACGAGCCCTTCAACCCCGCCGACGTCAACGTCGACGGGTTCATCGACGGCCAGGACCTCGCCCTGGTGCTCGGCAACTGGAACTGCACCGGGACCTGCATCGGCGACATCACCCAGGACGCCCTGGTCAACGGCCAGGACCTCGCCCTGGTGCTCGCCAACTGGAACCCCCGCTGACCCGCGACCGGTCGCGTACGGCGTGACGGACCCCACCGGACCCCACCGGAGCCCGGCCCCCACGGCGTCCCTCCGGAAGGCCCACGTTTCCCCTCGGCCGACGCCCGCGGAGGCGATATGCTGGTCGTGGTGCGGACCGCTCACGGTGTCCGCCCCCTGGAGACTCCACGTGCAGACCACCCGATCCACGACCGTACGAACCGACCGCCACGTCCTCCCGACGGCCCTGCTGGCCGGGGTCGCCCTCGCGGTCCCGTTCGCCGTCGCCGCGCCCTCCGCCGACCGCGTGGCCGAGGACCCCACCCCGACCGTCCGGCCCCGGGTCGGGGAGGCCTGGGTCGAACCGGTCCCCGGCACCGCCATCGAGCTCTCGATGCGGCCGGTCCCGGGCCCCGACGACCAGCCCCTCTGGGTGATGGAGAAGGAGCTCACCTGGAACCTCTTCGACATCTTCATCTTCCGTCTCGACGAGAAGAAGGGGAACAGCACCCCCGGCTCCGATGCGGTGACCAGGCCCACCAAGCCCTACATCGCGGTCGACCGCGGGTTCGGCCACGACGGGTACCCCGCGATCTCGATGTCGCTCAAGGGGGCGATCCAGTTCGCGGACTGGCTGAGCGAGAAGACCGGGCGGACCTACCGGGTCCCCACCGTCGAGCAGTGGTCGCGCATCTGCGCCGCGGCGAGCATCCCCGACGAGTCCCTCGAGGAGTACGCGTGGTTCGTCGACGACAGCGGCGACACCACGCATCCCGTCGGGACCAAGAAGGCCGACGCCCTCGGCCTGCACGACCTCTACGGGAACGTGGGGGAGTGGTGCCTCGCCGGGGGCACCCCGGAGAAGCCGGTCGGGGTGCTGATGGGTGGTGACTACCAGTCCGACGGCCCCGCGCTCGACTGCGCCCACCAGGTCGACTACGACCCGATGTGGAACGACAGCGATCCGCAGTTCCCCAAGAGCATCTGGTGGCTGGCCGACGCCGCGTTCGTCGGGGTTCGGCTGGTCTGCGTCGACGCCGGCGGGAACGACGCCTCCGCCCCGGCCACGAGCTCCCCGACCCCCGAGCCCGCCTCCCCCGGGAAGGAGCCTGCCAAGGATGCATCCTGATCCCACCCGCGAAGCACTCTCCCGGCGCGCCTTCATCGCCTCGACCTCCGTGGGGGCGGCACTGCCCCTCGCCGCGGGGGCCTTCGGGGCGCTGCCCCGACTCGGCTCCGACGAGATCCGCGTGGGGGTGATCGGATGCGGCGGACGCGGCATGGGTGCCGCCCGCAACGCGCTGGAGGCCTCCCCCGACACCTCCATCCACGCCATCGGCGACGTCTTCCCCGACCGGGTGGAGGGCGCCCGCTCCGGCTTCGCCACCCTCGCCCAGCAGTTCGGGGACCGGGCGGTTCCCGCCGAAGGGCACTGCCACGTGGGCTTCGACGCCTACGGGGAGGTGCTCGCCACCGAATGCGACTACGTGATCCTCGCCACCCCGCCGGGCTTCCGCCCGCAGCACTTCGCCGCCGCGGTCGACGCCGGCAAGCACGTCTTCATGGAGAAGCCGGTCGCGGTCGACCCCGCCGGGGTCCGCACCGTGCTGGACGCCTCCGCCCGGGCCGACCAGGGCTCGCTCTCGGTGGTCTCCGGCACGCAACGCCGGCACCAGAAGGGCTACCTCGAACTGATCGAACGCATCCGGGAGGGTGCGATCGGCACCCCGATGGCCGCCCAGTGCTACTGGAACCAGGGGGGGCTGTGGTCGGTGGACGCCGACCCCGCCCGCTCGGACATGGAGAACCAGCTGCGCAACTGGCTGTACCACGCCTGGCTGAGCGGCGACCACATCGTCGAGCAGCACGTGCACAACATCGACGTGGTGAACTGGGTCTACGACGCGCACCCGGTCTCGGTCTACGGGGTCGGGGGTCGACAGGCGCGCACCGATCCGAAGTACGGGCACATCTTCGACCACTTCTCGCTGGAGTACGTCTACCCCGGGGATCGCGTCGCGCACAGCATGTGCCGTCAGCAGGTCGGCACCCAGCAGCGGGTGGAGGAGCGGATCATCGGGACCGAGGGGCGGGCCTCCACCGGCCACGGCATGAAGATCTCCGGCCCCCGGCCCTGGAGCTTCACCGGCGACCAGGTCAACCCCTACGTGCAGGAGCACATCGACCTGATCGCCTCGATGCGCGGGACGGGACCGCACCTCAACGAGGGGCGCCGGATCGCCGAGTCCACCATGACCGCGATCATGGGTCGCGAGGCGGCCTACACCGGCCAGCTGGTGACCTGGGACCAGGCGATGTCGAGCACCCTCGACCTGACCCCCGAGGTCTACGAGTTCGGACCGCGCGTGGAGCATCCGGTGGCGGTTCCCGGGGTCACCGAGCTGAATCGGACCGTCTGAGGACCCCGATCCCCGCCACGGGTAGACTGGTCGTCGTGCCCGACTCACCGTCACAGCCCGAACCGGTCGCCGGCCTGAGCGTCTGCTACACCTGCATGAACAGCATGCGGACCCTGCCCGGGTCCCTGGACTCGGTCCGGGAGCTCGCGGAGCGCGTGGTGGTGGTGGACTCCGGCTCGACCGACGGGACCCTCGAGTTCCTCCGGGACGCCGGGGTCCAGCCGGTCCACCGGGACTTCACCAACCCCACCGAGCAGAAGGCCCATGCGATGTCGCTGGCCGCCGACGGTGGCTGGACCCTGCTGCTGGATTCCGACGAGTCCCTGGATGAACGCGCGTGCCGGGCGATCCGCGAGGCGATCGCCGCCTGCCCTCCCGACGTCTCCGGGTTCGAGCTCAACCGCATCACCTGGCTCGACGGTCGGCTGCTCCGGCACAGCTTCCAGCCGGAGTGGAGGCTCCGGCTGGTGCGCTCCGGCGCCAGCCGGGTGGTCGGCGACTCGGTGGGGGGCCACGACCGGGTCGAGGTGGACGGATCGACCAGGCGACTGGAGGGACGGATCCTCCACGACTCCTGGACCGGGGCCCGGCACATGCTCGAGCGGGGGATCTACTTCGGCTTCCGGGCCGCGGAGTTCGAACGGGGCGGTCGTCGGATCAACCTGCTGGTGAATCCCGCCGCCGCGTTCCTCAAGCAGCTGGTGCTGCGTCGCGGCTTCATGGACGGCTGGCGGGGCTGGGTGGCCGCCGGCGGGGTCGCCTCCCAGGCGCTCGCCAAGCACCTCGCGATCATGGAGCTTCGGGAGCTCGAACGGGAGGATCGCCGATCGTCCGGATGATCGTCCGGTCGCCCCGGCGGCGCTGCACCACCGCGGACGTGCCCGGGTAGCGTTCCCGCAGCAACCGTTCGAACACCGGGAACTCCAGCAGGCAGCCCGCGGTGGCCAGCGCGTCACCGATGCCGTCGGGTTCGTCGGTGATGACCGTGACCTGTCGACCCTCCCGCACCCCGAGTCCGGTCCGGGGATCCATCACGTGGCCGTAGCGGATCCCGTCGACCACCAGGTACTGGTGCAGGTCCCCGCTGGTCGAGATCGAGCACCCCGAGGTCGCGACCAGCAGCGGGGACGCGGGTTCGACCGCGGCGATCGCGACCACCCAGTCGTCCCGTCCCGGTGGGGGATCCCCGGCCAGGATCTCCCCGTCGAAGTCGATGAGGAACCGATCGATGCCGCGTTCCCTCAGGACCTTCCCCGCTCGCCAGGTCGCGAGGCCCTTGCCGATCCCCCCGAAGTCGAGCAGGATCCCGGTCCGGCCGATCCGGGCCCGAAGTCCCTCGAGCTCGATCGCGTCCATCGCCCGCCGGGCGCGCGCGTCCTCCAGGGCCGCCTCCCCCGGGAGGACGCCCTCCTCCCGGGAGCGCCTCCAGAGTTCCATCATCGGCCCCACGGTGAGGTCGAAGGCACCGCCCGACGCCTGGTGGACCTCCGTCCCGACCCGGAGCGCGGTGCCCAGGTCGTCGGGAACCTCCAGCGACCCCGGGGCGGCCGCGACCAGTCGCGCGGTCCAGGAGTCCGCCCGCCAGCTGGAGATGGTCGATTCCACCGCGTGCATCCGATCCAGTGCGGCGCGAGCCGCCTCGCGCGCGCCCGAGGACGTCTCGCTCCAGATCGTGATCCGCGCGGGGGAGGCCATGACCAGCTCGACGAATTCATGGGGCGCCTCCCGGGTGCCCGCCGCCTCCGGGCGCTCCACCGGTCCGGGCCCCGCGCAGGCCCCGGCCAGTGCGGCCACCAACGGGACGACGATCCGGCGCCCCACCCGGGGGCTTCGGCTGGTGCCGGGACGCGTGCGGGGCTCAGAACCCATCCGGCACGTGATCCCGGTAGTTGAGGAGTCTCAGGGCGTTCACCACCACCACCAGGGTGGAGCCCTCGTGGAAGATCACCGCGATCCAGATCGGCGCGATCCCCAGCGCCGCCACCGGGACCAGGGTGGCGATCACCCCGAGGGAGACCACGAAGTTCTGGATGATCGTGCGCCGCACCCGCCGACTGAGCCCGATCGCGAACGGCAGCTGCTTGAGGTCGTCGGCCATCAGCGCCACGTCCGCGGTCTCCAGCGCGACGTCGGTCCCGCCGGCGCCCATCGCGATCCCCACGGTGGCCGCGGCGAGCGCCGGGGCGTCGTTGACCCCGTCCCCGACCATCGCCGCCTTGTCCTTGCTTCGTCGGAGGGTCCTGATGACCTTGATCTTGTCCTCCGGCAGCAGGTTCGACCGGATGGTGTCCACCCCGACCGCCTCGCCGACCCGCTGGGCGACGGTGTCGTTGTCACCGGTGAGCATGACCACCAGGCGCACCCCCAGCTGGTGGAGTCGACCCACCACCCAGCCCGCCTCCCTGCGTGGTCGATCGGAGAGCCCGAGCACCCCGAGCACCCCCTGGTCCCGGGTGACCAGCATCACCGTCAGCCCCCGGGCCTCGATCGCGGCGACCCGTTCCCGAAGCGCGTCGTCGACCTGCAGCCCCGGGGCGTCCAGCAGGCGACTGCCGCCCACCCGGACCTCGCGGTCCTCGATGACCGCGCTCACTCCGAAGCCCGCCTCGTCGCGGATCCCACCGGCCTTCGGGCAGGCGAGCCCGCGTGCGGCCACCACCCGGCTGATCGCCCGGGCGATCGGATGGGTCGACTGCTGCTCGAGCGCGCCCGCGACCTCGAGGACCTCCCGTTCGTCCGCGGCCTCCACCAGCTCGATCGACTCGAGCTCCGGCCGCCCCACGGTGAGGGTGCCGGTCTTGTCCAGGCCGATCGCCCGGATCGTGCCCAGCTCCTCGAGGTAGCGTCCCCCCTTGATCAGGACCCCGTTCCGGGCGGCCTGCGCGATGCCGGCGAGGACCGCCGACGGGGTGGAGATCGCCAGGGCGCAGGGCGAGGAGGCGACCAGCACCGTGAGGCTCCGGGTGAACGCCTCCGCCCAGGTCAGCCAGCCCACCAGCGGGGGGACCACCAGCAGCAGCACGGTCCCGACCAGCACCAGCGGGACGAACACCTGGGTGAACCGCTCGGTGAACCGCTGGCTCGCCCCCTGGTTCCGACGGGCCTCCTCGACCAGCCGGATCATCCGCGACATGGTGCTGTCCTCGGCGAGCCGATCCACCGACAGCACCAGCGCCTGGTCCCCGTTGAGGCTTCCGGCGAGGATCCGCTGGCCGGGCCCGCGCTCGACGGGGGTGCTCTCCCCGGTGATCGCGGACTGGTCGATCGGCGAGTGCCCTTCGAGGATCACCCCGTCCGCCGCCACCCGGCTGCCGGGCCGGATGCGGATCCGGTCCCCCAGCTCGAGGGCCGCCACCGGGACCGATCGTTCGCCCTCCGATCCCAAGCGCAGGGCGGTCTCGGGTGCGATCCGACCGAGGCTGCGGATCGCCCGCCTCGCCCGTCCCATCGCGTAGTGCTCGAGGGCATGCCCCAGGGAGAACAGGAAGAAGAGCAGGCCGCCCTCCGCGAACTTCCCCAGCACCGCCGCCCCCACGCCCGCCACCAGCATCAGGAACTCGATGTCGAACTTCAGCCGGGTGATCCCCCGAACACTCCCGACCAGGAGTTCGAAACCGCCTGCGAGGTAGGTGATTGCATACAGGGAGAGGACCAGCCCCCGGGGGGCGGCCCCGGTCAGTTCGAGGATCCAGCCCAGGAGCAGCGCGGCCCCGGAGACCAGCGGCAGGATCAGGTCCGAGTACCTGCGAAGCAGGCCGGCGTCCTCGTCGTGGTCATGGTGATCGTGGGAATTGCAGTCCGCGTGCTGGTGCATGAACTTCCTTTTTGGCCCCCAAAGTTTATCCTGTAATCCGCCCACGGCCCGAATCAGTCAACGATCCTCCAGAGGCAGCATCCATGTCATCGTCCAGCGCGGGAAAGAAGACCACCGGCGACCTGGTCCGGCGCAACCGACTCTCGACCGAGGCGGGCCTGTGGGGGATGCTCATCCCGATCGGCCTGGTGTGCGTGCTCGCGGCCAACATCTGCGCCCTGCTGGTGCCCTTCCTCTCGATCAAGTTCATGGGGGACAAGGAGTACAAGCTGATCGAGTCCGTGCGCCTGATGTGGAACGAAGGCATCATCGTGGTCGCGATCCTCATCGTCGGCTTCTCGATCATCTTCCCGCTCTTCAAGACGGTCTCCCTGCTGCTGGTGTGGTTCCTCAGGATGAATCCCCGGTTCCGCAACCGGTTCATCCTCCTCCTCGAGGCGGCGGGCAAGTGGTCGATGTTCGACATCTTCGTGGTCACCCTGTTGATGGTGATCTCCTCCGAGCAGCGCTTCATCGAGACCACGCCGCGGTACGGGCTGTTCCTCTTCATCATCGCGATCATCGGCAACATGATCATGAGCCGCCTGATGGAGATGGTCGACCAGCGGATCAACTTCAACCATCGCGCCAGGTTCGGGGACGACGATGCCGAGCTCGAGCCCCTCACCTCGACCGGTGCCATCGGGTGGACGATGCCGCTGCTCCTGCTCATCGCCTTCGGCGCGATCGTGTTCGCGATCGAGCTCCCGTTCTTCAAGATCAACAACGTGCCCCTCTACTCGAAGAGCTACAGCATCCATGCCGCGATCTCCGCCCTCTTCGAGAACCAGCACTACGGGCTCGCGATCTTCCTGATCCTGTTCACCTGCGTGACCCCGCTGCTGGTGCTGCTGCTGATCGGCCACTGCTGGATGGTCCGGAAGACCCACTACCAGATCGCCAGGCGCCTCGACCTGATCCGGATCGTCGGGGAGTGGTCGATGCTGAGCGTCTTCCTGATGGCCCTCGGCATCACCGTCACCGAGGGCGAGCTGCTGGTGAAGACCCAGATCAAGGACGGGCTGTGGGCGATCTGCATCGCCATCCTGTGCTCGGTGGTCTGCACCCGGCTGGCCTACCGGAAGCTGAGCTCCATGCTGGTGATGACCGGGGACGGCCTGAAGACCTGAGCACGCTCAACCGGAGGCGGCCGCGTCGGATCCGATCGGCGACGGGTGTCCCCCCGCGGGGTTCGGCACCACCCGCCGGGCGCCCTGGTCCTGCAGCAGGATGCCCCGGGCGAGGTTGACCGTGGGGCAGACGTGTTCCGGGACCAGCACCACCCGTTCGCCGCGTGCCGGCCGGGTACCCGCCCCCGGGAACTCGATCGGGAGGTGTTCCTCGCTGGCCCCGAGCGGGATCGCGCCCGGATGGCCCAGCACCGTGCAGCAGGGGGCCGGGACGTCGGCGGAGATCGACTTCGACCCGGCGTTGGCGGTGGCGAGCGTCGCCCCGGGATGGCTGACCACCGTGGCGATCACCGCCGCGGCGGGGACCAGGCCGAGCCGCGCGATCTCCGGCAGTCGCTCGCTCATGCCGTCGTGCAGCACCACCGTGCCCGGGGACACCGAGTGGCGTCCGGTGCCCGCCAGCCCGCGGTGGGCGAGGGCGTGGAGGAAGCTCGGGGTCCCGCTGGTGACCAGCTCCCCGCATCCTCCGGCGGCGGCATCGAGTTCCAGCAGCAGGTCGTAGCCGGCATGGGCCCGTTGCCTCCGGGAAGCCTCGTTCCCGTCCCGAAGGTGCCCGTCGTAGAAGTGGATCCCCCGGCATCGGGGGCCCGCCTGGCGGACGAGCTCGACGATCGGCTCCCGCCGCCGGGGGTCGAGCCCGCTGCGGTGCATCCCGGGGTCGACGTCCACGAAGAGGCCCACCTCCCGGGGGATGCGATCGAGATCCGCCGGCTCCTCCACCAGGCAGGCGATGCGCGCCCGGGGATGCGCGCGCGCCAGCGTTCCGAGCGCCCTGCACGCGGCCTCGTCCGGGTGGTGGGCGAGCACGCAGTCCGCCTCCGGGGCGATCGACAGGAGCTGGGACAGCTCGAGCACCGTCGCGCACTTGAAGCGGTTGAGTCCCTGTTCCCGCAGCAGGGTCCAGACCTCGGGCAGCTTGCTGGTCTTGAGGTGCGGCCGCCAGCGGTCGGGGCCGCCGATGGCCTCCAGCACCCGTGCCACGTTGTCGCGGACGGTGGGCAGGTCGATGACGAGGTGCGGGGTCGACGTGGGAGCGGACCGTCCGTCATCCCCGAGGTACCGCCCGGGGCTGCATCCCGCGAAGGGGGTGGTCACCCGGCGGTTCCGGTGGTGGAGAGCTTCCGCTTGTACTCCTCGACCGCCTCGCCGATCCCGGGGTGGCAGGCGCGCCCGGTGCGTGCGACGTAGTCCTGGTGGTACTCCTCGGCGACGGTGAACGGCTGGGCGGGCTCGATCTCGGTGACGATCTCCCGCTTGCCGAACGCATCCCGGGCGCTGAGGTCCGCGACCACCTTCCTCGCGGTGTCCAGCTGCTCGGACCCCACGGTGTAGATGCCCGATCGGTACTGGGTGCCCACGTCCGGTCCCTGCCGGTTCATGGTGGTGGGATCGTGGATCCGGAAGAAGAAGCGGACCAGGGTCTCGTAGTCGATCCGGTCGGGATCGAAGCGCACCCGGACCGACTCGGCGTGGCCGGTGGTCCCGCTGCACACGGACCGGTAGTCGGGATCCTCGGTCTCCCCGTTCTGGTAGCCGCTGGTCACGGAGAGCACGCCCGGCAGCTCGGAGAACGCGTACTCCACGCCCCAGAAGCAGCCGCCCGCGAAGAACGCCTCCTCGGACTCGACGGGCCGGGACTCGGGGGGGAGCTCCTCGCCCTTCTCGATGAACCGGAGGGACTCGGAGTTCAGGCAGAAGCGGAGCCCGGTCGGGGCCGGACCGTCCTCGAAGACGTGCCCCAGGTGACTTCCGCAGCGTCCGCAGAGGATCTCGGTCCGGACCATCCCGTGCGACCGGTCGACCTTCCCGACCACGTGCCGCGGGTCGAAGGTCTTGGTGAAGCTCGGCCATCCGGTCCCGGAGGTGAACTTGTCCGCGCTGTCGAACAGCGGCAGGCCGCAGACCTGGCAGACGTAGATCCCTTCCTTCTTGTTGTCGAGGAGGGTCCCGCAGAACGCCGGTTCGGTGCCCGCCTTCTGGGTGATCCGGAACTGCTCCGGGGTCAGTTTCGCGACCAGCTTCTCCTTCTCCTCGGGGGTCGGGGGGGTCAGGTCGTAACCACTGTCGGAGAGGCGGTCTTCCTTCGATGCATCAGCCATCACAACGTCTCCAATCGAGCTTGGCGGGGTGTCGGTGTCCGCATGGCAGCCGATCCCGAGGCAGGATGCGACGACGAGGGCGGGGATCGTGAGCAGGGTGCGGGGATTCATGGGGGGTGCCTCCATCCTGGGTCGTTCGGGCCGGCCCCGATGCCTGTACGAGCGGGACGGCCCAGGGTTCGCCGGTGGGGACCCGGCGCCCGGGAGGTCACTTGCTGCGCCGGATCTCGGCCCAGGCGTTGTGTCCGTGGATCGACTCGAAGTTCTCGCTGGTGATGCGATAGGAGAGGATCCGGTCGTCCCCGTCCATCTCCAGGGCGAGGTCCCGGATGATGTCCTCGACGAACTTCGGGTTCTCGAAGGCGGCCTCGGTGACGAACTTCTCGTCCGGGCGCTTCAGCACCGGGTACACCTCGCAGGAGGCGGAGGACTCCAGTCGGGCCCCGAGCTCCGCGATCCCGACGGGTTCGCTGCACTGGACCCGGGCGGAGAGCTCGCATCGCTGGTTGTGGGCGCCGTACTCGGAGATCTCCTTCGAACACGGGCACAGGCTGGTCGCCGGTGCGGTCACCTGCAGGAACTCCTCGACGCGATCGTCAGGGCCGATCTCCACCTCGATGGTGACCCCGTACTCCAGGAGCCCGACGCCCCCGCTGATCGGGGCCGCCTTGCGGACGTACCAGGGGAAGCTCATCTCGACCCTGGCCTGTTCCGCGTTGAGGGTCGACCTCAGTTCCTTCATGAAGCCCGCCATGCGGCCGGGACCCAGCTCGTGGTGGTGGGTGCCGAGGACCTCCAGGAACCGGCTCATGTGGGTTCCCTTGACGTCCGAGGGCAGGGCCACCGTCATCCGGAAGACCGCGGGGACGGGCTGGCTGGTGCCGTCCCGGTCCAGGATGGTCGCCGGGTGGCGGACGTCGCTCACTCCCACCTGGTCGATGGAGATCGCTCTCGAGTCGGGTGCGTTCTGTACGTCCGGAAGTTCGCTGTCTCGTGGTGTAGCAAGCGTCAAGGCCGTTCTCCATGGGTGCGGGTGGCCCACAAGGATAGCAGCCTGCAGGGGGAGGCTCCCGGCTCCTCCGGATATTTTCAGCCCCCCGGGGGGGCGCCTGGACGGCCTCCGGACGCGTCCGTCGGCCGTCCGGCGGCAGTCCCCGCCCGCCGGGCGGACGACCCGGGATCGAGGCTAGGATGCCCTGCCCCCTCGAACCGCCTCCCGGCATCCCCCATGCATGAACCACGCCCCGAACCTCCCGAGCTGACCCGTCGCATCCTCGAGCTCCTCGAGCATCGTGGCTGCGCCCACCGGCACCTCCGGCACGAGCCCACCCCGACCTCCGAGGACAGTGCCCGGGTGCGCGGGGAACCGATCGAGGTGGGGGGCAAGGCGCTGGTGCTCAAGGTCGACGATCGGTTCATGGTGCTGGTGCTCAGCGCGGCCCGGCGCCTGGACTCCAGGCGGCTTCGCCGGGAGCTCGGGGCCCGCTCGGTCCGGTTCGCCAGTCGCGAGGAGCTGGAGCAGCTCACCGGCCTGGTGCCGGGCAGCGTGCCGCCGTTCGGCGAGCCGCTGCTCCCCCTGGAACTGGTGGTGGATCGCTCCGTGCTCCTGAACGACCGGATCGCGTTCAACGCGGGGTCCCTCAGGGACTCCGTGATCATGCCGGTCCCGGAGTGGCAGGCGTGCGCGAACCCGACCCGGGTGCTCGAGGTCACCACGGAGGCGCCCCGCGAGTAGCCCCGTCCTGAATGGACCCGGTGGGATTCGAACCCACATGCTCCAAGGAGCCGCGGATTTTAAGTCCGCTGCGTCTGCCAGTTCCGCCACGGGTCCCGGTGGTGGGCATGACTGTACGAAAACTCACCGCACGCTGCCCGGGCGTGCGGTGAGTGGTGGTTCCCGGAGCCCGTCCGGTGGTTCAGGAGCTCTTCTCGAGGTGGCCGCCGAACTCGAACCGCATCGCGCTGAGCAGCTTGTTCGCGAAGTCGGCCTCGCCCCGGGATTCGAAGCGCTCGTAGAGCGCCGCGCTCAGGACGTGGGCGGGGACGCCGATGTCGATCGCCGCGAGGTTGGTCCAGCGACCCTCGCCGGAGTCGCTCACCCGGCCGTGGAAGTTCGAGAGGTCGGGGTTCTCGGCCAGGGCGGACGCGGTGAGGTCCAGCAGCCACGACCCGATCACGCTGCCGCGCCTCCACATCTCGGCCACCGCGCCGCAGTCGATGTCGTACATGTACTCCTCGGGGTTCCTGAGCGGAGTGGTCTCCGCGTCCTCCTCGCGCTTGGTCTTCCCGATGTTGGCGTGCTTGAGGATGTTCAGCCCCTCGGCGTAGGCCGCCATCACGCCGTACTCGATCCCGTTGTGCACCATCTTGACGAAGTGCCCCGCCCCGCAGGGACCGCAGTGGAGGAACCCGAGTTCCGCGTCCTTGGCGGCACCCTTCGCGTTCTCCGCGTAGTGGGGGGTGCGGGGCGCGCAGTCCACGCCCGGCGCGAGGGACACGAAGATCGACTTCATGCGCTCCACCGCCGAATCGTCACCGCCGATCATGTGGCAGTAGCCACGCTCGAGCCCCCAGACCCCGCCGGAGACGCCCACGTCGAGGTAGTGGATGTCCTTGGTGCGGAGTTCCTTGGACCGTCGCAGGTCGTCCTTGTAGTAGGAATTGCCCCCGTCGATCAGGGTGTCGTCGGCCGAGAGGTGGGGGACCACCTGCTCGATGACGCCGTCCACCAGCGCCGCCGGCACCATCATCCAGACGTTGCGCGGCGCGGACAGCTTCGAGCACAGTTCCTCGATGGTCGCGGCCCCGATCGCACCCTCGCCCTCGAGCTCCTTGACCGCATCCTGATTCACGTCGAAGACGACGCATTCGTGTCCGTCCTTCATGAGCCGGCGAACCATGTTCGCGCCCATGCGCCCGAGTCCGATCATTCCAAGCTGCATCGCTGAGTCCCTCGCGTGAGAGTGTGGTGTGGTCCCGCTCCGCGAGCGGGGGCCCGCGACTATACCCAACCCCCGTCCGGGGTGCCGGGTTCATCCGTCCACGAGCATCCCAAGGGTGGTATCGAGCAACCATCCGGCGAATTCGGCCTTGGGAAGGGTCCCGGCCCCGGGGGTCCGGACCGCGCCGTCGGGAAGCACCAGCAGCGGTTCGATCCCGTCGGCGTCGAGCGTCTCGAGGGGATTCGCCACGATCGCGTCCAGCCGCTTCCGCTCGAGCTTCGTGCGTGCGCTCTCCAGCAGGCCCTCCCTCGGCTCGAGTGCCCAGCCGATCCGCAGCTGGTCGGGTCGGCTGTGGTCCGCGAGCTCCGCGAGGAGGTCGGGCGTCGCGACCAGGTCCAGGGAGAGCTCGCCCGGCCTCCGCCGCAGCTTCCCGCCCCGAAGCACCTCGCGCGGACGGTAGTCGGCGACCGCCGCGGCCATGTAGAGGACGTCATGACCGGGCCACTGCTGGTGCAGAAGCTCCTGCAGGTCGGCGCATGACTGGAACCGGAGCACCGCGAGCTCCGAATCATCGGGTGCGAGCGCGGTCGGCCCCAG
Organism: Phycisphaerae bacterium; assembly: GCA_002862305.1. Lineage (GTDB taxonomy): Bacteria > Planctomycetota > Phycisphaerae > Phycisphaerales > SM1A02 > UBA8087. The sequence continues at coordinate 25,103 of PKCS01000096.1, read as the reverse complement.
CAGCAACGTGGTCCGGCATCCCCGGCTCGCCGCGGCCCGGGCCAGCGAGATCCCCAGTCGTCCCGATGAACGATTCCCCAGGAATCGAACCTCGTCGATCGGTTCGTGGGTCGGGCCGGCGGTGATCAGGATTCGGGGCGCGACGCTCATGGCTCTCTCGTTGGCGGGCGGTTATCAGGTCGTTGCGGTCGCGGGGTGCCTCGACGGCGACCCGCTTGTTCACCGATGATCGTTTCGGGGACTTCCATACTACGTCCCAAGCGGGTACCTTGGGACGTCCACCAACCGGAATCCGACCGCACAGGAAGGGTTTCGCCGCCGCCTCCGGGCGGCCCCGGAGAAGCACTTGGTCCTGAAGGCACGCAAGAAACTCGGTGAGATCCTGGTCGAGGCCGGCGTCGCCACCCCGGACCAGATCGATGCCGCGGGCGAGACCGCAGCCGCCACCGGCAAGAAGATCGGCGAGGTCCTGATCGAGGAGGGGATCGCCGACGAGAACCAGATCGCGCAGAGCGTCGCCACCCAGTACGGGATCGACTACGTCGACCTCGCCTCCACCGAGGGGCTGTCCAGCGTCGACGCCGAGCTCATCGACGGCGACATCATCCGCAAGCACCTGGTCCTCCCGCTGGGCGAGTCCGGCGGCCGGATCCGGCTCCTGGTCCACGACCCCTCCGACCTCGGGCTGGTCGACACCCTGAGCTTCCGCCTCGGCCGCGACATCGAGCTGGCGGTCGGTTCCCGCGGCCAGATCAAGAGCTACATCGACGACCTCGGCGGGAACATCGAGCGGATGTCCAGCGCCGAGGATTCCACGATCGACAAGTCCGACGACCGTTCGGTCGACCGCGAGCAGACCATCGACTCCATCGACGCCTCGGTCGACGTCGACGTCGACGGTGACTCGAAGATCGTGGCCCTCGCGAACAAGATCATCAAGGAGGCGGTCCGCGGCCGGGCGAGCGACATCCACTTCGAGCCCATGGTGGACCGGGTGCGCCTGCGCTACCGGATCGACGGCGTCTGCCACGAGCGCCACGACATCACCAAGAGCCTCCAGGCCTCGCTGCTCGCCCGCCTCAAGCTGATGGCCGGCGTGAACGTCGCGGAGCGCCGGATCCCCCAGGACGGCCGCATCAAGATGCCGATCGCGGAGGAGTCCGGCGGGGAGCCGGTCGACATCGACTTCCGCGTGAGCTTCTGCCCGGCCTACCACGGCGAGAGCGTGGTGCTGCGAGTCCTGCGACCGGACGCGGTCCGGATCGGGCTGGTGAACCTCGGCTTCGAGCCGGACAACCTCAAGACCTTCGAGCGGATCATCCAGCGTCCCAACGGGATCTTCCTGGTCACCGGGCCCACCGGCAGCGGCAAGACCACCACCCTGTACTCCGCGCTGGACACCCTCAACACCCCGAACCGCAAGATCATCACCGCCGAGGATCCCGTGGAATACAACTTCACCGGGATCAACCAGGTGCAGGTCCGCGAGTCGATCGGCCTGAACTTCACCGCGATCCTCCGGGCGATGCTCCGCCAGGCCCCGAACGTGATCCTGATCGGCGAGATCCGGGACCGCGAGGTCGCGGACATCGCGATCCAGGCCTCCCTGACCGGTCACCTGGTCTTCTCGACCCTGCACACCAACGACGCCCCCTCCGCGATCACCCGGTTGATCGACATCGGGGTGAAGCCGTTCCTCGTGGCCAGCTCGATCCAGGCGATCATGGCGCAGCGCCTGATCCGGATGCTGTGCCCGAAGTGCGCCAAGCCGGACGAGAATCCCGACAGCAAGCTGCTCAACCTGGTGAACATCAGCCCCGAGGACGTCGCGGCGGGGAACATCCGCCAGGCCCACGGCTGCCCCAACTGCAGCGGCACCGGCTACCGGGGCCGGAAGGCGATCTTCGAGCTGATGCGGATGAACGCCGAGGTCCGCGAGCTCGCCTTCGAGCGCGCCCAGATCTCCAAGATCCGGGAAGCCGCCATCCGGGGCGGCATGCGCAGCCTGCTGGAGGACGGCAAGGTCAAGATCCTCCGTGGCGACACCACCCCCGACGAGGTCGCTCGATTCGCGCAGATCGAGGGCTTCAACCCCAACGAGATTTCCTGACGCCCCGCACCGACCGAGAGAAGGAGCCGCCGAACAATGTCAACCATGCAGATCGACCGTCTACTGGAGACCGTGGTGCGCGAGGATGCCTCCGACCTCCACCTGACCACCGGCCGGCAGCCGACGGTGCGCCTCAACGGGCGACTCCGCACCCTGGAGACCAAGGTGCTCGACAACGAGGACATGACCGTCCTGATGAAGGCGGTCACCCCCGAGAAGAACCAGCAGGAACTGCAGGAGGGGGGGTCCACCGACTTCGGGTTCGCCTACGGCGAGAAGGCCCGTTTCCGCGTCGCGGTGTTCAAGCAGCGCGGCGACATCGCGATGGTCCTCAGGCTGATCCCCAACCGCCTGCTGACCTTCGACCAGATCGGCCTGCCCGAGATCTGCCGGGAGCTGATCCGGCGGCCCCGGGGGCTCTTCATCGTGACCGGGCCCACCGGTTCGGGGAAGACCACCTCGCTCGCCACCATGGTCGACCACATCAACATCAACCACGACCACCACATCATCACGGTCGAGGACCCGATCGAGTACTACCACGATCACAAGCAGTCGATCATCAACCAGCGGGAACTGGGCATCGACGTGGAGAGCTTCGCCGAGGCGCTTCGCCGCGCGCTCCGTGCCGACCCCGACGTGATCCTGGTGGGCGAGATGCGCGACCTGGAGACGATCGAGGCGGCGATCCGGGCCGCTGAGACCGGCCACCTGGTCTTCGCCACCCTGCACACCACCGGGGCCGCCGGCACCATCAACCGCGTGATCGACGCGTTCCCCGTCGACCAGCAGGAGCAGATCCGCGTCCAGCTGTCCACCAGCCTCATCGCGGTCCTCAGCCAGGTGCTGCTGGCCCGGGTCGACAAGCCGGGGCGGGTCGCGGGCTACGAGTTCCTGGTGGTCACCCCCGCGATCGCGAACCTCATCCGCGAGGCGAAGACCTTCCGGATCGACTCCGCGATCCAGACCGGGAAGAAGTTCGGCATGCAGTTGCTCGACGACCACCTCTGGTCGCTCTTCTCGCGCGGGATGATCTCCGCCGAGGAGATGATCGACAAGTGTCGTGATCCATCCGGCCTCACTGCCAAGGTCCACAAGCTTGGTGGCTCGGTGGGGCGGGCGGAGCTCGACGGCGAAGCCGAAGGCGACGAGGGCTGATCGACCAGCGCCCCGCCCAGTCATTCCAGAGCAACGTGGCTCCGGGCCCCTGACGGGGCGTGGCGTGATGTGGCCCTGAATGACTCCATTGCGACAAGATCTCCGCTCTGGATCCCTCAGGACGGTTGAATATCCCGCCAACCACGGCATCTGGCCCGGGCTACGAATCGATTCCAGCCCGTTCAGTGCCTGGAAGTCGTAACACAATCCAGCTGTCACAATGAGCTCGAACCGCTTCACGCCCTCCTGGCGGGGGTCAATTGCGGGCAAACTTCGAGATTGGGTGCGGACAATGGCGCGTCGGTTCCGTACAGATGACGTTCGCGACCCGTAGAGCGTTCAAAAGTCCAGATGTCGCAATCCAAACCCCGGTTCTGGGACTTGCCAAGCCCTGAGTGACCGCTGATCATGAAGCAGTGGTCGGCCGTCCCGCCGGCGAGTCCGGTTCGTCCTCCCCGGCGCGGGGCGCGACCCGTCAGTTCCCGAATCCCTTTCCACCCGCACCGGGTCAGGCAGGTCACGATGGCGAAGATCGATCCCAAGGTGTTCAAGGGCGAGCGGCTCGGTCGGATCCTCCGGCGTCTCGGTCGCTGCAGCCGTGAACAGGTCTACGAGGCCCTGCACCTCCAGAAGGAGAAGAAGGGCCGGGTGGGCGAGCTCCTGGTCGAGCTCGGCCATTGCACGTCGATGCAGGTCACCGAGGCGTTGTCCCTGCAACGCGGCTTCCAGATGGTCAACCTCGAGGGCCGCACCATCGAGGAGGACGTGCTCGCGGCGATCCCCCCCGAGACCGTGCGTGCCTACGGGGTGGTGCCCCTGAAGTACGAGCCCCAGTCGCGACGCATCCTGATCGCGATGAAGAGTCCCGACAACTATCGAGCGATCGATGACCTCTCCCAGCTCATGGACTTCAAGGTGCAGGCGGTGGTCGCGCCGGCCGAGCAGGTCGACGGGCTCATCAAGGAGCACTTCTCCGGCGCCACCGACCTCGGCCAGGTGCTGGCCAAGGCCGAGGACTCCAACGCGCTCGGGGCCCTCTCCTCCCGGGGGGAGTCGATCGACCTCGGGGTGATCGAGGAGGCGGCCGCGGACAACCAGATCATCGAGCTGCTGGACCTCGTGCTCCGGATCGGGATCCAGGAACAGGCCTCGGACATCCACTTCGAGCCCTTCGAGGACCAGCTGCGCATCCGCCAGAGGATCGACGGGGTGCTCTACGAGATGGCCCCGGTGCGAAAGCACCTCGCGATGGCGATCATCAGTCGCGTCAAGGTCATGGCGAACCTCGACATCGCCGAACGACGACTCCCCCAGGACGGCCGCATCGAGATGATGGGCCGCGACCTCCGTGTCTCCATCCTGCCCACGATGTTCGGCGAGTCCGCGGTGCTGCGTATCCTCGACCGGGAGGTGGTGAGCCTGGACATCGACAACATCGGGCTCCGGGACGAGGACCGGGCCGAGGTGGACACGATCATCCGCAAGCCCAACGGCATCGTGATCGTGACCGGGCCCACCGGCAGCGGCAAGACCACGACCCTGTACGCCGCGCTGACCGCGCTCAACGACTCCGAGACCAAGATCCTCACCGCGGAGAACCCGGTCGAGTACGACATCGACGGGCTGATCCAGTGCCAGGTGAACACCGAGCAGGACCTCACCTTCGCCGCGCTCCTGCGTTCCTTCCTGCGACAGGATCCCGACGTGATCCTCGTCGGCGAGATCCGCGACCTCGAGACCGCCCAGATCGCGATCCAGGCCTCCCTCACCGGCCACCTGGTCTTCGCGACGCTGCACACCAACGACGCCCCCAGCACCGTGCTGCGTCTGACCGACCTCGGGGTGGAGAGCTTCCTGCTCACCGCCACCATCGAGGCGATCGTCGCCCAGCGCCTGGTCCGCCGGATCTGCCCCGCGTGCCGGGAGGAGTTCGAGCCCACCCTCGAGCAGCTCATGGAGCTCCAGCTCAAGCCGGAGGACATCGAGGGCCGCACCCTCTACCGGGGACGCGGCTGCGACAAGTGCCACGGCGGCTACAAGGGCCGGATGGCCCTCTTCGAGATCATGTCGATGAACGACGAGATGCGGGACCTCATCATCACCCAGGCCTCCACCGCGGCCCTCCGGGCCGAGGCCCGCAACCTCGGCATGCGGACCCTGCGCGAGAGCGGCCTGATGGCACTCTACGAAGGACAGACCACCATCGACGAGGTGGTCCGGGAGACGATCGTCGACGAATGACCCACCGCGCCGCGGCGGGCTCCTCACCACCACACCACGCACCCCCCAACCCAGGGATCCATCGAATGCCCATCTACCAGTACAAGGCCGTGGACGCCACCGGCAAGGAACAGAGCGACACGATCGAGGCCGGCTCCGAGAAGGAGGCCGGCAAGCGGATCCGCGAGAAGGGGCTCTTCCCCATGCAGGGGACGATCCGCGAGCAGAAGGTGAAGGGTCGTGGCAAGAAGGCGGACGACGGCAGCGGCAAGAAGAAGAAGAAGAAGGGACGCGGCATCAGCCTGGACCTTCCGATCGGCGGGGTCTCGCTCAAGAAGATGACGCTCTTCACCCGCCAGCTCTCCACGCTGCAGGACGCGGGCCTGCCCCTCCTGCGCTCCCTCCAGATCCTCGAGAGCCAGCAGAAGGGGGGGCGCTTCAAGCGCATCCTCAAGGGGGTCTCCGAGGAGGTCGAGCAGGGCACCACGCTCTCCGACGCGATGACCAAGTATCCCAGGGCCTTCGACCGCCTCTACTGCAAGATGGTGGCCGCGGGCGAGATCGGCGGCGTCCTGGACATCATCCTCCAGCGACTCGCGGAGTTCATGGAGAAGGGGCAGCGGCTGCGTCGACGGATCAAGGGTGCGCTGATCTATCCCTCGGTGGTCATCACCATCGCGGTCCTGATCGTGACCGGCATCATGTACTTCGTGATCCCGAAGTTCCAGGAGATCTTCAACGACTTCGACGTCAAGCTCCCGGGGCTCACCCTCTGGCTGATCGACGCCAGTCGCTGGATCGCCGGGCAGCAGGAGGGCCAGGACATCCCCGGCGCGATCTGGGTGGTGTTCTCGCCGGTGATCCTCTTCGGCCTCTACAAGCTCATCCGGATCCCCCGCGCGGGCCGGGCCGCCACCGACTGGATGTTCCTGAAGATCCCGGTGGTCGGCCAGCTGATCAAGAAGACCGCGGTCGCCCGGTTCACCCGGACCCTCGGCACCCTGATCGCGGCCGGGGTCCCGATCCTGGAGGCGATCACCATCACCAAGGAGACCTCGGGCAACTGGGTCTTCGAGCGAGCGCTCGGCAACGTCCACGACTCGATCCGGGAGGGCGAGACCTTCGCGGACCCGCTGCGCGACTCCAAGGTGTGCGATGCGATCGTGGTGAACATGATCCAGGTCGGCGAGGAGACCGGCGACCTCGACGTGATGCTCATGAAGATCGCCGACAACTACGACGAGGAGGTCGACGTGGCGGTGCAGTCGCTGCTCAGCCTGCTCGAACCGTTCATGGTGGTGATCCTCGGCGGCATCGTCGGGACCATCGTGCTCGCGCTGTTCCTGCCCCTGGTCTCGATGATCGAGAGCGTCTCCGGCCAGAAGTGACTTCCCGCCCGGACCCCCGGGCCCGTGACCGAAGGAATCCAATGCGTCCATCGTCGCCCACATCCAGACCCGCCCGCCGGCCCGGCTTCACCATCACCGAGATGCTGGTGACGGTGGGGGTGATCGTGATCCTCGCCAGCATCCTGGTCATCGCGCTGTCCTCGGCCACCCGCTCGTCCCAGCGCGCGAAGACCGGGCAGCTGATGAACTCGATCAAGACCGCGATCGCCCGGTTCAAGACCGACCAGGGCTACCTGCCACCGGTGCTGGGTCCCGGTGCCACCCCCGCGGACTCGATCGGCCACGGCCGCGACCTGCTGGCCCCGCCCTTCGGGGCGTCCGGCGCGGGGACGCTGCAGAACGACGACTACCGGGAGGTCCAGGCCTACTTCTCCCTGACCAGCCTGCCCGAGTACCTCCTGGGCTACGGGGACCGTCGCTTCGACGGCTACGGGTTCGTCGCCACCAACTCCCAGCCGATCCCGCCGCTGCTGGCCAACAACGATCCGGGCTCCCCCGGCTACCAGCAGGGCTACAAGGAGTATCCCTCGCTCGGCTTCCGTTCCCCCGGCCTCGACGGGTACTGGAACGCCACCCTGAACCCGCGGTTCGCGGAGGGGGTGGTGGACCCCAACCGCAACGGCGTGGCCTTCCCCGACCGCAACCCCGACGACCTGGGGATCGCCTCCTTCACCGGGGGGAACCTCACCACCATGCCGGGGCGGGTCTACGGTCCCTACCTCGACGTGAGCGACCCGACGGTCCTGGGCGAGGTGCGCGGGCTCTCCATCTCCGACGAGGGCGGCAACGGCGTCCGGCAGGAGTGGGAGCGGGTCCTGCTCCCCGGGGACGGCGACTACGGGCAGGGAGTCCCCCCCAAGGTCTTCCTCGACTACTGGGGCAACCCGATCCGCTTCTACGCCCGGCCCCCGCGCGACCTGCGCGCTCCCGGCGTGCTCGACGACCGCTACACCCTCGCGGACGTGGTCGCGCTCCGGCCCCAGTCCTTCGCGGTGGGCAGCACCAGCGAGAGCGCCTGGGCCGACGCCAACGGCGACACCTCCACCTCCCGGGCCCTGCTCGCCGCGGAGTACGCGCTCTTCACCCCCGGGGCGGACGGCCGCAACGACGACGAGCGCCGCATCGACGTGGAGGGCTACAACCTCGACAACCTCGTGGAGGTCGGTCCATGAACCAGGTCCCACGCCCCCGCCCGCTGCGTCGCGCCTTCACCCTGCTGGAGCTGGTGATCGTGATCGGGATCATCCTGGTCCTGATGGGCCTCGTCCTCGGGGTCGGATCGGTGGTCATCGCGCAGTCCGAGGAACGCCAGGTCCGCTCCTCGATGCAGATCATCGACACCGCGCTGCTGGAGTTCGAGCAGCAGGCCGGGCGGCCCATGATCTTCGAGGGGTGGCACCGCACCACCCAGGCCCCCCACGCGGGGATCCGCTACGGCGACGCCAACGCCGACATCCACGTCGACGTGCCGTTCCGGCCGATGCGCTCCACCCTGGCCAACGGCTCCCCCAACGCCCTGATGAACGGGCTCGACGCGGGCGGCTACGGCTGGGAGACCAACGGCGACTGCTTCCCCTGGGACGACGACCTGCTCGGTCGCTACCACGAGCAGCAGTGGCTCTCCGCGGCCCTCGCGGTGATGGGCAGGAATCCCGCCTGCGCCGCGATCCTCGGCAAGTGCGATCCAAAGCTGGTCCGCGCGGTGGTCTGCGTGACCGGGGTGGGGGGGGGCATCCCGATCGAGGACACCTTCAACATGACGGAGTTCATCGATCCCTGGGGCCGACAGGTGCGGATGATCTTCCCCGGTCGCCGCTACTACGACACCGACGACGCGGAGGGCAGCATCCAGATCCCCGGCTACTCCGACTACGAGTTCCCGATCGTCCGGGATCCCGACGGGACGATCCGCACGCCCTACGAGCACCTCTACGGGATCTGTCGCAACCGCCGCCCGCTGCTGGTCTCCTCCGGCCCGGACGGCCGCATCGGCAACCGCTACGCGGACCCCACGACCTCCAGCGCCGCCGAGAACGAGTTCAACGAGGCCCAGGACAACATCTTCTCCTACGAGCCGCTTTCCGCGAGGTCGGGTTCATGAGCCGGTCGCCACGCATCACCCCGGGTCCCATGGCCCCGCGCCCCCGCGCCTTCACCCTGCTCGAGCTGCTGGTGGTGATCGGCATCATCAGCATGCTGGCGGTGGTCACCGTGATCTCGATCCAGCGGGTGACCCGCGACGTGAAGCTCTCGACCGGCGTCAACCGGGTGCTCGGCGCGCTCTCCACCGCGCGCAGCGAGGCGATCCGAACCAACAACCCCACGCTGCTCACCTTCCGCATCGTGAAGGACCTCGACGACCCCAGCCAGCCGGCCCAGGTCGAGATGGTGGTCGCGGGGTTCACCGGCGAGATCGTGAAGGGCGACAACGACGGCATCCGGATGAACGCCTCGGCCTCCACCACCGACGTCTGCCGGTTCATCCCCTCCGCCGCGGTGGCCCCGCGCTACCTGCCCGAGGGGATCATGGTCGCCGGGCCCGCCCAGGACATCGGGGTGGTCGACGACCCCACCGGCACCTGGAACTTCATGAGCCCCGGCCCCTGGACCCCGATCGACGACGACGGGGACGGCCGCTACGACTACTACCGGAGCCTGGAGTTCGGGTCGACCTTCGGCGTGCTCTTCGGGGCCGACGGCACGGTGATCACCCGGAACCCCGAGGCCCAGACCTCGGCCTCCAACCGCCTGTACAACTGGGTCGACTACGACGACCTCCGGGACAACAACGGCAACTACCTGCTCAACCGCTCCAGCGGCTCCGGGTCGAGCAACACCCCGTTCTTCCAGCAGGGGGAGACCAACGCGGAGTCGTTCATCAACGTCTGCCAGTTCCTCGCGGTCTACGACGAGGTGAAGGCCAAGCAGGACATCGACTACACCGCCTTCGTCGGCGCGCAGGCCAGCCTCGGCGCCGGGGACTTCATCGAGTTCCGGGACCGGATCCTCGGGACCTGGCTCGACGAGAACGCGGACCGCATCCACTTCAACCGGTACACCGGCCTCGCGAAGGTGGGTGGACCATGACCCGTGACCCCCGGATCCCCGTCGTCCCGGCAGCCCGCGCCCGTCGGGGCTTCTCGCTGGTGGAGCTGCTGCTCGCGGTCTTCATCCTCGCGATCGGCATCATCTCGGTCGCGGCGATCTTCCCCGCGGGCATCGCGCAGCAGGTCCAGACCAAGGACGCGATCTACGGCCCGATCGTCGCCGAGCAGGCGGTGGGGGTGCTTCGCTCCAAGCTCGACCAGGAGGACTTCGGCAGCTTCGAGCAGTTCGGGCTGGAGGCCGGCGACCGCTACCAGGTCAGCGCGAACTCCGGGGCCCGCGATCCCGAGGTCCTCTCCGACGCGCAGGGGACCATCCCCGGCGACTGGGGGTGGATGCGCCCGTCCTTCCTGCTGCCCAGCGCGGGCGGCGCCCCCATCGCCCCGGGCGTGCCCCCCGCGGCGATCACCCAGCCGGGGCCGCTCGATGGGGCGATCGACGTCTTCAGCCTCCGGCACACCCGCGACCTCGCGGGCTTCGGGGCGCTTCCCGAGCAGTCCGGCGAGGACGGCGACCTGTTCTACACCTCCGACTTCGGCAAGTACCCGATCAACTTCTTCGGCCGCTACCCCGGGGACGTGATCCGCTCGACCGATCCCTCGATCCCCCCCTTCGACCAGAACTCCGGCGGGGGGGAGTCCTCGGTGCTGGCGGGGATCCCCTTCAACCGCGCGAAGTACGCGGTGCTCGATCCCTACGATCCCTACGAATCGCTCGTGAACTCCGGTTCCTCGGGCGCCTACGACTACCGGCTCGATCCCGCACGCGAGGGTCGCGCGGAACCCCTGGTCACCATCACCCAGGGCGAGCGTTCCTGGCCGGTCGGGACCGAGTTCCCCGAGTACTACTGGGACTGCATGTTCCGTCGCTACCAGGGTCGGATCCAGGTCGCGATCTTCGTGTACCGACCGGTGTTCGGGGGTGCGGGGCCCCGGTCCTACACCGTGAACGCGTGCTCCGGCGACACGACCAGCGACTGGCCCAGCGAGTCCCCGCTGCCCGCCCGCGTGGACTTCCCCCAGAACTTCACCAACGCCAACGGCACCGCCATCACCATCCCCAGGTGGTACCCGGAGGGCATCGACCCCGGCGACCCCACCGACGACATGGTGATCCAGGGCACCGTCCCCCAGCCCGGGGAGAACCCCCGGCTGCTGCTCGACCCCTACCGGGACGGGTGGCAGGTGCCCGGCCAGTGGCTGCTGGACCAGAACGGGTCCGTGCACCGCGTGCTGGCCGGCCGGCGCACCGCCGGCGAGGGACCGGTCCGGCTCTCCCAGCGCGTCCCCTACGTCCCGCGCCAGGCCTCCAACGGCAACGTCGTCGACGAGAACGGCGAGTTCACCACCGCCAGCGGCGCGGGCGCCGTCAAGTCCATCTGGTTCATCCCCCCCGAGACCCGCGACGGGATCACCCTGATCCCGGTGTTCGTGGCAGTGAAGGATCTCTGATGAAGCCGACCCGACGACTGTCTTCCGCCGTTCGACGCGCGTTCACCCTCACCGAGATGCTGGTCGCGATCTCGGTGCTGCTGGTGGTGGTCATCGCGACCAGCACCATCTTCGGGACCGCGCAGAAGGTGGCCTCGGTGGGGGAGTCCAACAGCGAGCTGCTCCAGCAGGCGATCGCGATCGAGCGGGTGATGCGCCGGGACCTCCAGCGGGTGTCCGCCAACGGCTTCTTCGCGATCCAGTGCGTGGGGGTCCGCAACGACGTCAACCTGGCCTCGACCGGCCGCCTGCTCGATCCCACCCGGTCCGCCGACGCCGAGATCCGCGCGGACCAGCTGCTCTTCTTCACCAACGGCGCGACCAACTCCCGGCAGTTCACCCAGAGCTACGCCGCGGGGGGCGAGCAGGTCGGGGTGGACGTGCTGGCGCCCGCCCAGAGCTACTTCTCGAGCGTCTTCTACAGCCCGGGGCTGCAGGTCACCGCCCTGCCCGCGGAGGCCCGCGACGAGCCCCTCGACCTGGACCGGTCCGGGGCCGGCGACGAGGTCTTCCCCTGGAGCTACCTGCCGAAGAACGAGGTCCGGTTCACGGACCTCGACGGCAACGTGGTCGGGACCACCAGCGTCCCGCTCTTCCCCGCCACCGTCGACGACTGGGTGCTCGCGCGCCAGGAGGTGCTGCTCGCGGACGACGACGGGGCCCGGAACGTCTCGGAGAACCCGATCGGCGCCGACTGCGAGTACTACATGGGCTACGAGGTCGACGACTCCGGCACCCCGCTCCGGAACTCGGTCTGCAACCTGTTCGTGGACACCGCCGACGGCTCGCTCCGCTTCGCGCCGGAACTCGTGAACTCCCGGCGGGACGTGGCGGCCACCGACGAGACCCAGCTTCGCGCGACCGTCTGCTACCCCTGGAACAGCCAGGTCTTCGGGGGGTCCGACGACGGCACCAGCGCGGCCTCCGAACGGGTCGACAAGGAATCGATCCTCGAGGCGATGTACTACGGCTACCCCCGCGCCGAACTCGACGCCCCGGGGATGAACCGCCAGGACCTGATGCTCACCGACGTGGTGCTCGCGCCCTTCGTCTCGGACTTCCGCGTGGAGTGGACCTGGGAGGACGGGGTGGGTCGCGACCTCGGCACCCGGATCCTCCCCAACGACAACTGGCAGCCCAGCTTCGGCCTGCCCGCGGGCTGGAACAGCCACTTCCTCGGCGGGTTCCCGGGGGTGGTCATCGACGGGTCCTGGATCTCCGACGGCCGGGCCGCCTATTCCGCGTCCGGCAGCGAGGGGGAGCTCTGGAACGAGTTCGGCACCCTCCGCTCCAGCACCACCCCGTGGTTCGGGCTCTCCAGCCGCGAGCACGAGACCGCGCCGGCGATCGCCTTCGCGGGGCGCGACGGCTCGCTGGGGACCCTCGCCGACGCCCCGTTCCCGGGGCAGTCGGTGGCCTGGGACGACCAGGACGTGGTGGCCCTGGTGGATCCGAACAACTGCGTCCGCATCGGTCCCCCGGTGGGACCGGAGCTGCTCTCGGGTGGCGGAACCAACGAGTTCAACCTCTCGAGCCAGGGTTCCGGGAACCTCTTCGGGATGGGTGACGACACCTTCGCCGACCCGCTGGTGGGCTCCGTCGGCCAGTCCCCGCTGACCCTGATCGAATCGGTCGACACCGACGGCGGCAACGGCGCGGACGGGGGTGCCCGGATCCGCCGCTACGGGGCGGTCTTCGGATTCAATCAAAAAGGTGGCATTTTGCGCAAACTCAACGGGGAGCCCTTTACGTATCAGGATGGTCTGCCCGTCTTCGGAGACGAGGAATTCCAGCTCACCCCCGGTGGGGACGGCCGCGTCTTCACCACCTACACCCCCTGGCCGAGCGCGGTCCGGGTGTCGATGCGGCTGCATGACTCCAACGACCGGCTCAGTGGGGCCCGGGACGTGCAGTTCGTGATCCCCGTTCCCCGCCAGGATTCCTGAGATGACCCGCACCCCGGAGCACGCCTCGCCCATGCCGATCGAATCCCCAACCACCCGCCGCGGCAACACCCTGGTCCTGGTCACCGCGATCCTGGTCCTGCTGGTCATCATCGCCACCGCGTTCATCACCCGGACCCAGGACGGGCGCAAGCTCGCCACCGTGCAGGGCCACGCCTTCCAGCGGGAGGAGAGCGCGTCGATCTACGCCGACCAGCTGGCCACCGAGATCTCCCGTTCCCTCTTCCCCGCCTCGGTCGACCCCGGCGCCCAGGCGGAGGCCTACGGCTACTTCACGAACGGTGCACCCGATCCCCTCGCGTGGCGGGTGGACATCTTCGACGAGGCCGCCAACAGCAACGGCGAGGTGTCCTCCGCGGAGCTGTTCGCGGAGCGGACCCTCTCCGGGGTCCCGCGGGCGGCGGTCACCGAACCGTGGCAGCTGTTCCTCGGCAACGGTTCGGGGGACACCTACCTCGAGAACCAGATCAACATCGAGCGCTTCGGCGCGGACCTCGGCGACTTCTACGGGGTCGACGACCAGGGCAACGTGACCTCGGGGCCCGACGGCATCCGGGACTCCAGCCCCGACTTCATACCCCAGGGCAACTCCCCGCCGGGGATCAGCAACTTCGTCCCGCTGTTCGACTTCAACTTCGCGCCCTACGAGACCCGGGCCTGGACCAACTGGCCGGACGACACCGAGGGCGAGCTCTACGTGCCGCACGGCCCGGGGGCCCGCAACATCCTCGGTGGCTACCGCCTGCGCAGCGGTGCCACGCCCTTCACCAACGTGAGCTACCCGCTGGGCACCGGCAACCCCCGGGGCAACCCGGGCTTCGGGGACAGCCGCTGGCTCCGGGACAGCGAGCCCCGCCGGCTGGGCGCCTACTACGACGGTGGCGACTTCGTGAACTTCAGTCCGTTCAGCGAGCGCTACACCCACTGGACCCACCTCTCCTGGATCCCCACCGCGCAGAACGGCTGGCGGGTCTGCTACGACATCTCCAACGTCGCGAGCTTCAACCCCGGCAACTACATCGAGAGCCAGCCCAACGGCTCGGTCCCGAGCTATTCCACGGGACCGTCCTCCGGCTACACCCTGGACACCACCGCCGACGCCTGGACCCTCGCCGACGGCGACCGCCCGTACCACGACGCGGCGTTCCCCGTCGCGATCCAGACCCCCTACGAGCAGTGGTACCCCAACGTGATCCCCGAGCCCCTCCTCGCCCCCGACGGCAGCTACCAGTTCGACGCCGGTACCTTCCTCGAGCGCCGCGATCGCTGGTTCAGCAGTCCCGTCAACCACTTCAACGGGTCCCGACGGATCACCACCGACTCCGGGGCGGCCCCGGGCAACGAGGTCCTCCCCAACTACCTCGACCTCAACCTGCTGGGTCCGGAGTCCGATCGATTCGTCTTCGGCACCGACCGCAACGTGGTGGAGCGGACCTTCGCGGACGCCGACGGCGACGGCTTCACCGACAGCTTCTGGTTCGTCTCCCCCCACAGCCCGACCCCCGGGGTCAAGCAGGTGGTGGGGGTCTCGGTGGTGGACAACGGCGGCATGCTGAACGCCAACGTCGCCACCGTCTTCGACCGCTGGACGACCAGCGGCTCGACCCCCGCGGACGCCGCGCTGGTCAGCCGCCTCAACGTCGGCGGGGCGGACTCCGACCTCGACGAGAACGACACCTGGATCGGGCTGCTGGGCGACCCCAAGAACCAGGTGCTGGACTCGACCTTCTACCCCGCGGCCGGCAACCACCAGGTCCAGCAGGTGCTCGACCGCGACCGCTGGTTCGCGACCCCCGACGCCCCGGGCGCCTCCCGCTCGTTCCTCAACGAACGAGGCCTCGACGTGCTCGCCGGGGGCACCGCCCAGGAACCGCAGCCGTTCTACGGCCAGTACCGCTCGCTGCGCGGGGACACCCTCGACGCCGGGGTGCGGGAACGGACCCTCTGGAACACGCTGGTCCAGAACGAGTTCACCGGCAAGTGGGTCGACGAGTCCTCCGGGACCCCGCAGCTGCTGCCCTTCACCGCCAAGTCCTTCGGGTTCGAGGACGAGCTCGAGCTGCGCTCCTTCGCGGGGCTCAACCATCCCACCCGCTTCAGCCGGCTGGAGGGGGCGCTGGGGGACCACGTCACCGGCAGCGGGACGAGCTTCTCGATCCTCCGCGGGGACATCGAGCGCCCCGAGACCGGTCCGGTGCGCACCTACTTCGGGGGGACGATCCCCCGGTCCGGCAAGAACATCAACGAGCAGCAGGTCCGCGACGTCCGCCATCGCATGACCCTGTTCAGCGGCGCCCGCAACGAGTACCGACCGCTGTGGCTCTGGAAGAGCCGCCTCTTCGAGCGGGACCTCGACTACGACCGCGACGGGGCCACCTACCTGCAGGGGGACCGCAACGACTACGACGCCTACCAGCGCCTCCAGCGGAAGATCGACCTCCGGGAGAGCTTCGAGGTGGTCAACCAGCCCGCGGGCTCGGTGGGGGGGGAGCTGTGGCTCCAGAACCGCCGCCGCTGGCTGAGCGACCTGCAGGACATGATCGAGGTCGCCACCTCGGTGCAGTGCTACGACGAGCTCACCGACCGGTACGTCAACCAGAGCTACTTCACCGATCCCGGCTGGCCGCTCAACGACGACCTGAGCCCCCTGACCATCGCGTACTTCAAGAACAACAAGATGGCCGCGAGCCTCGCGGCGAACATCGAGGCCTGGCGCGACGGCCCGCTGCCCTATGAATTCGACGACCTGGTGGCCCGCAACGCGGACGTGCTCTACCTCGACCCGCCCCTGCATCCCTACGACGCGAGGCGGGTCCCGACCGAGGACCGCTACGGCCTGGACCTCACCCTGGCGCCCGGGGACCTGAACTCCGACGGGGTCATCAACTTCGAGGACGACCCCCGCCGGGACGGCTTCCTCGGCTTCGAGAAGCAGCCGTTCATCATGCAGGCGTTCTACGCGCTGGTCTACCCCCGCACCCAGGTCGCCGCCGGGCCCGTCGGCAGCTGGCCGAGCGGCAGCACCATCCCGGAGGTCGTGCACCCCGAGGGCTTCGACACCTACTTCACCAACGCCAGCCCCGGCAACGACACCAACCGCGCGACCGACGAGAGCTTCGTCGACGACCGCTCCAAGCCCGCGGTGCTGATCGCGGTGCAGCTCGGCAACCCCTTCGACGAGCCGATCTCCCTCTACGACTACGCCCTGAAGATCGGGGACAAGCAGATCGCCCTCAAGGCGCTCAACTGCCCCCATGCGCTCGCGACCACCACCGGCACCCAGCAGGTGAATCCCTTCGGGTCGAGCTACTACCACGACGACCTCTACCTCGGCCCCACCGAGCCCGACGCCCCGCGGACCGCGGTGGTCTTCGCCCTGGTCCCCCCCTCGAACCTCGGCTACACCGGGTTCGCCGGCACGGAGGGCGACCCGCAGCAGTCCGGCTTCGAGGTGGAGTACGAGGTCTTCAAGCAGGCCTGCCTCGACTACCTCGACCTGCAGGAGGGCGACCTCTTCGGCTACGAGGAGAACATGTCCCTCGACCAGCACCAGTCGCTGGTGCTCGACGCCTCGCGGATGATCAGTCCCGGGGGACTCGGGGAGGGGGCCCGCGAACGACTGCTCGGCTACAACGGACAGGGCGCCGACGACCACCAGCCGCTCATCCAGCTGATCCGGACCTACGTGGGCGAGACGGCCTTCACCAACGCCTCGGACACCACCGCCCCCGACCCCCGGGTGAACCTGGTGGTCGACCGGCTCCAGCACCAGCGGGTGGAGACCGCGGACACCACCCGGGAGGTCGAGTTCTCCAGCGAACTCGCCCGCTTCTTCGAGGAGGGGCGCCCGCCGGAGCCCGGCAACGAGTTCAAGCCCACCAACGGCCAGCTCCCCTCCGGGGGGCTCAACTGGTCCGGGATCCGCCTCGACGACGACCAGTACTACGTGACCTGGGCCAGCATCTCCCGCTTCTGGGGCTGGGACGTGGACGGCAGCGGGATCTACGACCTCGACGAGATCTCCCCGAGGTACGTCTACAGCGTCGCCACCGACCCGATCCTGGGGCTCGACGAGTCCGGGGACCTGACGGTGACCGGCTCCGAGGACTCCGGCTACGACCAGACCCAGGACCTCCGCGGGGACACCTTCGCCCGCAGCTCCTTCGCGGACGGCTCGGGCCAGTACCAGCCGGGCCTCCCGGGCAACGACCAGTGGATCCGTCCGTTCGCCCACACCGCGCCCCTGACCCGCCCCACCGACGTGGTCGAGCAGTTCACCTACGACTACACGCCCGGCCGGAACGCCTGGGAGCAGTCGACCGCGATCCCCGCCCCCTGGATCATCCGCGGCAAGCCGTTCAACTTCCCCACCTGGACGGTGGTCGACTCCGGCAACCCGCAGTTCGGCGGGATCGGCGCGGCCTACGACAACGGGTTCCCGCTGCTGGTCGACGAGAACGACCCGCAGTCGACCAGCCGGCGCACCGAGGACCCGCTCGGGACCCCGATCAACGAGAGCAACTACGCCTACATCCCCATGGACCTGGTGGCGGAGGACCAGGCGGAGTTCCACGCCGGCTTCCGCGAGGACCTCTGGAACGAGCCGCTGCAGATGCTGCTGAAGGACGACGACTTCGAGCAGGTCGGGGAGCTCAACCACGTCTTCCTGTGGGGGCCGGTGATCGACATCACCGACTACTACGCCAACCCGCCCGGTCCCTTCGGGCTGCTGGAGACCAGGCGGACCTTCGCGGAACTGATGACCGAGGTCATCGAGTTCCAGCGCCCGCGGATCACCGACACCAGCGTGAACCCCACCGGCCAGCTGTACAACACCCCGGAGTGGTGGGGGCTCACCCTGCCCGGGGCGCTGCCGCTGCCCCCCGATGCCTACCCCGCGGGTCGCGGGGTCTTCGCCAACCGGCTGGACTTCTCCTCCGGCCGACCGGCCGGCCGCGTCTCCCGCCCCGGCCCCGGGGGCGCCTCGACCCCCGGCCAGTACGATCCCGGCCGACCGTGGCGGGCGGTCCTCGGGGCGAACCTCCAGGTCCCCGCCTACCAGCCCCTGCTCCCCGCGGGTGCGGGGATCTTCGACGGGGTGACCATCGACGGTCGCGGGGTCCGGGCGAACGATGCGGACTACGACGGGGACGGCTCGGTCAGCGACTACGAGCTGATCCGGGCCGAGCAGGACAACTCGAACCTCGCGCGCGGATTCAGTGGCGAGCCCACCCGCGGCCTGATCAACGTCAACACCGCCTCGCCGGAGGTGCTGCGCGCCCTCCCGCAGATGAGCCGTCTGATCTACAACGACTACTTCGCCCGCAACCCCTTCAGCTTCAACCAGGTCAACCGGAGCGCGGTCGCGGTGCCGCAGGCGCTGGGGAACTCGATGCACCTGCGCTTCGCGGAGGCGATCGAGCGCTACCGGCTCGGCGACTTCCTCTACCGCGAGGACGCCTCCGGCGGCTTCAACGACTGGGTGCCCAGCTACGCGGACCGCGGCTACCGCGGCGCGTCGAACCCGTGGGCCACCGACTACCCCAGCCTGACCGAACCGGGCACCACGCTGTCCGCCGACGTCCTGGGCTTCTACCCCGGGATGCGCAACGACGCCGGCATCGTCTCCCTCGGGGAGCTGCTCGCGATGGACCGCACCCAGGCGGACGAGCTCCAGGCCTTCGGGCTCAACGGCGACCAATCGGTGCCCTTCAACGACCTCGGCGGGGCGACGACCGACCAGAACAACCACAACTACGCGCTGGACTTCCGCCTCAAGAGCGCCTCGGTCCGGGCCCTCGGCCTCGATCCGTACGGACGCAGCACCGAGAACGGCGGGGACTGGCGGATCGGCTACGGCGCCCGCCAGGCCGACGAGGCCTTCGAGCTCTACGCACTCGGGTATCGGGGCGACCGCACCGAGGAGTTCGATCCCTTCTCCTCCGCGGGGCAGCAGGCGGTCGACGCCCGGGTCTCCACCGACCGCAACACCGAACGTCGCAGCCTCGCGTGGTTGAAGAACCCGAATTCGGACCTCTCCCGGACCGTCTACGCCCCGGACATGGTGGGGGGGGACGCCGAGGAGGCGAACCTGCTCTTCTCCGGCATCGCCAACATGCTGACCACCCGCAGCGACGTGTTCACCGTCTACTTCACGGTGCGCTCGTTCAAGCAGGACCCCGCCACCGGCTACTGGGACGCCACCGACAAGGAGATGGTCATCGACGAGAGCCGGTACGTGATGGTGATCGATCGCAGCACCGTCGAGGGGCCCACCGACCAGCCGCGCGTGCTCGCCTTCTCCAAGGTCGAGTGAGGCCCGCAGCCCGCTTCTCGGACCTCGGGTCCGGGGGCGTGCGACCCGACCCGGCCCGCGCGCCGGGAACCACCCCTTTCCGGGGGACAGCCAGGAATCCGGCCACGTGCCGGCATGCATTCGGGCGGATCCCCAGTAAAGGCTTGCAGTCGCCTGCGGATCGGCCATAGTCGAAGGACATCGGGCTCCCCGCGGCATGCCCCGGGGCCCTGGAGACCACGTGATGAAGCGATCCACGAGCATCCTCTCGGCCATCCTGACCAGCCTCCTTCCCGTGGGAGGGGCCCTCGGCCAGGAGGTCCGGACCGCCCCCCGGGCGCCGATGGTGCTGGACCTCGCCTCGGACGGTGCCCCCGAGCGGTCCCCCGGGCTGGATCCGATCATCCTCGAGTCACTGGAGGTGGGGGACCGCCTCCGCGTCCGGCTGCCCCGGTCCACCGGGACCCGCGCGGTCGGGAAGCCGGTTGAGTTCAGGCTGGATGCCCTGAGCCGTCCCGACGAACGACGCGTCCACTGGACCCTCACCGAGGTGGGTGGACGCCTCGGTCACGCCCAGTTCGTCTCCCTGGAGGGCGTCCTCGCCGGCAGCCTCCACGCCGCCGACGGCCGCGCCTGGCGGGTGCTTCGCGACCTCGACGGCACCCTCCGGACGGAGGACCTCGCGACCACCCCGTCGCCGCGCCGAGCCGAACGCGCGGGGGTTCGACCGACGCCCGCCCCGGCCCCGCGAACCCGGGTGCCGGACGCCACCCCGACGCCACGCTCGCTCCCGGTGGCGGGGACCGGGACCTGTTCGACCCCGTGCCAGACCCGGTTCATCGACATCGCGGTCTTCTACACCGCGTTCGCGGCCCTCGGCGCGGGCGGGGACCAGTCGCTCGAGGCGCTGATCGACCTCGCCGTCCTGCAGGCCAACACCGCGTTCGACAACAGCGACTCGACGGTCCAGGTACGCGTGGTCGGGTTCGACCAGGTCGACTACGACGACGCCACCCAGGTCGGTCACCTCGCCAGCTTCAGCAACCCCGCCGACGGGCTGATGGACGAGGTCCCCGGACGGATGGTCCAGCTCGGCGCCGACCTCGCGACCCTGGTCGTCGAGTTCGACGAGGGCGCCTGCGGGGAGGCGGACTTCTACCCCGGCCGCTACAGCCTCTGCACCCGCTTCTGCCTGGGCAGCTTCGTGCTGGCGCAGGGGGTCGGGCGCAACCTCGGGGCCTGTCACGCGGATTCCGACCCCGGCTGCGGAAGCGACCTCGACTTCCTCCTGCCCCAAGCCCGCGCCTACCGGTTCACCGGGACCAGCGGCAGCCTCTGGCGGACGGTGATGGCCTTCAACCCCGGGGTGGTGATTCCCTACTTCTCGAACCCCGACATCGAGTTCGACGGCGTGCCGATCGGGATCGTGGCCGGGCCCGACGGCGGGGCGGACAACGTCTCGGTGATGGAGACCTTCGCGCCGGTGGTCGAGGAGTTCGCCTGCGCGCCGCAGCTCCCCCAGACCCTCAAGCTCCTTTCCGACGTGCAGGACGACTTCGACCAGTTCGGCCTGAACGTCCTGCTGGCCAGGGAGCAGGTGGTGGTGTCCGCCCTCAGCGCGGACGACGCCGCGGACGACTCCGGTGCGGTCTTCGCCTTCGAGGAGATCTCCACCGCCAACTGCTCGGGCGCCCCGGTCTATGGCGGGGACCGGGACACCTGCTACCGGCAGTCCGGCAAGCTGCCGATCCCCGACCTCAGGGAGGACGACGTGTTCGGGTTCTCCCTCGCGGGCGACGACCAGACCCTGGTGGCGGGCGCACCGCTTCGCGACAACCCCCCGTCCGGCGGTGGCTCGACCCAGGCCCAGGCCGGGAGCATCTTCGTCTTCGAGCTCGCCAACGACGGCCTGAGCTGGTGCTTCGAGACCGAACTCACCTCCAGCACCCCCGGGGCGGAGCGTCGCTTCGGCGGGACGGTGGCCTTCGACGGCTCCACGATCCTCGCGGGCTCCGCCAGCCCCTCGGAGGTCGGCCAGGTCGAGTGGTTCCGGCGCGTCGCCGGCGCCTGGGAGATCGCCGGGGTGCTGTCCGGCGAGGACAACGAGTCCTTCGCCCTCGGCGAGGACGCTGGCTTCGGGGAGGCGATCGCGATCAGTGGCGACCACCTCGCGATCGGGGCCCCGCGCGCGAACGGTGGCGCCGGCGCCATCCTGCTCTACGAGCGATCCGGATTCGCCGCGGACTGGCAGCTGACCCAGGTACTGCTGGGCACGCCGATCCTGAGCTCGGTCGGCACCGCGCTGTCGATGGACGGCGATCGACTGCTGATCGGCTGCCCGGAGTCCTTCTCCGGCAGCGGCACGGTCTTCATCTACCGCTACGACGGCATCCAGTGGGTCTTCGAGCAGCGCCTGAACCCCACCCTCGCCGCGGAGTCGCAAGCCGCGTTCGGCAGCTCGGTCTCGATCGACGGCGACCGGATCGCGGTGGGCGCCCCCCTTGCCCGGGTCGACGGGTTCGAGGAGGCGGGACTCGTCTTCCTGATCAGCTACCTCGACCGACTTGACTCCTGGTTCGTGGCCGAGCTGGCCACGGCGTTCGACCCGGAGGAGAACAAGCGCTACGGGAGTTCCGTCGACCTTCGCGGGGACCTGGTCGCGATCGGCGCGGTCGGGGACACCGAAGGCGGGGTCCAGACCGGCGCGGCCTACATCGAACGGTTCCAGCCGCTCGTGGACTGCAACGAGAACGGCTACAACGACGTCTACGAGGTGAGCCAGGGCATCGAGGTCGACATCAACGGCGACGGCCTCCCCGATGCGTGCAACTGCTTCGGGGACTACAACGTCGACGAGCTCATCAACGGCGTCGACCTCACCCTGCTGCTGGCCAACTGGCAGGCGT
Organism: Phycisphaerae bacterium; assembly: GCA_002862305.1. GTDB lineage: Bacteria > Planctomycetota > Phycisphaerae > Phycisphaerales > SM1A02 > UBA8087. Next base: position 2,446 of record PKCS01000096.1, on the reverse strand, counting down.
CCGACCCCTCGATCGTGACCTACTTCGACCTCTCCGGGGACGGCGAGATCGACGGGGCGGACATCGGGTACCTGCTCGGCCGCTGGGGAGAATGCCCCGACGACTGACCCCCCGGTCCAGGTTCAGCTGCCCGCGAACTGGCCGGCGTGGAGCTCCGCGTAGCGACCGGCGCGCTCGAGCAGCTGCTCGTGGGTGCCCTCCTCGATGATCCGGCCCCCCTCGATGAACAGGATGCGGTCCGCGTGCCGGATGGTGGAGAGCCGATGGGCGATGATGAAGCTGGTGCGCCCCGCCAGCACGCGATCGATCGCGCCCTGGATCAGCGACTCGGTCTCGGTGTCGATCGAGGAGGTCGCTTCGTCCATGACGAACACCCGGGGGTTCGAGAGCAGCGCCCGGGCCAGCGAGGCCAGCTGGCGCTGCCCGGTGGAGAGCAGCTCACCGCCCTCGCCGACCTCGTGCTGGTAGCCGTCCTCGAGGCGTTCGATGAACTCGTGGGCCCCCGCGCTGCGCGCGGCCTCGACCACCTCCCGGTCGGTGGCGTCCAGCCGACCGTACCGGATGTTCTCGAGGATCGAACCGGAGAAGAGGTGGGGGACCTGCTGCACGATCCCGAACTGGGACTGCCACCACTCCAGCGAGCGCTCCCGGTAGTCCACCCCATCGACCACGATCCGCCCGCCGGTGGGTTCGTAGAAGCGGGCCGCGAGGTTCACGATCGTGGACTTGCCGCCCCCGGTGGGGCCCACCAGCGCGATCGACTCGCCCTCCCGGACCTCGAGGTCGAAGCCCTGGAGGATCGGCTCCTCGGGCGTGTAGTGGAAGTCCACGTGCTCGAAGCGGATGGTCCGTATCTCCCGGGATCGCCCGTCGGGGGCGGTCCGGGGGTCGGGGTTGAGGGCGACCCTCGCGAGGCGGCTGCGGACCTCCTCGCTGTCCCCGATCGCGGGGACCTCCTCCAGCAGCCCCTGGACGCGTTCCGCGGCCGCCTGCGCGGACTGCAGGTCCGCCAGCCGGGCCGAGAGCTCCTGGATCGGCATCGAGAAGAGGATCGCGTACTCCATGAAGGCGATCAGCATCCCCAGCGAGAGACCGGTCTGCTCCTCGATCTGGACCCCGCCCTTCCAGAGGGCGAGGCCCACCCCGATCGACCCCAGGATCGCGACGATGGGGAGGAAGACCGCGGCCTGGAGCGCGTTGCGGACGCTGTGACCGTGCATCGCCTCCGCCAGCTGGTCGAACTCCTCGAGGTTCCGTTGCTCGCGGTTGAGGCTCTTGGTGGTGCGGACCCCGTTGATCGACTCGCTGAACGCCGCGGTGATCGCGCTGTTGGTCCGGCGCATCTCCCGGGAGCTGGCGAGCATCCTGGTCTTGAAGAACCAGGTGGCGGCCACCAGCAGGGGCACGATCGACATCGTCCAGAGCGCGAGCCTGAGGTCGATGAGCATCATCGCGGTGGAGATGCCCAGGAGCATCGTCGAACCCCAGAAGATGTCCAGCAGCACCCAGGGCATGCGGTCGCTGACCTTGGCGCAGTCGCTGGTGACCCGCGAGATCAGCCAGCCGGTCGGGCGCACGTCGAAGAAGGAGAACGGCAGAGACTGCAGCTTGCTGAAGCAGCCGTTGCGCAGGTCGTAGGCGACCCCGGTCGCGAGCAGGCCGGCCGCCCGGATGAACATCCACACCGCGAAGGCGAAGATCGCCATCAGCGCCGCGAACGCCCCGCCCATCCAGAGCAGGCGGTCGGTGACCCCCGATTCGATCGCCTCGTCGATCATCCACCCGGTCAGCGGGGGGATCGAGGCCTCCACCAGGGCCAGCCCGAAGCCCGCGCCGCACATGGTGAGGGCCACCCGGCGGTGGGGCCGCAGGTGCCGGATGAAGTTCCACCACAGCCGGAGGTCGATCGCCCCCGACCGCTCGTCGTCGTACTGCAGCTGGGTGCTCACGCCGCACCCCCCTCGTCCGCCGCGGGGGACTGGAGCGCCCAGATCCGCTGGTAGAGCCCGGGCTGCCCGATCAGTTCCTCATGGGTTCCCTGCTGGGCGACCCGGCCCCGTTCCAGCACCAGGATGCGGTCCGCCTGGCGGATCGTCGAGAGCCGGTGGGCGATGATCAGGGTGGTCTGCTCGCCGTGCCGGCGCCGGATCGCGGAGAGGATCTGGCGCTCGGTCCGGGTGTCCACCGCGCTGAGGGCGTCGTCGAGGACCAGGATGTCCGGGTTCTGCACCAGCGCGCGCGCGATCGCCACCCGCTGGCGCTGCCCCCCGGAGAGGGTGAGGCCGCGCTCGCCGACCCGGGTCTCGTAGCCCTGGTCGAAGGCGTGGATGGAGTCGTGGATGCAGGCGTCCATCGCGGCCGCCTCCACCGGGTCCCCGCCCAGCTCCGGCTGGGTGATCGCGATGTTCTCGCCGATCGACTTCGAGTACAGGAACGGCTGCTGCAT
>PKCS01000069.1 GCA_002862305.1 Phycisphaerae bacterium | reverse complement strand
TCCCTGCTGGACCAGTCGATCGAGCAGGGCTGCACGGTCTTCATCACGGGCGAGATGAGCCACCACGACCTGCTCAAGGCCCAGGCCTCGGGCTGCACCGTGGTGCTGGTGGGTCACACCGAGACGGAACGGTGCTACCTCCCCGAGCTGTCCCGCCGGATCCAGCTCGAACTGGGTACCTCCGCCCCGAAGATCATGATCAGCCGACGGGACCGCCCGCCCCTGCGGACCGGTTGAGCGAATCCGGATCCGCGGGGTCCTCGTCGCGATCACGGCCGAACCAGAGTCGGTACAGGATCCTCTGGATGTCGTCGAGGATCACGATGATCGCGGGGAGGACCACCAGGGTGAGCACCGTGGAGGACACGAGGCCCGCGGTGATTGAGATGGCCATGGGGATGAGGAAGCGGGCCTGGAAGGACTGCTCGAGCATGAGGGGTGACAGTCCCAGGACGGTGGTCGCGGTGGTGAGCACGATCGGTCGCAGGCGGCGCCTCCCCGACTCCAGCAGCGCCTCGATGAGAGGCAGCCCCGCCAGGCGATAGTGATTGAAGAAGTCGACCAGGATCAGTGAATTGTTCACCACGATGCCGGCGAGGGCGACGGTGCCGATCAGGCTCAGGAAGGTCAGCTCGAATCCGAGCAGGTAGTGACCCCAGATGACCCCGATGAACCCGAAGGGGATGGCGATCATCACCGCGATGGGCTGGGTGTAGCTGGCGAACAGCCACGCCAGGATGATGTAGATCATGAGGACCGCGGCCGAGAACGCGACTGGCAGGGTGGAGAATGCCTCGGTGACGTCCGCCTGCCGCCCCCCGGCCTTGAGGGTGACGCCGGGCCAGTCGTCCTCTATCTGGCCCAGGGGTGCGATCATCTCGCGGTAGACCTCCTCGGGGCTGGTCGAGGCATCGGTATCCGCGGTGACCGTGATGGTTCGCTCCCGATCGATCCGCTGGATCGTCGAGTAGCCGGTCGATTCCTCCAGGGTCGCCACCTCGGAGAGCGGCGTGAGCTGCTGGGCCGGTGAGAGGACCCACATCTGCTCCAGGTCCATCAATCGATCACGGGAGTCCGGGCCAAGCTGGACCCGGACGTCGATGTCCTCCCGGTCGGCGCTGAAGACGTGGGCCTCGAATCCGTAGAGCGCGGCCCGAAGCTGCTGGGAGAGGTCCTCGACCGTGAAGCCGAGGCCGGCCGCACCCGGCAGCAGGCGCACCTGGATCTCCCTCTGTCCGAGCACCTCGTCGTTGCTGATCCCGTAGACGCCCTGGAACCTCGCGAGGAGTTCCTCGACCGCGGCCACCGCGCCGAGTCGTGCCTCGAGGTTCTCGCTCGAGACCTGGATCGTGATGTCCTGTCCCCCGGGCCCGCCGTCGAGGACCGTGAAGGAAACCTCCTCCGCCTCGGAGGTGTCGCCGAGGGCGGACCGTATGGAGTCGACGACCTGCTCGCTGGAGCGGTTGCGTTGCTCGATCGGCTTGAGCTCCAGGAAGATCTGGCCGGAGGTCGCGTTGCTCGGGCTCATCTGGCCGGACGCCACGTCGAAGGAGGTCCCGAGGATGGTGGAGACCGAGGACGTCTCCGGCTGGGACCGTGCCGCGGACTCGATCCGCGAGACGAAGGCACCAGTGTCCTCGATGGAAACGCCGGTCGGCATGCGTACGTCCACCAGGAGGTTCTCGGCATCGCTCACCGGCAGGAAGACGAAGGGTACCCGCCGGCCGAGCACCATGCCCAGCGAGATCATCAGCAGGCAGAGGGCCGCGGCGGTGGTGATGTAGCGATACCGCAACGCCCGTGCGGTGAACCGTGAGTAGGCCTCGATGGCCGCTCCAAGCACCCGTCGGTCACGCCACGCGCAGGCGCGTTCCAGCGCGTCCATGATCCGGCCGGGTTGCTTTGCCCGGCGCCGGCGGACGGAGTGGGCCATGTGACTGGGGAGGATCAGGATGGACTCGATGTAGCTCGCGCTGAGCGCACAGAGCACGACCAGGGGGAGGGCACCCAGCAACTCGCCGATCTGCCCCTTGACGAACATCAGGGGCAGGAAGGCGACTATGGAGGTGGACACCGTCCCCAGCACGGGCCAGGCCACCTGGTTGGCGGCCTTGATGGAGGCCTCCTGCGGGTCACCTCCCTTGTCGGTCTCGGCCTGGATGTTCTCCGCCACGACGATCGCGTCGTCGGTGAGCATTCCCAGGGTGACCAGGAGCCCGAACATGGTCAGCAGGTTGAGGGTGATCCCGCCGAAGTACATGGCCACCAGGGTGCCGCAGATGGCGGTGGTGAGGCCGACCATGACCCAGATCGAGGTCCTGATGTTCAGGACCAGGAACAGCGCGAGGAAGACCAGCCCCGCACCCTGGAGGGCGTTGCGCTTGAGGAGGTCGAGCCGGCCCTCGATGAACCGGGCGAGGTCCGTGCTGGTGGTCAGGGTCCCGGGGAGCTTGTCGGGGTTCTCGGCCCCGATCGACCACGCCCGCCAGTTCGGCCTCTCGAACCAGCGGTCGAACAGCGAGCCGTCGAACGGCTGCTGGGTGCGACCGGCGACATAGGCCTTCGCCATGTCGGCGATCTCGATGGCGTCCTGGCTGCCTTCGCGGAATATGGTCAGGTTCACGCCCGGGAGCTCGTTGAAGCGCTGGACGATGTCCGCGTCCACGTATCCCTCCCGGACCTCGGCGACGTCCCCTACGGTGAGGACCGAACCGTCGGGATCGGCCCGCAGGGTGATCCCCGCGATGGCGTCGGCCCGGACCCCGACCCCGACCGTCCGGACGTTGATGTTCCCTTCGTCGGTCTTCAGCACCCCGCTGGGAAGGTCGTTCATCCAGGCCGAGATCGCACGGGAGACCATCGGCATCGAGAGTCCGTTCTGCAGGAGGGAGTCGAAGTCGACCTGCACTGAGACCTCGTACTCGCGGACCCCGCTCTCCATGAGGGAGCCCATCCTCGGCAGGGACTCGAGGTCCTGCTTGATCCGGCGTATCCCTCGCTTCAGCTCCTCCTCGCTGGCGTCTCCCCAGAGGTTCAGCTGGATGACCGGCATGTTGGGGATCATCTCCGTGACCCGGAGTCGCTCCGCGTCGGCGGGCAGGTCCTGGAGCTGATCGACCACCCGCTCGATCTCGTCGAGGACCTTGGGGACGTTCACCCCGTCCTCGAACTCGGTGACGATGGAGGCGGAACCCTCGCGGACGGTGGTCTTGATCTGCTTGATCTCGTCGATCCCGACCAGGGAGTCCTCGAGCTTGTAGACGATCGACTCCTCGATCTCCTCGGGAGTCGCACCCGGATACTCGGCGATGATGTAGGCCGCCTGGGACTCGACCTCCGGGAAGAACTCGCGTCGCATGGTGAGGGCGGAGTAGACCCCGATCACCAGGGCGGCGACCATGAGCAGGTTCGCGGGAACGGGGTTGCGGACGCCGAATGCGGGCAGGCTCACGAGCCTGCTCCGTCGTCGCGACCGGCCGCGGGATCGATGACGTTGTAGTCGACCTCGGTGCCGATGGAGGGGCTCTGTTCGGCGTGGACCAGCACCCGGGAACCGGTGGGCAGGTCGCCCTCAAGCACCAGGAACCGGGTACCGTCACCACCGGGAAGCTCGATCGGGAACGCGACCTCGACCGGGAGCGAGATGATCTCGCTGTCGTCGTCGACGAGCCAGATGCGGTCGTTCTTGACCGAGGTGCTGGGCAGCATGAGCCGGGGTACGGGGTAGGTGGAGTTCACCGTGGCCTGGAGGAAGGTGCCGGGGACCAGCTGCGCGCCGGCGGCCGGGGCCGGCGACTGGTCGATGTCGACGTACACCCCCATGGTCCGGTTGGCGGGATCGTCGACCGGCGAGATCCTCGAGACGGCTCCCGACCAGCGTCGTTCCGAGGCGCCACGGGCCGTCAGTTCGACCTCGTTGCCGATCGAGACCGAGGCGCGAGCGGAGACCGGCAGCCTGACCTCGACCACCACTTCGGAGAGGTTGACGATGCGGGCGAGTCGCTGCCCGGGGCCGACCCGCTCCCCGAGCTCGATGTCGACGACCTCCAGGACCCCGTCGATGGCGCTCCGAATCGTGCAGCGTTCGAGGTTCCGGAGCGCCAGGTCGCGACTCGCGACCTGCGCGGCCTTCTGGTTGTCGAGCAGGCGACGGGTCACGGGCACCCCGTCGAGCATGCTCTGCGCGGAGGTCAGTGCGGTCTCGGACTGGACGAGCCGCTGCCGGACCAGGTCGACTTCCCTCGGATTGGCCGCTCCCTCGTCGCGGGCGGACTCGATGCGCTTCAGTTCGTCCTTCACGATCTCGACGTCCTGCTGCCCGAGTTCGACCATCCTCCGGGCGCTGCGTTCCTCGATGTCGAGCTGGTCGAAGCGGGCCGCGATCTCGTTGATGGATCGCTCCGCGATCTCGTACTGCCTGCGGAAATCTCCTTCGTCGAGCCTGGCCAGGAGTTCACCCTTCGAGACGGGGTTCCCGGGCTTGATCCCCGGTGGCAGCACGGTGACGATCGAGGACACCTCGGCGGGCACGTCCTCGCTCACCTCCGCGGAGGACAGCCCGTACCCGATCCAGGGCCGCAGGACCGGGACCGGGGAGACCTCGACCACGTCGACGGTCCTGCGGGTGTCGGGGCGTACGGAGGAGGGCGGCACCGGACTGGTGGAGAACAACCAGTAGGCCACCCCGACCCCCAGGCCCAGGAGGAGGACCACGACCAGGGACCGGAACACGATGCTTGCAGGATTCTGTCTCGGGGGCATGCTGGGGCGTCCATCGAGTCGGGGGGTGGAAGAGGTCCCCGAGTCGGGCAGTGTAGCCTCCGGGACCCCCGAAGTCGCGTTTGCGTCCGACCCGCTACCCTCTAGGGCATGAGCACCCCGGAACCACGCCGCCTGAGCGAGAGCGAGGTACGAAAGGTCGCGCGCCTGGCCCGGCTGGAACTCCAGCCGGAGCAGGTCGAGCTGTACTCCGAGCAGCTCTCGTCGGTCCTCGCGCACATCGAGAACCTGGGGAGCCTCGACGTGGAGTCCGTGGAACCCATGGCTCACCCCCTGCCGGTGAACAATCGGCTCGCGGAGGACGAACCAGTCGAGCCGCTGCCGGTCGAGGCGGTGCTTCGGAACGCACCACGGCGCGAGGGGGACTACATCGCGGTCCCGAAGGTGCTTGGTGAGGGGTCATGAGCGACGGACGATTCGAATCCTGCCACGGGATACGGGACGCGGTCCGGTCGGGAACCAGGACCGCCGTCGAGGTGATCACCGAGACCCTGGCGAGGATCGACCGGGAGAACGAACGGACCAACTCCTTTCGGGACGTGTTCCACGAGGAAGCGCTCGCCGCGGCCGGGCGGATCGACCGGATGGTCGCGAAGGGAGAGGATCCGGGAGTCCTGGCGGGGGTTCCCGTCGGCATCAAGGACAACATCGCCACCACCGAAGGCACGCTCTGCTGCGGCTCACGCATGCTCGAGGGCTACCGGTCCCCGTTCGACTCGACGGTGGTCGAACGACTCCGGTCCGCCGGCGCGATCCCGGTCGGCCACACCAACTGCGACGAGTTCGCCATGGGTTCCTCGACGGAGACCTGCTACTTCGGTGCGGTCAGGAATCCATGGGATCCGGCAAGGGTGCCGGGGGGATCGAGCGGAGGCAGCGCCGCCGCGGTCGGGGCGGGGCTGGTACCGCTCGCCCTGGGTTCGGACACCGGCGGGTCGATACGTCAGCCGGCATCGATGTGCGGGTGCGTGGGCCTCAAGCCCAGCTACGGGCGGGTGAGCCGGTACGGACTGGTGGCCTTCGGATCCAGCCTCGACCAGATCGGACCCTTCACCCGGTCGGTCTCGGATGCGGCGCTCGCCCTCGAGGTCATCGGTGGCTTCGACCGACTGGACTCGACCTCGGTGGAGGGGACGTGCGAGGATTGCCGGATCGGGGAGGTCCCGCTGGAGGGCCTCCGGATCGGGGTGCCGGTGCAGTACATGGATCCGGGGAGCAACGAGCCGGACGTCGCACGCGGGGTCGAGGAAGTGATCGAACGGGCCAGGTCCGGCGGGGCGACGGTCGTGGAGGTGGATCTTCCGCTCACCGACAAGGGGATCTCGACCTACTACGTGATCGCACCGGCGGAGGCCTCGAGCAACCTCGCGCGCTTCGACGGGATCCGCTACGGACACCGCACGGATCGAGCCACGGCCTCGGTCGACGAGCTCTACGCGGCCTCGAGGGCGGAAGGGTTCGGAGAGGAGGTCCAGCGAAGGATCATGCTGGGCACCTACGTGCTGAGCTCCGGCTACTACGACGCCTACTACAACCGGGCCCTCCAGGTCAGGCGGCTGATCAAGGAGGAATTCGACCGGGCGTTCGAGTCATGCGACGTGCTGCTGGGGCCGACCGCTCCCACCACGGCGTTCAAGCTGGGTTCGAAGCTCGATCCGATGTCCATGTACCTCTGCGACGTGTACACCGTGAACGCGAACATGGCCGGCATCTGCGGGGTATCGATCCCCATCGGACTCGGTGGCACGGACGGGGGCGGCCTGCCGATCGGGCTGCAGCTCCAGGCCAGGGCATTCGACGAAGCCACGTTGCTGGGGGCGGCACGTTCCCTGGAACGCCTGGTCGAGTTCGGCTACGAACGGGTGCCCTGCGTCTGAGCCATGCCTCAGTCGTTGCGAAGCGGGGGCCAGGAGGGCTTGGCACCGAACAGGCGCATGGATTCGTTGAACCTGCTGACCAGGGACGAGGCCAGCTCGACACGTTCATCGAAGAGGCCGGCGGTGGCGGTCGCCTCGTAGACCGTCGGGGCGGGTGCACGGCACACGGTGAGGGTCGCGGGCACGCTTCCGATCGAGACCATGTTGATCCGCTTGGTCCGCCCCTCGTCGGACTCCTCGACGCTGAGGATCGCCAGCTCCAGCTTGCTGCCGGCGTGGGCGGCGGCGGCGCGGACGTCCTCCCAGCGGACCCCGTACCGAGCCGGCCGAGCCGGATCCCCGGTGGGACCATCCACGGAATCCCTGAGGATCTGGATGACCTCTCGGGACTCCCCGGGACTCAGGACCCTCGTGGCGAAGCGGTCATCAGGACCCATGGAGGCGTTCGACGAGGCGGGATTCCTCGAGGCGCCGGAGCAGCCCGCCCCGCACAGGGCTGCAGCCAGGAGCAAGGTGGTGGTTCGATGAGGCAGACGCATGATCGGCGACCGGCTCCTGGCATGGGTGAATCAAGAACGCTGGGAATGATCCTACCTGAACACCGTCCTGAGGGCGTCCAAGGGGCCAGAAACGGGTTTCTAGTCTGATAACCAAAAGACATATATGAAGATGTTCGAACCAGATGCCGACTAATATCGTCGGTCGGATGTCCCTTGGAAGGACGGGAATTCGAGATCGCTGACGCCCGAAGGGTCGGATGGCCCCCGCCACCGGAAGCCACGCTGCCGACTGCCCTTCAAGCCACCGTGGCTCGTCCACGGACCGAGTGCCAGTCCATGAACACCACGCAAAGCCGCAACGGCAAATCATCGAAGGCGAGCTCGACGCGACGTCGAAAGGAGCTGCGCCGGCGCCTGCCGAAGCGATCGGGCGAACTGTGGCTCAAGCTTCGACAGAAGCAGGTCGTCTACGGTGGAACCGCCTGCCTGCTCTTCGTGGTCCTGGTGACCGCCATGCTCTCGTGGGGGCGGAATGCGAGGCAGCCCTACGTGGGGGAACTGGTCCAGAGTCCCATCGTGAACCTGGTCGACTTCGAGGTGCCGGATCGACAAGCAACGGAGCGCGCGAGGGCGGAGGCCCGCAAGGCGGCGCCCTTGATCTTCGTGCCCAAGCGTGCCTACCTCGACCAGATCCAGGCCGCCATCGAGGGACTCCCCAGGGCGGTCGCGGAGAGCTCGACCATCGAGGAGGTCAACCCCGAACTGGCCAAGGCCTTCGCATTGGACAAGGCAAGGCTGCCCCTGGTCAGGAAGTACGCACCGGTGGACGGGACGCCGAACGCCGACTGGACGAGGTGGAACCAGAGGTTCATGGACGCCCTGGCCGGCGAGGATCCGATCCTGTCGGTCCCGGACTTCCAGGCGTTCGCGACCACCCTGAACAAGGCGACCATCGACCAGCCCGGGGACAAGCCCGAAGTCGACCAGGACGACCTCCGGGCGATACCCTTCAACGACGCGATCAAGCTCGGGGAAGGCGAGGAGAGCCTGCAGAACGCCGCGAACGAGCTGGAGATGCTCGCCCGCCGGGCGGGTTTCCCGCGTGAAGTCACCCCGATCGTCGTGCATCGGATCATCGAGGCTCCCCAGCCCACCGCCTACGTGGACCAGAACCTGACCGCGGCGGTCGCGAAGAAGGCCGCCGAGGAGGTCGTTCCAGTCCGGCTCAACCACGAGCGGGGGGAGATACTCGCCATGCCCGGCGACGTGCTGACGCCCGAGCAGATCGTGGGCATCGAGGAGTCACGACAGGCGTATCGCGCGACCGACGACGCCTCGAACGAGATGATCCTCATGGGCATCGCCATCGCGGGACTGGCCGCTGGCCTGTGCACCCTGCTCGCGAGCTACGCGGCGGTCTTCTACCCGAGCATCGCGCGGAACTCGCTGCGACTCGCGGTGATCCTCGCCATCGTGCTGGTCTCGACCGCGTCCGCGACGCTGGTGGCCGTGAAGCTGCCGAGCCTGACCGTGCTGGCGACCCTGTCCGCGACCCTGATCGTGGTCATCATCGTCTCGCTCTCCTACGACCGGCGCATCGCCCTCTTCGCGACGCTCATCCAGATCGTGCTCCTGGCCCTGGCCCTGGAGCTGGAAGCGATGGTGGTGGCGGCCCAGCTGATCACCTGCGCGACGATGGCCAGCATGCTCCGGGAATTCAGGAACCGGCGTGCGATGATCCGGGCCGCGACGGTGACCGCGGTCGTCGGAGCCCTGATGTTCGCGCTGACCATCATCCCGCAGCTGTCGGTGACCCTCGGTGCGTGGAGGATCATCCTGATCAACTCCGCGTTCGCATTCGCCGCGGCGTACCTCGTGGGATTCGTGATGCTGGGTGCGCTGCCGAGCATCGAACGGATCTTCGGGCTGACCACCGGACTCACCCTGAGCGAGCTGAGGGACCCGAGGCATCCCCTGCTGAGGCAGATGCAGCAGAAGGCCCCCGGGACCTACAACCACTCGATCCAGATCGCCAACATCGCGGAAGCGGCCGCGGACAGCATCGGTGCGGACAGCCTGCTCGTCTACGTGGGTGCGCTGTACCACGACATCGGCAAGATCAACAAGCCCGAGTACTTCATCGAGAACCAGGCGGGTGGCCCCAACAAGCACGACAAGCTGAGCCCCGCCATGAGCCTGCTCATCATCACCGGACACGTGAAGGATGGCGTCGAGCTGGGACGCGAGTACGGGCTTCCGAGGGTGCTGCATCACTTCATAGAGAGCCACCACGGCACGACCCTCGTCGAGTACTTCTACCACGCCGCCCAGAGCAAGGCCGCGGAGGAAGGGCAGGACGGAGCGGTCGAGGAGTTCGAGTTCCGCTACCCCGGCCCCAAGCCCCGGACCAGGGAAGCCGCCATCCTGATGCTCTGCGACTGCGTCGAGAGCGCCACCCGGGCGATGGGTGAACCCACTCCCAACCGCATCGAGACGCTGGTCCGGTCGCTGAGCCGAAAGCGGCTGGAGGATGGCCAGTACGACGAGTGCCCCCTCAGCTTCCGGGAACTGCGCACCGTGGAGGACTCGATCATCAAGAGCCTCTGCGCGATCTACCACGGCAGGATCTCCTACCCCGGCAAGCAGGCCGGGGACCAGGAGTCCGACGAGGTCGAGAACCTCGCGGCCGAATCGCCGCAGTCCGCAACCGCCTGAGCCCCCCCCTGCTTCAGGACCCGCCGGCGAGGTCCCTGATCATCCGTGCATGCGGGTTCGCGAGCGGGATCTCCCCGAGACTGCCGGCCGGATGCCAGCGACCGGACAACTCGACCCCGGGTCGCGACGAGGTCACGTGGACGTGGAAGCAGACGTCCCGATGGGAGGTCCGGTGCGTGAACTCGAGGCTCCGGTCCATCGAACGGGGATCCACCTTCCAGCGGGTGCCGAGCTCCGACAGGGAAAGCCGCCGATCGGTCTCCAGGGTCGGTGGCTGCCACATGCGGGCCCAGAGTCCCTCGTCCGGACGCTGCTGGAGGAACACCTCGGACCGGTTTCGGTGGGTCCGGGTGAGCAGCAGGGCGTGGTGGTGGACGACCTTGCGGGCGGGTGGCGGCTTGGGGGTCGGGAACTCCTGGGGGTCCCCCGCCACCGCCGCGCGACAGTGGGCGCTGGCAGGACATCGGTCACAGGCCGGGGAATGCTTGGTGCAGACGGTCGCTCCGAGCTCCATCATCGCCTCGTTGAGCACGCCCGGGTCGGAGGCGCTCAGCACCATCGCCTCGGACTGGGACCAGCACCACCGGTCGAATGCGCGCTCCCCGGGGCGTCCGGGGAACCTGGCGAGCCGGGAAAGCACCCTGGCCACGTTCCCGTCGACGATCGGTGCCCGTTCCCCGTTGACGATCGATGCGATGGCGCCCGCCGTGTAGCGACCGACCCCGGGCAGCTTCAGGAGAAGATCGGCCCGGCCGGGGACCTCCCCGTCGAACTCGTCGCACACCATTCGAGCGGCCGCATGGAGGTTCCGTGCGCGTCGGTAGTACCCGAGACCCTGCCACAGCGCGAGGACGTCCTGCTCGTCGGCCTCCGCGAGGGATTCCACGGTTGGAAACCTCGCGACGAACCTGAGGAACGAATCGACCACCCTGGCCACCTGGGTCTGCTGGAGCATCGCCTCGGAGACCAGGGCGTGGTAACCGGAGCGCCGGGTGCGCCAGGGCAGCTCGCGGGCCGCCTCGGGGAACCACGCCTCGAGCGCCCCGGCGATCGAGGAGGTTGCGCGGGGCTCGAGGGCCGGGGGTTCGGCGGGGATTCCGTTTTCAACAGGCACGAGGCTCATGATAGGGCTGGGGTGGAATCGAGCGGGGCCGGGATCCCGGGGGACCGGCCCGGCAGGGCGAGTCCGGACCAGGCAGGCGACCGGCCCGGGAGACGACCGGGTCCAACGGTGGGAAAGCTGGCGACAGGGTGGTGACCGTCGATGGTCGTCCGCGGCGGAAAAGGTTCCTCAACGGCCGTAAGGGGCGATTTTCGGGCCAGACGAAGCCCTGATCGGTTGCGTCCGGCAACCCCAAGGAGTACCTTCCAATTCTCGATAACAGTGCCGCTCGACCTGAACTTTCAGGCCTCCGGGCACGAATAGTGAGACCGTCCCTCGAACCCGATCCACGGCCCGGAACCCCCTTCCCGAGACGGCCGGACCAAGCCCCACCGTTCTTTCAGGAGCCTGCACCATGTCGAAGATGTTCCTCACGATGGAAGAAGCAGCTGAGCAGCTGGGACAGTCCGTCGATGATGTCAAGCAGATGATCCAGGACGGGAAGTTGCAGGAGTTCAAGCAGGAGGGTGAGGTGATGATCAAGGCGGACCAGCTCCAGATCATCCTCGACGCCCCCAGCATCGGCCTCGACGATTCCGTCGTGGGCGATCCCATCAACCTCGAGGACTCGTTCGATCCGGTGATCGAGCTCGACGACGCGAGTGCCAGCGGCAGCGCGATCGGCCTCGCGGACTCCAACGAGGCGACGGGCATCAGCGCATTCGATACCGCACTCGCCCAGGAGAGCCCCAAGCTGGATGGCGATGACGACTTCGGATTCGACACCGGCATGGACTCCGGCAGCAAGATGATGGACCTGACCAGGGAATCGGATGATTCGATGGCCGGGGCGGCCCTCATGAACCAGTCCTTCGAGGACGACGACCCCGTCGACCTCCCCTCCAGCGCCAGCGGCATCTTCCGCCGGATGGAGGACGAGGGAAGCGCCCAGGACGTGGCGGCCGCGATCGGGAACACCCCGATGAACGTCCCGATGATCGTCGAGGAGTACGACGGCGCGGGAAGCGGGATGGCGCTCGGCGGCATGATCGCGGCCTGCGTGGCACTGATCGTCGTGGCCATCATGGCGACCGCGGTGATCGGGTCCGGTGGCAGCGGGATCGCGGCGTGGTTCGTGTCCATCGTCGGAGTCAGCGTGATGATCGGGCTCCTGCTCGCACTCCTGGTGGTCGGCTTCGTGGTCGGTCGCGCCACGGAATGACCGGAGCCGCCGGCGACGAAACGACGTGACTCTCTCCCCGTACGGAATCAGGGAATGGCTCACCGCCAGCGTGCTGGCGGCGATCGTTCTGGTGGTCTCGGGACTCCTCGGCTGGTGGTGGATCGGGATGCTGGTGCTGGTGCCCTGGTTCGTGGTGGCCTGGTTCTTCAGGGACCCGCTGGGCCGGCGGCCCGCCTCCCGGGACCCCGCCGACCTCGTGAGCCCGGCGGACGGCAGGATCTCGGCCATTGAGCGCGTTCCGGAGCATCCGGCGGTCGACGGCCCTGCGGTGATCATCCGCATCTTCCTGAGCGTGCTCGACGTGCACGTGAATCGATCCCCGTGCAAGGCGACGGTGCGTGGACTGGTCTACACCCCGGGGAAGTACCTCGATGCCCGGACCGAGGAATCCGCGAAGGTCAACGAATCGAACCTGGTCCTGCTCTCCATGGAATCCGGCGAGCCCTTCGGGGTGCGGCAGGTGTCGGGTGCGATCGCAAGGCGGATCGTCTGCCCGATCAGCAGCGGGGACACCCTGGACAGGGCCCAGCGGTTCGGGATGATCAAGTTCGGGTCGACCACCGAGCTCATCCTGCCCGACCGGGGAGCGGAGGGTCCGCAGGTCAGGGTTGCGGTGGGTGATCGCGTCCGGGGCGGGGTGACGATCCTTGCCTCCGTCGAGGCGATGGGGAGCGGGTAAGCCTCCGGGCTCAGGCCGCCTTGTTGCCCCCCGTGCCGAATCCCCAGTCCGAAGCCTCGTCGGTCGGCTCGTCGGGCCAGTGATCCTCGATCCGGTGGTGGATGCTGACGATCGTGGCAAGCTGCTCGGCGAGAGTCACCCGCACCGCATCGAGCACCGGAGCGAGCTGCTCGGGGAACGGATCGGATTCGGACCTGAAGAGGAACACCACCGCGAGGCACTCCCCGTCGGAGGAACAAGGCATCCCGATGACCTCGGAGGACCTGAGGATCTCCGCCTCGGGTCCCACCGCCTGGATGAACGAGTCGATGTCCTCGAAGCGCACCAGATCGTCGGGCGCGGCCACGTGGTGGCAGACGTCGGTCGTGAACTTGCAGAGCACGGGATCCGCCTTCTCCCGGGGGCAGTCGCAGTTGACGTAGGCGCCGAGGGAGTAGCTGGTCTCGGAGTCGGCGAGGAAGATCGCGGCGTTGGTGGGTCCGGTCCGGCCGAGGATGAACTCGAGCGCGGTCTGGAGCACGCCCTCCACCCCAAGCTCCTGGGAGAGGAGTGCCTTGAAGGACGAGACGACGGTGGCGATCTCGACCTGGGAGGCCACATCGGATTCGACTTCCGCGAGTTCGGACTCCAGGTCGGTGACCCGTTCCGAGAGCGCGGAGTTGGTGGAGCACAGTCCGCGAAGAATCTCGAGGGAGCGCTCGACCATGGAGTCGCGGTCGGTGCCGTGCACGGAACCGACCAGGGAACCCACGCGCCGTCCAAGGGTCTCCACGCCGGATTCGAGGAAGTGCACGTCGGTCACGCCGGCGGCGAGCAGGTCCTGGAGGGACTCCATCGACGATTCGTCGACGAGGGCCAGGACCGGGAGGCCGGGCCGAAGAGTCCGGATCCGGTCGGTGTCCGCGACCGCACGACTCGAGCAGTCGATGATGACCAGGCCGGTCCCACCGTCGATGATCCGCGACTCGAGCTGCTCGCAGGAACCGCACTCGACGCCCATCTCCTCGAGGTGGCGCCAAGCCATTTCCGAGCAGGCGGATCGCGTCCCTTCGTGGATCAGGAGCACGTCGCTGCCGCGGGAGTCGGGCTCGTTCGGGATGTCCGGATAATTGTCGTTCATTCGATCCTCCAGAGATGACTGCAGGGTCATCGGCACGATCGGAGCGCGCTTTCACTCAACTCGGGCAAAAGGTCCTACACCAGGACCTTTTTGCCCGCGGCAACCCGGGCGTCCGGGAGCTCGATCAGGAGCCGTCCACCCCGGTTCCAGCCCTGGCGGTTCGCGACCGAGACCCGACCCCCGTGGGCCTCGACGAGTCGGCGCGCCTCGGAAAGCCCGAGGCCGGTTCGACCCGGGGCCGGATTGCCTGAATAGAAGGGATCGAAGGCCTTCTCGAGTGCCTCGGCACTGAATCCCGGCCCGCTGTCGGCGACAGTGACCTGGAGATTCGCCTGCTCCCACTGCCACGAGAGCATGATCGAGGAATCATGGCTGGACTGGAGGGCGTTCTCGATGGCCTCCACCAGGACCCTTTTCAGCAGGTCGGGATCGAGGTGGGCGACCACGGGCCCGGACCCTGCGGTGACGAAGACGCGATTCCCCGCCCGTTGCGACACCACGTCGCAGGCCTGCGCGAGCAGCGTGCCCACGTCGACCGCAGCGGCCTTGACGTCGATCGGGGAGACGGCCTCGGTGAGGACGCGGATGATCTCCATCGCCCGGCGGGAGGCGTCGTGGATCGCCTCGACCGACTGCTCGAGTTCGGTCGAACCGAGGCAGGACCGGAGCAATTCAGTGCGTTCCCGGATCACGGAGAGCGGGTGGTCGATCTGTCGGGCGACGCCGGCGGCGAGGGATGCGACGGCTGAGGCCGCCCGGGCACTCGACATGTAGTCTCGCTGGGAGGCCAGGGCCCGGTCGGCGCGGTCCAGGCGCGCCGCGAGTTCGTGGCTCCGTTCCCGGAGGAGTGCACTGGACAGGGTACTGGACCATGCCCCCGCGAGGACGGGGTCGGGCACGAAGTCCGGGGAACCGCTTCCAACGGGCAGACCGAGCGCGAGCACCGCGAACTCCCCGCCCGGCATGGGCAGCCGAATAGGTTCGCCGCATCGCTCGAGACGGTTCCGGGACAGGACGTCCCGGGCGATGTCCGCCGGCATGCCCGCGCGGAACTCGACGGACGTCGCGTCGTCCGCGTCGCAGAAGGTGATCTGGGGGTCGTCGCCGGCGGAGGTGCCGGGGGTGATCACGCAGGCGGACGACCCGGCGATGATCGAGCAGGCGGATGCGGCGACCGCGGCGACCGCGGATTGGAGGGTGTCGTGGTCCCCTCTGGCCAGGAAGTGGTTGAGCCTGTGGAGACTGGCCTGGCAGCGCTGGTTCTCGGTGATCTGGTCGCGGTAGGCGGCCGCGAACCGGCCCACCGATCGATTGGCCCTGGCAACGGAATCAAGTAGGAGATCGGGGGTGGGTCGTGGCTCCAGGCCAAGTTCGACGGCGCGGGACTCGACCTCGGCGAGCACCGGTGACCGCATCCGAAGGAGGTCGTCGAGGGAAAGCTCCAGGCGGGAGCAGAGGCCCTTGATGCTGGAGAGCCGGAGCCCGTGACCCGCGATCGAGACCTGGTCGCGTGCCACCAGGGCGTCGGCGAGGGAGACGGTCGCGACCAGGAGCGGGTACCGGGAGGACCAGATCGAATCCAGCGGCTGGTCGACGAGTTCGATGACCTCCACCAGGGGGGCGGGCAGGCCCCAGCTGCGAGCGATCCGGGTACCAGCGGTTCGCCCGTCGAGGCCGAGGTTCCGGGCAGCGACGCGATCGACCGAGGTGCACTGGGCCTCGGCCATCTCGCAGAGGGATGCGAAGACGTCGGGGGCCACGGCGTGAAGTCCCAGGTGACCGATGTCGTGCAGGAGTCCTGCGAGGAACGCGTTCGCGGGGGCGGGCTTCCTGACCAGCCTCGCGATGCGATCCGAGAGGATCCCGACGGCGAGACAGTGACGCCAGAACATGTCGTGGTCGAAGGCGGGGTTCGATCGACCGGGCGGCTCGCCATGAGGAAACCCCCCCACCGTCTCGAAGAGTCGCACCGAGAGCGCAGCGGAGCGGACGGCGTCGAAACCGAGCAGCACCACCGCACGATCAAGGCTGGAGATCCCGAGTGATCGCCCGCGGGGCGATCGGGCACACATGCTCACGACCTTCGCAGACAGCGCGGGGTCCGTCGACACGAGGTCGATGACGTCACGCGAGGAAGCCGATTCATCGTCCAGCAGGGTGATGAGGCGGGTGGCCACCGCACTCGGGGAAGGCAGTTGATCGAGCCGATCGAGGAGGCGGGCGATCGTGTCCGGAGGATTCACGGAGTCCGCGTGTGGCATTCGTCCTGGTACTCCCGAGCGTCCCGATGGCATGATCAATGCCACGGGCATTTCCGGTTATCGGAGCGACGGGCATCCCGACCCACCACCTCGTTGATCCTGCCTATCGTCAGGACCGGGGGTCGGGTTTGGCGCCTTCTGGGAGCTTCCCGGGAAAACGCTCAGGAATGGCGCTTCCGCCAGAGCGTGACCGCCTCGGGCTCGCGGGGGTAGAGGGGCTCGAGCCGTGCGGCCGGGACCGGACCGGTCCGGGCAAGAACCTGCTGCCCCGCGGCCAGGCAGGCCCGGGCTGATGGCCCTGGCTGGTCATGCCCGCGCGAATGCCCCGAGCAGGCCTCGAGGAAGCCTTCCGGCGCGTGGTCGTCGGCGAGGATCCATGCCCCGTCACAGAGCGTCATGACCTCTTCCGTGGGGGGCTGCACGGTGAAGAGGCCGGCTGGCCGGGCCTGGACCAGGCCGTCGTCCGAACGATCAAGTCGGGTGAGCCAGCAAGCCGTTCCCTTGGCGGCGCTGGCCACGAGTACCGATCCTCGGTCACCTGAATCGTGGAACCACCGCTCGGCCACGACCCAGGCGCTCGGTACCGGGACGAGGGCGCACCCCGTTCCCCGGGCGAGGGCCTTCGCCGTGCTGACCGCGATGCGCAGGCCGGTGAAGCTTCCCGGCCCGATCGAGACGGAGACCAGCTCGAGTCGGGACGGCGCGATCCCACCCTCCTCCACGAGGGCGTCGATCGAGGGGACCAGCAGGTCCGTTTCGCGACCACCGCAGGGGAAGGTCCGCTCGAGAACCCGCCCGTCGTCGAGTTGCAGCGCGATACCTCCCTCCCGCTGGGAGGTTTCGATCGCGAGGTGGACGAGGGGCGGTTCGGAGGGCGGTTCGGGCATGGTCGGAGTCTCGGTTCACTCGGACGCGGGTTCGCCCACCAGTGCGAGGAACTGGCAGGTCGCACTCCCGGTCTCGGTCTCGAGCTCCAGGAGGGCTTCCAGCGGACCCGTGCGGCCGGGCGCGGGCGTGGCCGTGAACGTGACGCGAACCTCCTCCGCGGAGCTGGGCGAGGAACCGACCAGCCGGAGGTCGAGATCGGTGGACCGTGAGCGCAGTGACTTGACCACTCCCCAGCTGGGCTTCTGGACCGCACCCCGGGCCCGTGGGTTGTAGTGCTTGATGACCAGTTCCAGGGTGACGGACTCCCCCGGCGCGATCCGCTGGGCGTTCACCAGCGACTCGTCGAATCGCCAGTGGCGTTCGTATCGCTCCATGTCCGCGCGGGAGCCGGTGGCGGCGTTGCGGATCCGGAGGGGAAGCACCGGACAGTCGGGATGGTCCGTGAACACCACCCACCAGATGTGCCGGGGCAGGTCACGGATGCGTGCGATGTCCCAGCGGAGCGTGTACGAGTCCCGGGGCTGTTCGGAGGCGTCCCCCTGCGGAAACACGGGAGGTGCGCCTCCGCTGGCGAGGACCCTGAATGGTCGGCGGTCGATGGACCGGATCGTGACCAGGCCGGACATCTGGTCGCCCTTCGGGCCGCCCACGTAGGGAGGCGTGGCCTTGATCGGCATCGTCACGTCGCCCTCGATCTCGAGCACCAGGGGGCGCGCGTTGCCATCGAAGGTGATCTGGACCTTGGCATTCTTCACCCCGGGGGTGGTCGGAGCGGTCAGGATCGCGGTGAAGGGGAGCGTCCCCCCCGCGGGGATGACGTTCCCCGAGATGTCGGTGGTCGTGGTGCAGCGGCAGGTGGGGATCGCCGCCTTGACGCGTACCGGTGCCTGGGTGAGGTTCCGGAGCAGGAACTCCCTCGAGTGTTCGGAACCGGGTTCGATGTCGCCGAGGTCGTACCTGCCGGGATCCGCCAGTACCGAGCCATTGGAGCGCGCCGTCGAGGAGGGCACCCCCTGCTGTCCAGCCTCTGGGGCCGGCGTCGCGTCGTTGGTTCCGGCGTGGGCCGTCACCAGCGAGAGCAGGACGAGGGTACAGGGGATTGAGGTATGGATGTTCATGGGTCGCATGGTAGCCTCCCGGCGCGCACCCGGCCGACTACAGTCGGACCACGATCCCCACGGCCATGGTGCGATGGGGCGGAAGGTGGAACGCCCACACCGCGGGCCACTGGTTGCGCAGCAGGAACTGGAAGAGCCTGCGCCTCCAGCGGATCATGCGTCGGTTCGCCGAGGTATCGATGATCAGCTGGCGGACGTAGTAGGTGATCAGGTCGGGATCGATGTCCAGACCCTGCGTGAGCGCACGTTCCATGATCTCGGGCACGTTCACCTCGTCGAGGTAGCCCCGGCGCACGGTGACGTGGTAGAAGTCCCCTGGCATCTGGTAGACCCGGATGTTCCGGTGGATCCCGATGTAGGGGACCTCCTCGATCTGGATGCTGAGGAGCACCACCTTCTCGGGCAGGACCTTGAAGTTGCGGTAGATGGTGGTCAGCGAGGGCGGCACCCCGATCCGGGAGGTGGTCAGGAAGACACCCACCCCGGGAACGCGCTTGAGCTCGCGATCCCCCCAGAGCCCCTTGAAGGAGGTGAAGCTGATCGACTTGATCCGATGCTGCCGGTTGATGAGTATCGATCCCCGCAACCAGGTGGACATGATCGCGGTGAAGACGGTGGCGATCACCAGGGGGACCCAGCCCCCGTCCTTGATCTTGAGGACGTTCGCGGAGAAGAAGATGAGGTCGATCAGCAGGAAGCAGGATCCGAGACCCAGGACCACGAGGAAGGGCCAGCGGAGGACCGACCTGGTCACGACCATGAACATCAGTGTGGAAAGCACCATAAGTCCGGTGACCGCGATCCCGTAGGCTGAAGCAAGGGCGTCGGACTTGTGGAACACCACCACGAGGATGATGCAGCAGGTCATGAGGAACACATTCACCACCGGGACGAAGATCTGGCCCTTCTGGCTCGTGGAGGTATGGATGACCTTGAGGGGGGGAAGCAGGCCGAGGTTCGACGCCTGTCGAGTCAGCGAGAAGAGGCCGGAGATGATCGCCTGGGAGGCGATGACCGCCGCCATCGTCGAGAGGATGATCATCGGCCAGAGCAGCTGGGTGGGAACGATCGAGAAGAACGGGCTGTCCCTCGCGGAAGGATCCACGAGGATGGCGGCTCCCTGGCCGAAGTAGCACAGCAGCAGGCTGGGCAGCACCAGGGTGAACCAACCGATGCGGATCGCCTTGCGACCGAAGTGGCCCAGGTCCGCGTAGAGCGCTTCGCAGCCGGTGACCACGAGCACCACCGCACCGAGCACCACGAACGCCTCCCCGGAGTGGGCCCTGATGAAGGAGATCGCGTAGGCGGGATTCAGGGCCGCGAGGACCTCGGGCTTCTCGGAGATGGCGATGGCCCCGAGGATCGCGATGGACAGGAACCAGACCACCATGATGGGGGCGAACACCACCCCGACCCGACCGGTTCCGAACCGCTGCACGAGGAACAGGATCGCCAGGACCACCACCGAGACCGGCATGATGTACCGCTCGAGCTGGGCGGAATGGAAGGCAAGGCCCTCCAACGCAGAGAGGACCGAGATGGCCGGGGTGATGACGCCGTCACCGAAGAGGAGTGCCGCTCCGAGGACCGTCGCCGAGAAGGCGAAGAATCGCCAGTGCTTCGGCAATCGCTCGTTGCGGATGCGGTCCAGCATCGCGCAGATCCCCCCTTCCCCACGGCTGTCTATGAGGAGCATGAGGAGGACGTACTTGCAGCTGACCACGAGGAAGAGCGACCAGAACACCAGGGAAAGCAACCCGAGCACCTCGGCGGGTTCGGGCTGGAGGCCGTAGGTCTTGCTGAAACACGCCTTGATCGCGTACAGCGGACTGGTCCCGATGTCCCCGAACGCGACTCCGAGGGCGGCCAGGACCAGGGCGGCGGTCCCGCTGGGTCCGGACCGCTGGGACCAGCCGGCAGAGGTTCGTTCGGCGGGCTTGTCAGAAGATTGGGGTGCGCTCTGGGTGCTCATCGGCTGTGAGCAGAGCATACCCGGTCACGGAAGGCAACGACGGCCCGGCAGGGGCCGGGCCGTCGTGGAGCGTTCGGGTGAAATCGAGACCTGGATCAATCGCAGGTCCTGTTCCAGTAGGACAGGATGAAGGAGAGATCCGATCCGTTGACGATTCCATCGTTGTTGAGGTCGATGTTGGGATGGCTGGTGGAGTTCCAGTTGGCAAGGACCTGGGCGAGGTCCTGGCCGTTGACCAGGCAGTCCTGGTTGATGTCGCCGATCGGGTAGGCGAAGCAGGGCGCATCGCCGCTTGCCTTGACGATCTTGAAGATCTCCCCACCGTTCTGGTCGACGATGTAGACCTCGCCGTTCGCATCCTTGCCGAAGGAGGCGATGTTGTCGACGCCGTATCCCTCGAGGGAGGTCTCGAGCTCGTTTCGGTTCTGGTAGCCGGTGTAGCCGCCCGCGCCGTTGTAGACGAAGCTCCAGATGTTCCCCGTCGCGTAGTCCGCGAAGAAGTAGGTGCCGTCGAGCTCCGGGATGGCGCATCCGCGGTAGACCACGCCGCCGGTCACGCTGTAGCCGGTGGAACCGGACTGGTTGTATTCGAAGACGGGATCAACGAGCGTGGGACTGAAGGCCGTGCAACCCGAGAGCCCGGTGTTTCCATTGCCCTCCATGCAGCGCCAGCCGTAGTTCAGGCCGCGCTCGAGGGGGGCGGCGACGTTGATCTCCTCGCGGGCGTTCTGGCCGACGTCGCCTATGTAGATCTCGCAGGTCACGGGGTCGACGTCGATCTTCCAGGGATTGCGAAGCCCGTAGTGGAGGATCTCGTCGTCACCGGTCCCGCCGACGAAGGGGTTGTCCTGGGGAATCCCGTAGGGGACGGAGTCGGGCACGTCGATGTCCAGGCGCAGGATCTTGCCCAGCAGCTGGTTGGTGACGTCCTGTGAACGATTGCCGGGGTCGTTGTAGAGACCACCATCGCCGGTGGCGATGAGGAGGTAGCCGTCGCAGTCGAACTCGATGGCGCCACCGTTGTGGTTCGAGTAGGGCTGGTTGATCGAGAGGATCGTCTTGGCCGACGAGTAGTTGGTCAGGTTGGGGTTGCTGCTCGAGACGGTGTATCGCACGACCCTGGTGTCGCTGCTGCTGTTCGTGTAGTAGACGAAGTAGTAGCCATTGGACGCGAAGTCGGGGTGGAACGCGATGCCGAGGAGGCCTCGTTCGTCGCTGAGGGACGTCGCCCCGGCGATGAGGTTGTCGATGTCGAGGAAGGGAGTGGGAAGCACCTGGTTCGTGGTGAGGTCGAGGATCTTGATCCTCCCCCGCTTCTCGCTGATGAACAGTCGATCGGCGTCCCCGGGCGCGTGCTGGACCACCACCGGGTAGTTCAGCCCGCTGGCCACGCGGGTGGTGTCGATCTGTACGTTCTGGGCGCCGAGGGAACCGGTGACCAGCGCGGAGAGGGTGGTCGCCAGAAGAAGGTTCTTGTAGTTCATGCTTTGATTCCAGCTGGGGATGGTGAGGTCACCCGGGGGGGGCCACGGGAGGCGTTCGAAGTCCGATCGGTATCGTCTACGGATCGTGGGGGATTTGAGTTCCCTAAGAATACCCCGGGGTGGATACGGGAGAAGTCAAAAGTCGCCTGAACCCGTGGATTCAGAGGATTTGAGGAGGGTTCCGCGGCTCGGGAAAGAAGGCCGTGAGGGTCGTCAACGGGGGACGGAGCGCCCTTCCTGAGCTCAAGGCGGGGGTCTGCATCCTTCAGGGATCCCAGGACACCAATTCAGCCTCAAACCAGTCACCTGCAGGTGCATCGCCCGGACCGACCGCTCTCGAGCCGGGATGAACCGGGCCGGGCCGGAGCGTGCAGGCCGGACCGGAAGGCGTGGAAGTTCGGCCCGGTCTCAGGGGACGGTGTTCCTAGTCTTCTCGATCCATGATCGCACGTCCATGGAGAGCTTCACGCGAAGTGCGTCGTTGAGGTACATCATGTGGCCGGCAGGGTAGTACTCGACCTCGAGGTGATCGAGGAAGTCACGCGAGAGTTCCATGTGATCGACCACGTAGTCGGTGGCGAAGTGGGGTGTCGCCAGGTCGAAGTACCCGCTTGCGATGAACACCCCGAGGCTCGGATTCTTGACCATGGAGCGCTTCAGTCGATCGGCCACCGCGACGTATCGGTTCTCGAACCCCGAGTAGTCCCAGGGCCAGACCTTGCCGGTGAGGATCTCGTAGGGCAGGTCGCTGCGATACCCCAGCACGGTGCGGACGTAGTGGTTGAGGGTCGAGGTGTAGGGCCCGACGATGGCGGTGTAGCTGGGGTCGTACTCGGGCCGGGTCGTCATGGGATCCATCACCGGACCGAGGAACCGCGAGTCGAAACGTCCCACGACCTCCCCCCGGTCCGCGAGCAGCTCCTTCCGGAACCGCGAAGGACCGACCCTGAGGTCGGCCCGGTCGATGAGGTCCCGATCGAGCCCCGTGAGCCCGGCGAGTTCCTCGACCGTCTGCTGCCGGAGCGTGGGATCGAGCGAGGTGCCCATCGCCAGGCGGGGCAGGTAGCGTTCGATCGCGTAGGACTCGGCCGCGGCCACCGCGGAGGGGAGGTCGGGGAATCGTCCCCGATCCAGCAGCCCGTGCTCCCAGGCGGTCGCGGCGTAGGTGGGCAGGAACAGGCAGTAGGGCAGGTCGTTCCCGCCCGAGGTCCGTACGGTGCCGAAGTCGAGGATGCTCGAGACCAGCAGCACCCCGTTCAGGTAGATGCCCTGCCCGTCCTGCAGCTTCTCGACGAGCGCCGCGGACCGGATCGTCCCGTAGGACTCACCACCGATGTACTTGGGGCTCTGCCATCGGTCGTGCCGGGTGATGAAGAGCCGGATGAATCTGGCCACGGATTCGGCGTCCTGCTCGAGTCCGTGGAAGTCCTCGTGCGCCCCCCCTTCGGCCATCCGGCTGAACCCCGTCGAGACGGGATCGATGAACACCATGTCGGCGACGTCGAGCAGGCATCCCTCGTTGGGCGCCGTGGACCAGGGCGGAGGCCGAAGGGAACCGGCATCCCCGGTGAGGACCCGCACGGGACCGAAGGCCCCCATGTGCAGCCACACGCTGGAGGAACCGGGTCCCCCGTTGAACAGGAAGATCAGGGGCCGTGTCCCGGGATCCACGTCCCGCCTGAGATAGGCGATGTGGAAGATCTCCGCCTCCACCGAACCGTCCTTCTCGTCGAACAGGGGCAGGGTGCCCGCGATCGCCTCGTACTCCACGGCCTGCCCGTCGAGTTCGATGGAGTGGACGGTGGTCACCGGCTCGGCCCGGAGCACCACTTCGGGAACGGGCTTCGCGGGGTCGTCGGGACCGACCGGCAGCAGGGTGGTGGTGAGCGCGGTGAGCGACGTTGCAAGTAGGTGATGCATGCTCGCATGCTAGCCGGGCCACGAGGTACGGGGGGGCGATTGGCGACACCGGTTTTGCCTCTTTGCGTCACTTGCCCCGGATGGGAAACAACCTGCCTGGACGTCCGTACCAAGGACGGCCCGGACCGCACCACCGTGCGGGAGACCCGAGGCTGAAAGGAAAGCACCATGACTATTTCCACCATCAACACTGAACCCGTCAAGGGAATGAACACCAAGACCACCGACTTCAAGGATCTCTCCAACTGCATCGAGAACGGAATCTGCACCGTCAACTGCGTGGCCTCCACGACCACCATCGACGGCTCGGGCGATTTCAAGATCACCCGCCGGCTCGAATGCACCTGGAACTCCCCCGGGGTTGCCGGTGAAAACATCTTCGACGTCGAAATCGCGGGTACCAAGGGTTCGACCCCGGTCGTCTCCCTGAATGGTCAGGTACTTCCGTCCGATGCGGTGAAGGTCGCACCGAACGGAATGGTCGAGATCAGGGACCTGAACGGGATGCTCCTGGACAAGGTCCAGATCCCTGCCGAGGCCGTGTCGAACTACCAGGTCACCGGCGGGATCGGCATGAACCCGAAGCCCTTCCTGGGGATCACCGTGCGGCCGGTCAGTCCGGACCTCGCGCACAACCTCGCGGTCGACGCACGCAACGTCTGCGTGGTCAGCGAGGTTCTGCCGGGGAGCGCGGCCTTCTATGCGGGACTCGAGCCCAACGACCTGATCCTCGGGATCAACGGCAAGCAGGCGAACATCGCCACGCTTCGCCAGGAACTTGATGTCGCGAAGATCGGCCAGGTCATCAGCCTGATCGTGCTCTGCAAGGGCATCAAGAACCAGGTCCAGGTCCCGCTGGACGGCAACACCCTCAACACTCTCAGCACCCCCGTCTTCCAGGGCATGCCACAGGCCAGCCTGGGAGGGTACGGTGCGGGTTGGAAGGCAGCCTTCCCCGGCGGCGGCGTCCATTTCGGCGCCAACGCGCCCTACGCGAATCCCTTCGCGAAGGTCCTCGGTGGCGTGTGCCCGCTGACGGGCATGCAGCTGAGCCAGGGGATGCCGAACCTCGGCCAGAACCCCCTTGGATTCGTAAAGGGATGCGCCTGGACCGGTAACGCCGGACAGATGAGCTCGATGCTCTGACGACCGACGTTGATGAGTGAGGTCCCACGGCCCGCCGGAGGCGTGCCAAACCCTCCGGCAGGAACACCGTGAACGCGGCGGCCCGGTCTCACCGGGCCGCCGCGGTTTGTTGTTTTCCCGGACTTGCCCCTTGTCCGTGGTTCGGCGTGCCATCAGATGTATCATGTCGTTACAGGTCAAGGACACATCTGAATCCACTGGATGAACTCGAACATGATCATCATGAGATACATCGTTCACGCAGGTCTGATCACGAGCCTCCTCACGGTGACGGGATGCGGCAAGAGTGGCGAAAGCCAGCCCGGTGGGGACTCGGTGCCGGCAGCCACGGTGAGCGGCCCGTCCCTCTACATGGCCGAGCCGGTCATGGACTTCGGACGATTTCCCGACTACGAGTCCCGGAAGGCGAGCTTCAGGTTCGTCAACAACGGAAACGCCACGCTTGAGGTCATCAAGGTGCAGCCGACCTGCGGATGCACCACCACCAAGCTGGACAAGACCCTCTTCGCACCCGGGGAGGGAGACACGATCGAGCTGACCTTCAAGCCCACCGGGAGTGGCAAGCAGTCGAAGAAGGTCATCGTGTTCACGAACGATGCCTCGAAGCCCCGCCGCGAGATCGAGATCCGGGCGGACGTGATCCCGACGCTCAAGGCGAACCCGCGCTCGCTCTCCTTCGGCAAGGTCCAGCTGGGCTCGGGAGCGACGCGGGTCGTCACGCTGACCTCGGGCATCCCGAACTACGAGATGGACAAGGTGACGATCCTGGGCGACCTCAAGGGCGACCTCAGCCAGTCGATCGAACCGGTCCCCGGGACGACGGGGGACTTGCGCGAGTGGAAGATGACGGTCCGGCTCGATTCCGACCTGGACTGGGGTTGGTACACCGGGTCGATACGCATCCAGGGCACGGTGCGCGGCGAGACCCCCGGAGCCTCGCGGGCCAGCAACCTGACCATCGGGGTGAATGCCAACGTGCAGGGTTCCTTCAGGGCCAGCGACTCGATGTTCCGGCTGCTGGTACTGCCCCAGAACCACACCTTCCGGAAGACGATCCGGGTCAGCAGTGAGGATGAATCACCATTCGAGATCACCAGTGCCCGCGTCGTGGACTCCGGGAACATCGACATGCAGGTCCGGGTCGAGCCGATACCGGAGTCGCGAGGCAGCAGCTACGACATCACGCTGATGGGCAACACCGGGGCCAACTCCGGGGCCATCAAGGGCAAGGTCGTGGTCCAGACCTCGATTCCCGGTGAACAGGAAGTCGTGTTCAAGGTCGCGGGAAGCATCCGGAAGTGACGAACGATCGGGCGCGGTCGTGACGGGATGGCCGGTCAGGCCAGGATGTCGCGCACGACGTTTCCGTGCACGTCGGTGAGCCGGAAGTCCCTGCCCGCATGGTTGTAGGTGAGCCGCTCGTGGTCGAGGCCCAGCAGGTGCAGGATGGTGGCGTGCCAGTCGTGGATGTGGACGCGACCGTCGACGGCCTCGGCCCCGTAGTCGTCGGTCGCCCCGTACTCGAATCCACCCTTGACCCCCCCGCCGGCCATCCACATCGTGAATCCCTTGGCGTTGTGGTCGCGGCCATCACCATTCTGGGCGTCCGGGGTACGACCGAACTCACCCCCGTACAGGACCAGGGTGTCATCGAGCATCCCCCGCTGCTCGAGGTCGGTGAGCAGCCCGGCGATGGGCTTGTCGATCCCCGTGCAGCTGTCGAGCATCGACTGGCGCAGGTTGCGATGGTGGTCCCACCCGGAAGCGGTCACCTCGATGAAGCGCACGCCGGACTCGGCCATCCGCCTGGCCATGAGGCACTGCCGGCCGAACCGGGCGGTGGGCTCCTCGTCGAGCCCGTAGAGCTCCCGGGTCCGCGCATCGGCGCCGCCGACGTCCAGCACCGCGGGAAGGGTGTCCTGCATCCGGAAGGCGAGTTCGTAGCTCTGGATGACGCCGTTGATCCCGTCGGGATCGCCGCTGCGCCGCAAGGCCGATTCGTTCAGCCTCTGGATGAGGTCGATCTGCTTCCTCTGGGCCGACCGGGAGAACCTGGCTCGCGAGAGGTTCTCCACCGTGGCGGGTCGATTGCCGTTCGTCACCGGAATGGGGGTTCCCTGGGTGACCGCGGGGAGGAACGCGCTGCCGTACTTCTGTGCACCCCCGTTGCCCCGATTGGGACCGATGGTCACGAAGCCGGGAAGGTTCTCGTTTTCGGTGCCGAGTCCGTAGAGGGTCCAGGCGCCCATCGAGGGCCGGACGAACTGGAAGGAACCGGTGTGCATCTGCACCTGGGCCTGGGCATGGGCGGGAATGTCGGTGTGCATGCCCTTCAGCATGGTGATCTTGTCAGCATGCGAGCCTATGTTCGGGACCAGCTCGCTGAACTGGATCCCGCTCTCGCCCCGCGGGGTGAACTTGAAGGGGGAACCCATCAATCGTGCACCGCGTCGGCGTCCGGTCGACAACGCCTTGCCGTCGTCGGCGACGAGCTTGGGCTTGTAGTCGAACATGTCGAGGTGGCTGGGTCCTCCGGACATGCAGAGGAAGATGACGGTCTTGGCCCGCGGCGCGAAGTGCGGATCCTTCGGGGCGAGGGGATTGGGAGGCGTCGCGTGCCTGGCGCACACCGACTGTGCGATCCCCGCGAAGGCCAGCATGCCGAAGCCGCACGAGACTCCCTTCAGCATCTCGCGTCGTGACATCGTGGTGATCCGATTCGAGCAGAATCCGTGGTCAGATGGCGTCATGCACAGCCTCCATCAATCGAGGTACCTGAATTCGGCGCTGGCGAAGATGGACTGGCAGAGCGCGCTCCACGCGATCAGGCGGGCCTGGTCGCGAGCAGTTCCGCCATGTCGTTCGAGGGGGGTCTCGGGGGCTTCCGCGAGTCCGCGGCGACGCTGGTTCCGGCGTCGAACCCGATCGCGGGCCTGCTGGCCACGCTGGTCGTCGATGGCCTCCCCGTCGTCGAGCAGCGCACCGAAGTCGGCGAAGAACCGGCGTATGGCGGATCGCTCCAGCGAGGTGGGCGGCCTCCCGAGGGTCCGGAGGAACGCGATCTCCTGGCGGCGACGATCATCGACGTCCAGCGAGAGCAGCATCGAGGCCATCTCGTCGGCCTGTCGGGTCACCCAGTCGCTGTTCAGCATCAGAAGGGCCTGGGAGGGCACGTTCGTCTCGTCCCGATCGCCGGTCACGAACGAACTCTCCGGGCCGTCGAAGGTCTCCAGGATCACGGCGGAGAGGGTGCGCATCTGGGGCAGGTAGATCGATCGCGAATCCGACGAGAGCATCGCCTCGACGAGGTACTCGTCGTTCGGGACCCGGCCCGGGAGCCATGACACCCTGGACCCACCGGGGGCACCGAGCTCGATGGTCCCGGCGGCGTAGAGGATGGCATCC
Organism: Phycisphaerae bacterium; assembly: GCA_002862305.1. GTDB lineage: Bacteria > Planctomycetota > Phycisphaerae > Phycisphaerales > SM1A02 > UBA8087. The sequence goes on along the minus strand of PKCS01000069.1, from coordinate 21,423 downwards.
CGGATCGCCTCCCCTTCCAGGCGGTATGGGCTCATGCGCCAGTACCTGGCGTTGTCGGGATCGACACGAAGCCCGGCGGGGTGCTCGTCGGTGGCCATCCGGTAGGCGCTGGAATGCACGATCTCGCGGACCAGGTTCTTCACCGACCAGTCGTGCGCCAGGAACCGGGTGGCGAGGTGATCGAGCAGCGCCGGGTGGGAGGGCGGTGCACCCTCCAGTCCGAAGTTCTCGGTGGTGGCGACGATGCCTGATCCGAAGAGATGCAGCCAGATCCGGTTGCTCATGACCCGTGCGGTCAGGGGATTCCCCTCGGAGGCGATCCAGTTCGCGAGCTCGAGTCGACCGCTCCCCTCCTCGATGAGGATGGGGTCGCGGAGGTCGGCGATCGGGGGCACCCCGCGAGGAACGGTCTCGGCGGGATTGTCGAGTTCACCACGGATCAGGAGTCTTGCATCCGCGGGGGCGACGTCGTCCCGGATGCCCATCGCGACCTTGTTGAGCGAGGTGGGTGCGCCACCCTCGTCGAAGCGCGCGAGCACCTCCTCGACCGGGGCCTGACGCTGCCGAAGGGTCCTCATTCTCTGCCGATACTCGGATTCCGTGACGTCCCCCGAGGCGCGACGCGATTCGAGCTCCGAGATCTGGGAACCGAGTCCGTCATGCTGATCGAGCAGTCGGGCGTAGAGACCGGCGGGAATGGACAGGCCGCCACCGATCGAGTCGGACCGCGCGAGGTCGATGAGGTCGGACTGCATCCCGCTGCGCGTGCCGTAGCCGCCGAAGAGGGTCTCGCTCGACATCATGATGCCCGCGAGCTGGTAGTAGTCCTGCTGGCTGACGGGATCGTACTTGTGGTCATGGCAGCGGGCACAGGACACGGTCAGTCCGAGCATGCCCTGGGTGATCGTGTCGATCTGCTCGTCCGCGACGTCGAGCTCGAACTGCCTTCGCTGCCGCTCCCGATGGCTCTTCGGTCCCACCGCCAGGTACCCGGTCGCGACCAGATTCGAGCCGACCTCCTCCCGGGTGCGACCGCCGAGGAGGTCCCCGGCGAGTTGCATCCGAAGGAACTGGTCGTAGGGAAGGTCCTCGTTGATGGCCCGGATGACCCAGTCGCGATATCGCCATGCGTGAGGATACGGGACGTCCTGCTCCTTCCCGCTCGATTCCGCGAAGCGGGCGACGTCCAGCCAGTGCCGACCCCAGCGTTCGCCGAAGGCGGGGGAGGCCAGGAAACGGTCGACCAGTGCGGACCAGGCCTGATCGGAGCGGTCCGCGAGGAAGTCCTCGACCTCCTCGGGGCTGGGCTGGTGACCCCGAAGGTCGAAGCTCAGGCGGCGGATCAGGGCGGTCTTGCTCGCCCGGGCCGCGGGCTTGAGTCCGTCGGCCTCGAGCCCCGCGAGGATGAATGCGTCGATCTCGTTGGTGCACCAGCGCGGATCCTCGACCCGGGGAGGGTCCGGCGACCGGACCGGAGCGAACGCCCAGTGATCCTCCCCGGCCTCCTTGGGAACCCCCCCACCGGGAACGGGGGTGGCGTTGGAGGCATCCGGATCGGGGATCCTCGGATCGGGGGCGCCCCGCCGTACCCATTCCTCGAAGATGGCGACCTCGGCCTCGCCGAGCTTGCGGTTCGGAGGCATCTGGAAATCGGGGTCCTCCCCGCGAACCGCCTCGATCAGCAGGCTGGAATCCGGATCGCCGGGGACCACCGCGGGTCCGGAGATCCCACCGAGCATCCAACCCTCCCGGGAGTCCAGGACGAGCCCGCCACGGATCCGCCCTCCTTCCGAGGCGTGGCACTGGTAGCAGTGCTTGATCAGCAGGGGCCGGACCTTGGACTCGAAGAACTGCAGGTCGGGTGCGGAGAGCCCGCCGATCGACTGCCCGTGGAGGCTCGCCGCCAGGCCGAGGACGAATGCAACCGCCGGGAGCCGGGCCACGAGTGGCACCCGGTTGGGTCCACGGTCTGGAATGGAGGGGGTGACGTCAGGCATGGGCCTCTCCATTATCGGGAACGCGCGGGGTGAGTCACTATTTCACCCATGATCGGGTGAAATTACCGAATATCCCCGCTGGTGGACCGGAAAGGCTGTTCAACCGGTTCGACCGGTTCAACCACGGGGGGTCTGGAACGCGCGAATGCCGGCGGGCAGCAGGATCGCCGTGAGACCGAGCAGGACGACCCCCGCCACCCCGTAGCCGATCCGGAAGGCCAGCGCGTTGGTGGTGGGTTCGAAGGACGCGAGGAAGCCGAAGAGGCAGATCCCCGCCAGCACCAACGAGCACACCGCACCGAGGAGCAGGGCCATGCCCCGGAACACGTGCGCATCGGGATTGGATCCGTTGTGGGACATGCCGGGACGTTCCGTGGCCGGGAGCAGAGGTGCGAGCGCGCGGAGTGTCCCCGGTCGGCTCGACCGAGGCCACGCTCGGAGGGTGCCTGGACACCGCCGGACCGGGGCGGGACAGCCTCGGTGCAGCATACCGGAATCGTTGGGAGGTCCAGGCGGTTCCAGGGGGGACGGACCGGGACCAGGGTCGGCCCGGTCGCGATCATCACGGGAAGCCTCGAGGTCGCCCGGGTTGGATGGAGGATGCAGGGACCGAATGGGTGCGGACATAGAAAAAGGGCGACTCCTTCCGGAGTCGCCCGATCGGGCTGACAGGATTTGAACCTGCGACCTCTTCACCCCCAGTGAAGCGCGCTACCAAGCTGCGCTACAGCCCGTGAAAGCGGACAGGGTGGGATTCGAACCCACGGTACGGAAAAACCGCACACGGCATTTCCAGTGCCGCTCCTTCAGCCGCTCGGACACCTGTCCCGTCGAGGTCGTTAGTGTAGCGGCATGGCAGGAGCCGACAACTCCAAACCGAAAACCAGCGGTTTCATCGTCCTGGACAAGCCGGAGGGACTGTCCTCGATGACCGCGATCGCCATTCTGAGGCGAAAAGCCGGTGGGGTGAAGACCGGTCATGCCGGCACGCTGGACCCGCTGGCGACCGGCGTGCTGGTGGCGGCGGTGGGTCGGGCCACCAAGTCGATCTCGCGGGTCATGGACACCACCAAGCGGTATCGGACCAGGATCGACCTCGGGGCGTTCACCGAGACCGACGACCGGGAGGCCGATCGTGTCGAGGTCGCGACCGACGATCCGCCGGACCTCGACCGCATCGAGGGCGCCCTCGAGGGCATGCGGGGCACGCACCTGCAACCACCGCCGGCGTACAGCGCGATGAAGGTCGGGGGAAGGAGGGCCTATCAGCTCGCTCGGCAGGGCCGACCGGTACCGGTGGCTCCCCGGCAAGTCACCGCGCATTCGGTGGAGGTCCTCGAGTACCGATGGCCGGAGCTCGAGCTCGAGCTCCACGTGGACAAGGGCTTCTACGTGCGGAGCCTGGCCCGCATGCTGGGGGAGGCCCTCGGAACCGGCGGGCACTGTCTCGCGATCCGCCGGACCGCGGTGGGCCCCTTCGACCTGTCGATGGCCCACGATCCCGAAGCGCTGGAGGACCCCCTGCCCCTAGGTCTGCTGATTGGTGTCGACGACGCCCTGGTCCTCCTCGACGGGTGAATCACCTTCGCCGGCACGATCCGGGGCGTCACGTCCGCTTCGGATGATGAGGATGCCCATCCCAGCCAGCAGCAGGACGTCGGCGATGTTGAACACCCAGGGGAACAGTTCGGTGCTCGAGTTCGGCCAGTTCCAGTTGAACGGGAGGTCCCAGCCCGGCGTCATGTGCAGGAAGTCCCGCACCGCGCCGAAGACGATGCGGTCGTAGAGGTTGCCCAGGCCCCCGGCGAGGATCAGGGCGATCCCGACGTGCACCCAGTGGGAGGTGGCCCGGGTCATGAAGGCGAATATGAAGGTCGCGACCAGCACCGCCACGACCGTGAAGACGATGAAGAGCGAGCGCTGCTGCTGGCCGATCCCGAAGACCGCTCCGTGGTTCACGACCAGGTCGAAGTCCAGCAGGCCGAAGGGGAGGACCGTCATTCCCTGGTGGGGAGGCGGGCGCCAGCCGGGGTCGGCCAGGATCTCGTCCCGATCGAGCACCACCGGGGCCGGGGCGACGTGCTCGAACGCCCAGCTCTTGCTCCAGAGGTCCAGTGAGAATCCCAGGACCGCGACCAGGACCAGGGTGGCCCAGGCCGCCGGAGACCTCCACGCGGGATTGAGAACGGTGAGTGAACCGGGTTTCCGTGACGGGGGGGAAGGCATCAGAAATGCAGGCCGCTCTCAACCTTTCGTGCCGCGTCGATGGTGTAGCGGGCCCAGGGCTTGGCCTTGAGCCTGGTCTTGGGGATGGGCTTGCCGGTCATCTCGCACATGCCGTAGGTCTTCTGCTCGACGCGCTTGAGGGCGGAGTTGATCTCGTTGAGCAGCTTGCGCTCGGTCTCGGCCATGCCCAGTGCAAGGTCCTGGTCGAAGGTATCGGTGCCCACGTCCGCCATGTGGAGCGGCATGTTGGACAGGTTGCCGCCCTTTGAACGGAGCGCCTCGTCCTCGATGCCGTGGACCAGGCCGAGCAGCCGAGCCCGTTCCTGGAGGAGGAGGTCCCGGTACTGGTCCAGCTCCTTCTTGGGCATCTTCGTCTTCTTCTTGATCGGTGCGGTGACCTCGGTGGTCTCATCCTCGACGCTGGCGGGAGCCGCCTTCTTCTTGGTCAGCGTGAGCCCCTTGGTGGAGATCATCCGAACCCTGCGACCGTTGATGATCACGTAGCCGGCGGCATCAGGCTCGGCCGCCGCGGCGACCGCCGCGACCGAACGGCTGCTGGAGGATCCCTGGCTTCGCTTGCCGCTCTTCTTGGCCGTCTTCTTGGCCGTCTTCTTGACCACCTTCTTGGTGGCTTTCTTGGCGGCTTTCTTGGCCGTCTTCTTGGCGGCCTTCTTGGTCGTCTTCTTGGCAGTCTTCTTGGCCGTCTTCTTGGCCGTCTTCTTGGTCGCCTTCTTGGTCGCCTTCTTGGCCGTCTTCTTGGTGGTCTTCTTGGCGGTCTTCTTGGTCGCCTTCTTGGCGGCCTTCTTGGCGGTCTTCTTCGTCGTCTTCTTGGTCGTCTTCTTGGTCGTCTTCTTGGCGGTCTTCTTGGCGGTCTTCTTGGCGGTCTTCTTCGCCGCCTTCCTGGTGGTCTTCTTGGCCACCTTCCTGGTGGACTTCTTGGTCACCTTCTTCGATCGGGTCTTCTTGCTCGAGGTCTTTTTCTTTGCCACAGGCGTGTCACCTTGAAAGGAAAGGCTGCTTGATCGGGCGTCGAATCGGAGGACCGCGACACGGCCGCAGTGCCCGGCAAAGCGTACCGGAGCAGCGCGTGGAGAGTCAAACGGGATCAGGATTCGGTCGGCGCGGGAAGCGCCCGGCTGGTCACGGCACCGATCTTCCGGAACTTGTCGAAGCGCCTTCGGATGAGCGTCTCGGGATTGAGCCGTGCAAGCTCCCCGAGTTGGTCGATGACCCAGGTCTCTATGGTGCGGGCACTGCCCGCGGGGTCCCGGTGGGACCCCCCCACCGGCTCGTCGAGGATGTCGTCGATCAGGCCGTTGGAGAGGTTGTCACGCGCGGTCAGGCAGAGCGACCGTGCCGCGAGCTCGTTGGTCTTCTCGTTGGCTTCCTTCCAGAGAATGGCCGCGCAGCCCTCGGGGGAGATCACCGAGTACCAGGCATGCTCGAGCATGGCCACCCGGTCGCCCACGCCGATCCCGAGAGCGCCTCCCGAACCGCCTTCGCCGATCACGATCGAGACGATCGGGGTCCGGAGTCGGCTCATCTCCCTCAGGTTCATCGCCACGGCCTCGGCCTGCCCGCGCTGTTCGGACCCGAGACCGGGATAGGCGCCGGGGGTGTCGACGAAGGTGACGATGGGCAGACCGAACTTCTCGGCCAGCCTCATCTTGGTCAGGGCCTTGCGGTATCCCTCCGGATGCGCACAGCCGAAGTGACAGGCGATCTTCTCGGCGGTGGTCCGGCCCTTGTTGTGGCCGACGACCAGGACCTTCATCGCCCCGATCCGGGCGAATCCGCAGAGGATGGCCGGATCATCGCCGAAGTGGCGGTCTCCGTGAAGCTCGCAGAAGTCCCGGCAGATCATTCGGACGTAATCGACGGTCTGCGGACGCTCCGGGTGGCGCGCGACGCGGACCGTCTGCCACGGGGACAGCGACGCGTAGGTCTTCTGGATCACCCGGTCGCGGGTCTGCTGCAGCTGGGCGATCTCCTCGGCGTACTGATCGGAGGAGTCCCGTTCCTTCAGGGAGGAGATCTGCTTCTCGATCTCGATGATGGGTTCTTCGAAGTCAAGCGTCATCATGGTCGGGGATGCTCCGGGCCCATGGTACTCGGGTGGCTTCGAGCACGTCCAATGGGAATTTGACGAACTGGGGGGATTGGACGAGCCTTACGGGATGACCAACCAGCACACGATCGGATTCCTCGGCTGTGGAAACATGGGTGGAGCCATCCTCGAAGGGATGCTCGAGAATGGCTTGTGCGAACCGTCCGGCGTCCTGGTGGCGGAACGCTCTCCGGAACGGAGGGATCACTGGAGTGCACGAGGCGTACGGGTCTCGGACTCCCCCCGGGACCTTGCCGGGGTCGGGACCCTGCTGGTGGCGGTCAAGCCCCAGTCGTTCGCCGAGGCGGCGAAGTCGATCGGATCCCTTGACGAATCGACCATGGTCCTGAGCGTGATGGCCGGCATCGATTCGTCCGAGATCGCGCGGGCCTTCGGAGGTCGGGTCCGGGTGGTCCGGGCGATGCCCAACACCCCGTGCGCGGTCGGGGCGGGGATCAGCGCGGTGGCGATCGGAGCCCACGCGGGACGGGATGACCTGCGTGAGGCGATCCAGCTCATGGGAACGGTGGGTCGGGTCGTCGAGGTCGGTGAATCCGAACTGCACGCGGTCACCGCGGTCAGCGGTTCGGGACCTGCATACCTGTTCCTGCTCGCCGAAGCCTGGATCGAGGCCGCGATCGAGAACGGACTCGATCCCGCGGTCGCCCGGGAGCTGGTGATCTCGACGGTCCACGGATCGGCGGAACTGCTCAGGCGGGACGGCGATCCCGAGGCGTTGCGGGGGACGGTCACCAGCAAGGGCGGGACGACCGCGGCGGGCATCGAACGTCTGGAGGCGGGCGCGATCCGGGAGGCCATGAGCACGGCGGTACGGGCCGCCCGCGAACGCAGCGAGGAGCTCGGCAGGGGCTGAGCCCGGGCTCAGAAGTCGCGGCGGGAGAACCGCCAGCAGGCGAAGAGGAGGACCAGGGACTCGAAGATCAGGCTGGTGCCGATGATCCAGAAGTAGCCCCGCGCATCACGCTTGGACTGGATCCGCTTCTCGAACTCGCGCATGCTGATCCGCTGGCTCACGCCGAACAGGCGGCCGCGACTCTCGCGATCGTCCTCGACCTCCATTCCCGCGTTGTCGCGGAGCAGCCTCGCCAGCAGCTCGATGGTCTCGTCGGTCTTCGGCAGGGCCGCCTTGATCCCGTAGAACACCGAGTTGGTGAGGCGCCAGGTGGCGAGGTTCTCCTCGTCGCGGTCGAGACGCTCGGACAGCGGGCCGGTCACCTCGATCGGGTCCCCGGCCTCCTCGGCCTCCTCCAGGTCCGAGCGCGACTGTTCCGCGGAGATCTCGGTCGCGGTCGAGCCCGCGAGGGTGATGCCCTCGGCGGAGTTGACCCCGAAGATGAAGAACCAGAAGAGCAGGGTCAGCAGGAGCGAGGCGATGGTCGACCGGGTGAGAAGCCCCATCACCGCGCAGAAGCAGAACAGGTAGGAGAAGAAGAGCACCACCAGGGGGATGGTGATGAAGATCCATGGCTCCCACGCGCCGCCTCGGAGCCCGATCACCAGGAAGGCCAGGGTCGCGAAGACCGTCACCTGGAGGGTCATGAACAGCAGTCCGGTGAGGTAGCGGGTGAGGAAGAGCCTCGACCGACTGATCGGCTTCGAGAGCAGCACGTCGATGGACCCGCCACTGACCATGTCCGGGAAGATCGAGGAGGTCGAGACCAGGCCGAGGATGGTGGCGATCCAGGCCAGCCAGTAGGGAACCACCAGCTCCGCGAAGATCATCTTGTAGAAGACATCGACCGGCATGAACTGGGTGTTGAGCAACGCGAGGTCGAACTGCCACCAGAGGACGCTCAGACCCTGCTCGTTCAGCCCGATGGAGGCCATCGCCGCGATCACGAGCCCGGAGAGCCCGAGGGTGATCCAGAAGAGCTTGCGGGCGTTCAGCTCCCGGTAGGCGGCATGGAGCAGGGCCAGGGTCTGGATCATGACGAACCGCTCCTTCCCGCTGGATCGCCGTCGCTCGGCGGAGGAGGCGGAGGAGGCGGAGGAGGGGACGGGATCGGCGAGGCCGCCCCGGGACGAGGCGCCTGGCCCGTCGAGGCATCGGTCACCGAATTCATGAAGAGATCCTCGAGCGAATCGCGGGCCTGCACGACCTCGAGGATGGTGAGCCCGCGGGAACGAAGCTGGTCGATCACCGGCTGGACCTCCCGGGGGTCCATGGTGTTCAGGGTCAGCCTGGAGGCCCCGTCGGAGGCCGGCGCGATGGAGGTGCCGTCGATGACGCCGATGCGTTGGGGGGATTCCTGCACGGTGATCTCGTGACGGCAGCTCTCCCGCGTGAGCGAATCGACGGTGCCCTGTCGGACCACCGAACCCTGGAGGAGGATCGCGACCCTGCTGCAGAAACCCTCGAGCTCGGAGAGGATGTGGCTGTTCACGAGGACGCTCCGCCCCTCGTCGCGCATCCGGACCAGGACCTCGCGGATCTCCTTGCGGCCGACGGGATCGACCCCGTCGGTGGGTTCGTCGAGGAGGATCAGCTCGGGGTCGTTGATCATCGAGGTGGCGAGACCGATCCGCTGCTGCATTCCCTTGGAGTAGGTGCCGAGCCGACGCGACGACCATTCCGTCATGTTGACCAGGTCGAGGAGCTCGGAGGCCCGGCGACGACGGAGGCGCCGAGGCATCCTGCACATCGCCCCGGCGAACTCGATCGCCTGGCGGCCGGTCAGCCACTGCGGGAACCGGTGGTGCTCGGGGAGGTAGCCGACCCGGGCGAGGGTCGGCTTGTGCCCCACGGGCCTGCCCAGGACGGTGCCCCGGGCCGAGGTCGGGCGGACCACGGTCATCATGATCTTCACCAGGGTGCTCTTGCCCGCGCCGTTCGGCCCGAGCAGGCCGAAGATCTCCCCCGGATGGACCTGGAGGGAGACCGACCTCAAGGCATGCACCCTGCCACGATAGGTCTTGGAGACCTCGCTGAGATCGATTGAGGGTGAATCTGAGACCATGCGGATCGGGTCCTTCTTGAGGGATGGACTTCCGCAGGATACCTGCAAAGTACTTGGGCAAGTTCTCGACCAATTTCCGGCACCGGGCGCTACCCTTCAGGGCCATGACCTTCTCCTCCCTGGGATCATTCATAGACGCGCTGGAATCGGCGGGGGAACTGCAGCGGATCTCCGCCGAGGTGTCGCCCCTGCTCGAGATCACCGAGATCACCGACCGGGTGAGCAAGGGTCCCGCTCCCAGGGTGAGCGAGACCGCCCGGGCGTTCGATCCGGACCATGCGGCTCTCGGGGGCCGGGCCCTCCTGTTCGAGAACGTCCAGGGCAGCGACTTCCCCGTGGCGATCAACCTGTGGGGGAGCTACCACCGGATGGAGCTCGCGTTCGGGGACGACTACGAGTCGATCGCCAGGCGAATCGCCTCCCTGACCACGCCCCAGCCTCCTCGCTCGCTCGGGGAGCTGGTCTCCAAGGCCCGGGAGTTCCTGCCGCTGCTTCGCATACCACCCCGCACCGTGCGCAGCGGCCCCTGCCAGGAGGTGGTCAAGCTCGCCGAGCGCGGGGAGGTCGACCTCACCCGGCTGGGCATCCTGAAGTGCTGGCCGCTGGACGGCGACCCGCAGGCGGTGGGCTACCCGATGAGCAGCGACGAGGCGGGGACCGGCCCCGGACTCGGTCGGTACATCACCCTGGCCGGCATGCACACCGTCCACGCCGACGATGCGGAGTCACCAAAGCCGCCCAGCCACAACATCGGCATGTATCGGTCCCAGCTGATCGACGAGACCCACCTCGCCATGCACTGGCACATCCACCACGACGGGGCCTCCCACTGGAGGAGCTGGAAGAAGGCCGGGAAGCGGATGCCCATCGCGATCTGCCTGGGTGGGGAGTCGATCCTGCCCTACGCGGCCACCGCTCCCCTGCCCCCGGGGATCTCCGAGCTGCTGATGGCCGGCTACCTGAACGGCCGGGGGATCCCGCTGGTGCGGGGCAAGACGGTACCGATCCGGGTGCCCGCCAACAGCGAGATCGTGATCGAGGGCTGGGTCTCGACGGAATGCGGTCCGATCGGATGGGACCCGCGGACCAGTTCCGAACCGCTCGGCCCCGGGGCGGTCTTCGAGGGACCCTTCGGGGACCACACCGGGTTCTACTCGCTGCCCGATCGATATCCGATCGTGGAGGTGACCGCGATCACCCACCGGGCGAACGCGGTCTACCCGACCACGATCGTCGGCCCCCCGCCGATGGAGGACTACTACCTCGGCAAGGCGACGGAACGGATCTTCCTCCCGCTGCTCAAGACCATCGTGCACGACGTCGACGACTACCACCTGCCGATGTTCGGTTGCTTCCACAACTGCGCGGCGCTGCGGATCAAGAAGGCCTACGGACTGCAGGGGCGGCGGGTGATGCACTCCATCTGGGGCGCCGGGCAGATGGCATGGACCAAGGCGATCATCGTGGTCGACGAGGAGACCGACGTCCACGACGAGAAGGCGCTCTTCCGGACCATGCTCACGAAGTGCGACTTCCGCAGGGACATCGAGTTCGTGAACGGCCCCCTGGACATCCTGGACCAGGCGGCACCGCAGCTGGGCGCGGGGACGAAGATCGGCTTCGACGCGACGACCAAGATCGACGGGGACGGGATCGACGGCCGGACGCTGCTTCCTCCGAGGGTGGACGACGAGGGGATGCACGAGGCGGCCCGGGAACGACTTGCAACCGGACTGGGGGACGGATGGCACCTCCCCGAGTGGGGTGCGGGACGACTGCTGGTGCTGGGCATGGAGCCCGGAACCGAAGCGGAGACGATCCGGGCCAGGGTGCAGGCGGCCTGGAGTGCGGTGGGGCAGGAATCGAGCGCCGCGGACATGGTCCTGGTGGTCGATTCGGAGACCGATCTCGACGACTTCGACCGAGTGCTCTTCAACTGGATGTCCTGCGCGGATCCGGGGGGCGATTCGTTCTTCGACGGGTCGACCGGCCAGCGACGGATCGCCTTCGATGCCACCACCAAGGCTCCCGGCCGGAGACCGTGCGGGGCCGCGATCAGGGACTTCGCCCCCTACCTCGAGATGGATGAGGAGACCCGGAACCTGGTGGACGCTCGATGGCACGAGTACGGACTGCCGGTGGCCGGGACGGACGACCCGTGAACCCCGAGGTGGTCACCCCCGTACGGACCAGGATCCTGGTCCAGGGCCTGCTGCTGGTCCTGCTCAGCGTGTACTGCTTCCTGGTCTATGCGCTGGTGCGCCCCCTGTTCGGGACCTTCGGGTTCGATCCCATGACCTGCTTCAAGAGCATGCTGGCGGTGCTCGCCCTGGGATGCTTCGTGCTGTGGCTGGCCCCGATCACCAACGTGGCGACGATCTTCCACCAGCACGTGCGACCCAGCCGGCGTTTCAAGCGGGGGGAGTGCCCCGGCTGCGGGTACCCGGGGGTCGGGGAACAGGTCCGGGGGAACTGCCCGGAATGCGGGGTGCCGTTCAGGGAACCGCCGGAATGGAGGATGCGAGGAAGGATCTTCCTTCACTTCGTGCTGATCTTCCTGTCGGCGATGATCCTGGGTGGAGCGGTGGCCGAGACGAGGCTGGTGCTCGACGAGGCCCGGTGGAGCGCTGCATGCAGCCGACCGGGCGGACAGCGGCTGGAATCACGGCCGAGGGTGTGGCCTTCCGGCTACGCCCTGCTCCTCAACGACCCCGAGCACGGACCCTACGCCGAACCCCAGGCGGAAAGCCGCCGGGACCCGGAAGCAAGGAGGCAGGGTTGGTGGCGTCCCGAGGAGGACTCGACGCGGACGACCGGAGGCTGAGCCGGGGATCGACCGGGCGGATCACCCGGGATCCACGCCCCCGTGCCCGGCGACCAGCCGCGGCTTCAGGAAGAAGTAGTACATCGTGCCTTCCGCGTACTGCCCCCCGGCGAGGGTGCGGGCATCGGGACCGATGCCCATGAAGAGGTCGCAGCGTCCGGGGGCCACGATTGCGCCACCGGTGTCCTGGTCGCAGACCAGTTGCACGAATTCGGCCTTGCCACCCGCACCGTCCACCACCCTGGTGTCCACCAGCGCCACCGCCCCCGGGGGGTAGATGGTCTTGTCGGTGGCGATCGAGGCTCGCTCGGTCACCGGCACCCCGAGGGAACCGGCAGGCCACCCGGCGCCGTCGTATTCCTTGAAGAAGACGTAGTTCCGGTTCCGGTCGATCAGGCGCTCCACGACCTCGGGGTGCTCGAGGTTGTAGGACTCGATGGCGTCCAGGCTCAGCCCGTCCTTGGTCATGATCCCCTCGGCCAGCATCGAGGCACCGAGGCCGGTGTAGGGATGCTCGGTCTTGCCCGCGTACCCCACGTACATCCGGGAACCGTCCGGCAGCTCGATGCAGGCGGAACCGTTCACCTGGCAGATGTAGGCGTCGAGCTTGCTCTCCAGCCAGACCAGCTCGCTGCCGTCGAGCATCCCCGAATCCTCGAGTTCCGCGCGATCCGGCGAGTCCGCGATCCGACCGTCGGGAAGCCGGCGTCCGAACGGGATGCCCTCGGTCGTGGTCAGCAACCACTCCGGCCGGGTGTGCAGGGGGTGGGCGAATCGCGGGGTCCGTTCCAGGCTTCCCTTGAAGATCGGGGCGTAGTACCCGGTGAAGAGGACCGTGCCCCGGGAGTCCCAGCCCACGGTCTGGTAGACGTCGAAGCTCCTGAGGATGTCCCGGGCGAAGACCTCGCCGCTCGACGATTCCTCGAGGGTCTGCTTGAAGGCGAGGACGCTGGCCCGGGCGAGGTCGTGGCTGACCGTCCCGTCCCGGGTCTCGAAGGGGAAGCGACGCTCGCTGGAGGGTGCCTCGTACCATCGCGCACTCTCGTCGAGGGCGACCAGGAGTCCGGACTCCCGATTCCGGTAGGCGGTCACGAGGTCCATGCGGACCGCGTCCGGCGAGACCTTGCGCAGCGACTGCTCGCCGGGCTCCAGGGGACGGTGGTACTCGGGCTTGGCGGTCCTGGGGGACGACGTGCACCCCACCACGGCCAGCAGGCAGCAGGCGAGGCCGACGCGGGTGAGGATGGTGTTCGCGGGTTCGGTCATGGAACGCCTTTCTGGAGCCGGGGGCGGACGGGTCGGGGAGCAACTTCCAGTCCGAATAATCGGTTCGGGAGGCCGATTCCCTGCAAGGAACGAGCGGTCACGGCACAATTCGGAAGGATGTCTTCCGGAGGGCTCCCGGCCGCTACACTATGACAGGACCCGACCAACGGGATCCGGTTCCGGAAAGTCACCCCCAATCCCTGAAGGACTCGTGCATGACACCGTCAACCTTCATGTCGCTGGAAAGCCTCACCAGTCCGGTCCTCGCCTTCGGGATGCCGAGCGGCTGGGAGTGGATAGCGCTGCTCGCGATCGGGCTCCTGGTCTTCGGCCGGCGACTTCCCGAAGTCGGTCGTTCGGTCGGCAAGTCGATCGTCGAGTTCAAGAAGGGCATCAAGGGGATCGAGGACGACATCGACCAGGAGGCCTCGAACTCGAAGGGTGCCTCGTCCCGGGAACTGACCCAGGACACCACCGACAGCGCTCGGTCGGCGATGTACGACCGTGCGAACGAGGAACCCGCCAAGGATCACTGAGCCGGGCCCTGCGGACCGACTCCCGTGGTGGGAGGCGGAATCGTGATCGTGCTGAGAAACCTGAGCGGGGGCGGCGAGGGAAGCGATGCCCGAAAAGGACGACTCCTCCAGCGAGACCGTTGCCCCGCCGACCGGTGAGCCGGTGCGTACCGTCGCACGCGCACTGCAGCCGTCGGGGCTTCTGGCGCTGGCCATGGCCAACCTGATCCAGGTCCGGGGGACCCGGGAGACCCTCCGGGGCGACGTCCCCGGGGTGGAAACGGGATCACTCCAGCAACGACTGGACGAGGTGGCCGCGGCGCAGCCGGAGTCCGCGGCGCTTCGAGGGATCATGTCCGGGATCCGGCACTGGGAAACGGCCCTGATCTGCCTCGTCGCGATGGTGGCCGCGGCGGTCCTCGGCACCCTCACCGCGGCCGGAATCCTCGAGGCCCCCGCGGGGCGACCGGTGAACCTGTTCTGGATCCTGGGTGCGGTGCTGGGGGGACAGTCCCTGCTGCTGGTGCTCTGGATCCTCCTCGCCATCCTCGGCGGACGCCTGCTGGGCCGCTGCTCGCTGGGGGGAGCGATCGCGGGAATCGCGCGGATCATCGCCGGGCAGCTCGGGTCCGGCCCGCGACGGGGTGGGGACGAACGAAGGGAACGCGTGGAGGCGGCGAGTGCCGCGGTGACGCACGTGGATTTCGGTGGCCCGAGGACCCGCTGGGCCCTGGGGACCATCACCCACCTGGGCTGGACGTTCTTCAACATCGGCCTGCTGGGTGGCCTGGTGGTGATCCTCTCGATCAGGCAGGTGGACTTCGGGTGGGAGACCACGATCGGATCCGAAGCCGCGTTCAAGCAGGTCGGGGAGGCGATCTCGAGGCTGCCGGAGGCGATCGGGTTCAAGGTGCCCAGCGAGGCGGAGTTCGCTTCGGCGAGGATCGAAGCCTCGGGATCGAATGCCTCGAGCGCGGACGCACGACGTGCGTTCAGCGGACTGATCATCGGGTGCCTCATCCTCTACGGACTGCTCCCCCGCTGCCTGCTGCTGGTGCTCTCGGTGCTGCTCTGGAAGCGGGCCGTCCGGCGCTGGCGACCCGACGTCGATTCGCCCAACTTCGCGCCCCTGCGGGCGCTCGCGGAACCCCGGCCGGTCGCGGTGGAGACGATCCCGGATCCCGGAGTCCAGCAAGGCGATGCCGCGGCCGGGGAACTCGCGGATCCGGAACGGACCGCACGGGGCTCCGCGATCGTGGGCATCGAGCTCGAGACCCCGGAATGCGGTTGGCCACCCCCCTGCGATGCGACGGTGACCGACCTGGGGATCGTGTCCAGTCGCGAGGATCGCGCCGCGGTCGTCAGGCGGGTCGCACTCGCGGAACATTCACCGAGTCGACTGGTGATCGTGGTGGACCTCGCGACCACCCCTGACCGGGGGATGGCCAGGACCATGCGGAGGTTCCACGAGGTGACGGGGGACTCGATCCTGAACGTGGTGCTCACCGGGGGAGATCGGTTCCGCAGGCGGTGCGACGCACGGGTCCTCGAACAGCGCGTATCCGACTGGAAGTTGATGGTCGGGGAACTCCAGACGAGGGGCACCGTCACCGAACTCGACCTCGATCGTCTGACCGCGGTGAGTCGAGCACGGCTGAATGAACTGATCGCCGGCAAGGGGCGTCCGGAACTGCCCGGGGACCGGGGGATCATGGGGGTGGTGGACACGGCGTTCGCCGAGATCGCGGCCCACGTCAGGAAGTGGCCGACGGTGCCCGAGGCCAGCGATCTCGTCGCGCTTCATCGCGCGGTCGCCAGCTGCGCCGGCGCACGAGCGACCGGGGGGCTGGCGGGACTGCCGGAACCGACGAGGCTGGTGGAGCATCCGCGGGAGGGGTTCCAGCAGGCGGTGGAGGCGATCACCTCGGTGATGCCGGATCGCCTGACTCGATCGAGCCGGTGGGTCGCGATCGGTGGTGCGGCGGGCATCCTGGCGTGCCTGGCCACCGCGGGGACCCTGGCACCGGCCGCGCTCGCGGCCCTTCCGGGCTGGCTGGCCGCTGGAGCGGCCGGTGGCGGGGTGCTCGCACTGCTCGGCGGGGGACGAAAGCCGGATTCGGAGGACAGCCTCCCGGAGGACGATCCGCCCGCGAGGCTGCGCGGCGAGGCGGTGTCCGCGGCGGCACTGCTCACGGTGGTGCTGGCGATGCAGGGCGCGGGCGAACGACGCATCCAGCAGGCGATCGACCGCACCTTCACCGAGGATCCCCCCGAACTCGAGGATGCGGAACAGGCCGGGCACCAGCTCGGCCGGTGGCGTGCCAGCCTGGCGGGACTCATCGAGGAGCACGGCGCATGAGCGAACCGGCATCCATCCTCATGGTCGCGGTGGTCGGTCACACCAATGCGGGGAAGACCTCGCTGATGCGAACGCTCTCGCGGGACGCGGGATTCGGTGCGGTGTCCCCGAGTCCCGCGACCACCACCGACGTCGAGTCGGTGAAGCTGCTGGCGTCGGGACGGGCGGTCGCCGAGTTCCGCGACACCCCGGGGCTGGAGGATCCCATCGGCCTGCTGGAGTTCATCGACGGGCTTCGCACCGATCGACGCGACGACGGGCCCTCGCTGATCGAGCGGTTCCTCGGGCGCAGCGAGGCCGAGGGTCCGTTCACCGGGGAGGCGAAGGCACTCCGGCAGGCGAGGATCGCGGACATCGTGCTCTACGTGCTCGACGCGAGGGACCCCGTCCTGCCACGGCACACCGACGAGCTGGAGCTCCTCGCCCGGTGCGGTCGACCGGTCCTCCCGGTGATGAACTTCGTGGTGGACGAGGGAAGCCGGACCGAGGAATGGCGTGATGCACTCGCGCGCCTGGGTCTCCACGCCACCGCGACGTTCGACACCGTGGTCTACGACGCCACCGACGAACAGCGCCTGTTCGAGGCGATGGCGGTGCTCGCGAGCGACCATCGAGAGGCACTCGACCTGCTGACCGAGGACCGGCGCCGGATGCGGGAGCGGTCGATCACGCGAGCCAGTCGGGCGATCGCGGACCTGCTCGTGGACACCGCCTCGTACGTGCAGCCGGTCGCGCCCTCGGGGGCGGGGTCGAGCGAGGCGGTCGAGGATGCGGAAACGCGACTGCAGGAGGCGCTGCGCACGCACGAGGCGCTGGCCCACCGGGCGATCCTCGCCGCCTTCGGGTTCGAGGACGAGGATCCGGAGAAGGTGATGCTGGAGTGCACCGAGGGACGGCTGGGGATCGATCTCTTCTCGCGGGAGGCATTGCGGGAGGCCGGGCTGGGGGCGATGGCCGGAGCGGCCGGAGGCGCCGCCGGCGGCGCCGCCATCGATCTCGCGGTCGGCGGGCTCAGCCTCGGTGCCGCAGCCCTGATCGGGGCGGTTCTCGGGGGGACCCTTGGCTCGAGCGCGACCCAGGGGCGTCGCTGGATCCGCCGGGCGCAGGGCGCGAACGACCTCCGCGCCGGCGACGTGGTCCTCCGGTTGATGCTCGCGCGAGGCGTCGACCTGATCGGGGCCCTGACCAGCCGGGGCCATGCGCACCTCGAGTCGGTCCGGATCCGGGGCCGGGACCTCGATCCCGGCTTCGTGAAGGAGGTGCTCGCGGAACTCGGTCGCGCGAGATCCAATCCCTCCTGGAGCGGCGTCGGTCGAAGCCCCACCAACCATGCGGCACGCGGCCGGCAGGTCCAGCGGGTCGCGAGGCGCATCAGGGTCCACCTCGAGGCGCTGGTGGACGAGGGCGGCTGACCCGCGCTCGGGCCGGTTGTCGCCCAGAGAAGAGTTCGACCTAGCAGGTCACGTGATTCGCGGTACACTGGGGACTTCCAGGGGCGATTAGCTCAGCTGGCTAGAGCGCTGCCGTCACATGGCAGAGGTCGGAGGTTCGAGTCCTCTATCGCCCATTGCCTCGATGCCGGCGGTCGGAACCGGGGGATGCATCCGAGCGATGTCCCTCGCATCCACCGTCAGGGCGGCTCCCGGAACGGGGCCCCCACGGCACGGCACACGGCGCGCCACGGCCGGAGTCACGGAGGTATCCATGCTCTTCGATCTGTTCCGCTCACCAGCCCTGGGGCTGGCCACTGTCGTTGCCGCCGCGGGAGCGGGTGGTTCGTCCGTATCCGAGGAGAACCTCCTCCTGAACGGCTCGTTCGAATCGGGATTCGAGGGGTGGACCTCCAGCGGACCGGTCTCCCTCTCCCAGCAGGGTTTCGCGGGATCCAGGTCGGTCCGGATCGAGCCGGGACCGGGACTGACCGGCGAACTCCGGCAGACCGTCGAGGGTCTGGTGCCGAGGGGACGGTACACGCTCGCTGCACGGGTGCGGACCAACGACCGGCTCAATCCTCCGGTGCTCGGGGTGCGTGACGGCGCACAGATCGACAAGGCACTCGGCTGGATCGCCGTCGGCGAGGAAGGTCGCTGGCTCGAGCGGAGGTTCGAGGTGCACGTCGACGAGGGGGCCGACTCCCTCGAGGTGTACCTCCGCGGGTGGCAGGCCGAATCGGGATCGGTGATCGAGTTCGATTCGATCAGGCTCTGGGAGGGGCGCCAGCCCGCGCCACAGCCCGATCCCGGCGAGGCACCCTGGGCGGTCGCACCGCTGGTCGAGGTCGCGCCATCGCCGGGGGACCCGCTGCTGCGCGACGGCGACTTCGGGGACCCGACCGGGGGTGGGTGGGCGCTGGGGCTCAACGCGACGATCGAGACCACCGGGTCGGGCAACGCGCTTCGCCTGCGCTCGACCGAGGACACGTCCCGGGCGACCCAGCCGATCACCGCCGCCCTGCCCCCCCACGGCCAGTGGACGGTGTCGGTCGAGACCAGGGTGGACCCCGGCGTGGTGGCCAGCCTGTACTTCACCGGATCCGGGGACACGGTGGCCAGTCGCTCGTTCGACCACACCGAGTGGCGGCGGATCGAGCTCCCGGTGGAGTCGGGGGCGGAATGGGTGCGTGACGGACGGCTGACCCTCGAGAACTGGAAGGAACAACCGGGTTCCGCGTGGTACCGCGATCTGCGGTTCACGGCGGTCGGTGGGGAATGGAGGCCGACGCTGGACTCCCCCCCCACGCCCGCCCTGGAGGTGTTCCACGACGACTTCTCCAGCGGGACCCTGGACCCCGGCCGCTGGCTGGTCTCGAGCAAGGCCTGGGGCGGGGACAACGGAGGCGTGGCCCCGCAGAACGTGACCCTGGTGGAGGACTTCGACGAGGGAAGGCCGATCATCGCACTGAGGCTCGAGGCGCACGGCGACCACTACGACGGACCGCTGGTCCACAACGGGCGCCGGACGCGGGTGGGGGCGGCGATCGCGACCCGGGACTACTACGCATCGGGTCGCTACGAGGTACGGGCGAGGATCGCCCCGGAATACGGGACCTGCACCGCCTTCTGGCCGTTCCACTACATCGACCACCAGATGGGGGAACCGGAGTACTGGCATGAACCCAACCCCCGCCGGAACACCGAGATCGACTGGGAGTTCCCGACCGACCTGGCGGGCGCCGACACCGGCAACTTCTCCTTCACCAAGGCCCGGACGAACTCCTGGGGCGGCCAGTTCGGGGGCGAGGGCGGCGAGCACAAGGGTCGCAAGCTCCTCCGCGACGAGGACGGTGCGCTCCTGGACCTCGCGACCGAGGCGCTCGACGGCCGGTACCACACCTTCACGATCGAGTGGCGTTCGGGAAGCGACCTCGGTGACGAGTCGATCACCAGGTCCGAGGTGGGATCGGTGCGGTGGCTCATCGACGGTCGCCTCGTCGACGAGCTGCAGGACGTTCCCTTCGGACAGGGCAACGTACCCTTCAGGGCGGCACGATTCTGGCTGGGCACGTGGTTCCCCGCCGCGGGCTACGGGGATCGGGTCGGTTGGACGGGGGATCCCGAATTCGGGATCACGGCCGCCCACGTGGCCTGGGTGCGCATCACCCCCTTCGGGAACGCACGGGACCGGTGGGTTGACGAAACGGTGCCGAACCTCGCGTGGGCGGACCCCGGAGACTATCCCGAACCGATCGAGCCGTTGCCCCCGCTGGCGGGCGACCTCGATCGGGACGGCGTGGTGGACGGACGGGACCTGGCCATCCTGCTGCAGGCCTGGGGCGCCGAGGACCCGGTCGGGGACCTCGACGAGTCGGGTGTCGTCGATGGTGCGGACCTCGCGATCCTGCTGCAGGACTGGAGCGGCTGAGGGCGGCGATTCAGTCCGAGAGCTCGCTCGAGCGGCCGAGGCGTCGCCAGCGGTACCAGTTCCTGAGGTATTCCCACTCGTTGATCCCGGGCACCCCGCGGGCACGATTGGCCCGGCCGATCTTCATGGCGACGATCCAGTGGATGCGAACCAGCGACCAGGCCTTGAACAGCGAGAAGCTGGGATCGTACATGTTGGTCGACTCGCTCCCGAGCCCGTTGGCCTCGATGACCGAGAGACCCTCGCCGCGCTTCAGTGACTCGACGTCGCGGTACCGTACGTCCAGCCGCCCGTAGTGGAACCCCGGCACCGCGGAGCAGACCTCGTCCAGCCATGACTCGAGCGCCGGGGTCCGCAGGTGCTCCCCGTCCACGAAGAGGCAGCCCTGCGCATGGTTCCCCGCACGGGTGAGCTGGACCTGCTCGTCGAGGGGGACGATCTCGTCCAGGCGGGCCTCGAACCGCCGGAAGAAGACCTTGAACTGGAGGCGAAGGCGGGGATCGTCGACGATGAGCTCCTTGAGGGTCCGGCGACCGTCCCCCACCACCACCGGGAAGATCTTGTGGCAGAGGGTGAACAGCCGTCCTCGCTCGGCCCCGGGAAGCTTCCACCAGAACAGTCCCACCTCGCCGGGACCGGGGTGGTAGCGCTGGAGCACCACCGGGATCCTGGTCTCCGAGAGCCGGTCGCGAAGCTCCGCGGGATCCGCGATGAGGTGGACGCCCGCTCCGCGCTGGCCTTCGTCGGGCTTGAGGATCATCGGCCAGCCCCAGCCCTGGGACTCGACGCGACGGACCGACGCCTCGACGTCCGCTCCGTCCGGGTGCCGGAAGGAGGGTTCGACGCTGCCTTCGGGGAAGAGGTCCAGGACCCGTTGCTTGCTCTCCCCGATCGCGCCTCCATCGGGCCAGCAGGGATCGACCGCGGTCGCGGTGCGCATGCACCCCAGTCGGAGGTAGTTCACCACGAACCAGGGCAGGATCGGACCGTAGAAGGCCCAGGGCGACCAGAACTCCCAGCGGACGAGACGCGAGCAGAACACCCTGAGGTGCAGCCGACCGTCGGCGGTGAAGCTCAGCGAGACCACGTGGAGGACGACCAGCATCAGCAGTCCCACCACGATCCATGGCAGCACCCCGTCGCCGAAGACCTTCTGGAAGGGACCGAGGATCGTGCCCCCGAGCAGCGCGGTGCCGAGCACCAGGAACGGGACCCAGATGGTCACGGCCAGCGCGGTCCAGAGGCAGAAGCGAAGCCCGCTCCCCCTGGCCGCGCCGATGGCGAGGTACA
>PKCS01000068.1 GCA_002862305.1 Phycisphaerae bacterium | reverse complement strand
CAAGCCCGATGAGCTCCGCAAGGCGCACCGGAAACTTGTCCGAAAACTCCATCCGGACGTGAACAAGGAGCCGGATGCCGCGCAGCGTTTCTCCGAGGTTCAGGAAGCCTACGACGTGCTTTCTGACCCCGAGAAGCGCGCCCAGTACGACCAGTTCGGGTTCGTCGGACCGGGTGCAGCGGGCGGCCATGCCGGCCCCCGACCCTCCGGCGGTGGGGCCTGGTCGGACGTCGATCCCGAGACCTTCGAGAGCATCTTCGGTGACTTCTTCCAGTCCCGTGGCGGCGGGGGGGCGAGCCAGGCCCCCGGCGGGTTCGGAGGGTTCGGTGGATTCGGATCCCAGGGCGCCTCGAACCGCGGGCCGCGGCCACGTCGAGGTTCGGATCTCGAACATGAACTGACGGTGACCTTCCTGGTCGCCGCGAAGGGTGGCACCGAGTCCATCCGGCTCTCGACCCCGCAGGGTGGAAGCGAGCAGATCGACGTCCGGATCCCGCCGGGGATCAAGGACGGAGCGACGCTTCGGGTCCGGGGGAAGGGTGGCAGCGGGGCCGGGGGCGGACAGGCCGGTGACATCCTCTTCAAGATCAGGGTGCAGCCCCACCCGTGGTTCCGCAGGGACGGACTCGATCTGGTCATGAACGTGCCGGTCACCATCGTGGAGGCCTCCCTCGGGACCACCATCCAGCTGCCTTTGCTCACCGGTTCGGTGACCCTTCGCGTGCCTCCGGGTACCGGGAGTGGCAAGAAGCTGCGCGCCGCGGGGAAGGGGATCACGGATGCCTCGGGCACCTCGGGCGATTTTCTTGCAGTCCTCGAGCTCGTCGCCCCGAAGAGTCTTACCGAGGCCGACGAGGAGCTCCTCCGTGGACTGGGGGATCGGCTGCCGAATCCGCGTGCCGAACTGCCCTGGGCAGACATGATTGGACCAGACTGATGACCGAGGACACCGAAACCCGCCTCCCGACGGTCGCCGGCGCCCCCGGCACGGGGCCCGGCCGCGGTGATCGGAAGGTCGTCTACGTCCAGCGGCCGGTCAAGCAGGTCCCGTTGGAGCAGGCGGGATCGGGCAACGGGTTGCTGGGCTCCGTCTGCGGGATCCTCCTGCTGGTGCTCGCGATGCCGGTGTGCTTCGGGTTCATCGGGCGACGCCTCGGCCTCGAGGCGACCCTCGGCCTGATCCCGACGGACTGCTCGCTCATGGATTCGATGGTCGGGGGGATCGGCATGATCGAACAGATCCCGCGCACCGTCCTGCTGTCGGGAAGCGTGCTGCTGCTCCTGCCCGTGCTGGGACTGCTGATGCTGGCGTTCCCGCTCGCGTTCGCCGCCCTGGCCCGGCCCGGCGTGCCCGGGGGTCCGCCACCCAAGGCGGGGTCGCGGTTCCTCGCCATCGCCGCTGGCATCCTCGGCGGCCTGATCGGGGTTCTCTCGTTCATCTGGCTGTTCCTCCCGGTTCGCACCGCGGTCCTGTCGGGACTGCCCCCCGACCTCGGCCTCTACGCCAGCACGTGGCGACCGCGACTGGACGTGGCGTGCAGCATCGACGTCTTCGCACTCCTGATGACCACGCTCTGGATGATCGTGCTGTTTCGGCTTCCGCTGCGCGGGCTCGGTTGGACGTGGCTTCGGGTGACGATGGTCTTCCTCGCCCTCTGCCTGTTCACCGGCGCATCGCGGAGCCTCGGACTCCAGCACGGCCTGGTCGCGGAGCGTCCCGTACTCGATGGCACGGACGAGTCCACCACCCTCCTGATCGGCGGCTTCGGGGATTCCCGGGTCGTCTACGTGGTCACCGCGGGCGAGCCGCCCGAGTGCGCGCTCCTCGAGGCCGGGACGACAGGGTCGAGCACCTCGACCGAATCGATCGACGTGGCGATCCTCCGGGCGAATCCCTGAGGGAACCTCGCGGTCAGAGCCCGTGATCACCCCTTCGACCGTACCGCTCGATCGCGTCGTTGACCTTTCGGTGGATCTCGATGGGGTTCGCGATCATCTCCCAGATCACCTCGAATCGACCGCTTCCCGCGGTCGCGAAGCCGATGGTCCCCAGTCCCAGCACCCGTTCCACCACCCGGGTGAAGATCGCGGAATGCTGGATGCGGTCCAGCGGGGCCTCGATCAGCGAGTACTGGATCACTCCCCGTCGTCGCATGATTCGCTGGTCGGTCAGGACGTACACCCGATTCGCCCAGTCGAGGAACTTCCAGACGATCCTGATGCTCAGCACCGTCGCCAGCAGGGGGAAGATCTGGGATTCCGGGAGGATCACCGGGGACCACGGCTGGTGGGCGAGCCAGGCCAGCAGGAGGGCCACGAAGATGGACGCGAAGTAGACCCAGCTCCCATCGATGAGGATGAACCATGGACTCGGGCGCAGTGCGAGGATGACCGTCTCGCCGTCCTGCAGGACCTGCTGCATGCCAGCGGGTGCGAGGACATCGACCAGTGGTTCCTCCGCCGAGGCCTCCGTCGAGCTCATTCGGCCCTCGCCCCCGGTCATTCGGAGACTCCCGACAGGACACCGATGTAGGGCAGGTTCCGGTGAAGCCCGTCGTAGTCAAGTCCGTAGCCGACCACGAACTCGTCCGGGATGTCGAAGCCGGAGTGCTCGCACTCCACCTCGTGGCTTCTCGGCACGTCCTTGCTGAGCAGCACGCATGCGCGGACCGACTTCGGCCCGACCGCGCCGACCAGCCGCCGGAGGACGCTCAGCGTGCCGCCGGAGTCCAGGATGTCGTCGACGATCAGCACGTGCTTGTCCCGCAGGACCTCGGGTACCGGGGTCTGCAGGCGGGCCCCCCGGCTGTGGGTCGCGGTTCCCGGATAGCTCTGCACGGTCACCGGCTCGATGCGAATCGGGATCCTCAGCTGGCGTATCAGGTCCGCCACGAACAGCATCGAACCGGTCATGACCGGCACCAGGGTGACGTCCCCGTCCAGGCCGCCCAGTTCCCGTTCCAGCTCGAGCGCGAGTTCGGAGACCCGTTCCGCGATGCGGGCTTCGTCGATGAGGACCGTGACGTCCTCGTTCGCGTGCGAGTTCGTATGGGGGTGCTCGGACATGCGGGAATTGTACCCGAGGATCAGCTGGCACCGCCGATCAGTCGCAGGCCGCGACGATCAGGTCCCGCAGCTCCTGGGCGGCGGTGCAGGCGAAGGCCGCCTCCCGGAACCCCTCGTCGTTCATCATGCGACTGATCTTGCCGAGCGCCTGGATGTGCTCGGCAATCTCGCTGCTGGGCGAAAGAAGCAGCGCCACCATCCTGGCTGGCTTGCCGTCGATCGAGTCGAAGTCCACGGGCTGCGCGAGGATTCCGATCCCGAGCATCAGCCGGGAGATCGCATCCGACTTCGCGTGGGGGATCGCGAGTCCGTTCCCGATCCCCGTCGAGCGCTGATCCTCCCTCGCCCAGACCAGGCGCTTCATCTCCTCCACGTCATCCACCTTCTCGGCGTCGCATACATGGTCCACGAGGAGGTCGATCGCGGATCGCTTGTCCGTTGCCTCGAGGGGCACCAGCAGGTTCCCCGGCTTCGCGAGATCCGCTATCGAGGTCGAGTTCGGCTGAATGCTCATGGTCCCTCCGTGTACGGTTCCGGCATCCTAACCCGCCGCTACCGGCTTCGCCTGGAGGATTGTCGTGTGACGGTGCGGGACTATCTCGTCCAGTTGGCGAGCAGCATGCTGAGGTCGGCCCCGTTCACCAGCAGGTCGCCGTTGAGGTCGTAGAGCTGGCTGTCCATGCCCCACACCCCGAGGAGGAGCCCCAGGTCGAAGCCGTTGACCAGGCCATCGTCGTTGTAGTCGCCCACGATCCCGGCCGGCGGTTCCTCTTCCGAGGATTCCTCGCCCTGGGAGAAGATCACCACCGAATACGGTCCGATCTTCACCACGCCGCTCTGGCCCATGCCGTCCCGAGGGAGCTGCTCGGTCTGCAGGTCGAATCCACCGTAGCCGTCGAAGTCCGCGTCGTACGCCGAATCGTCACTGTTGAAGTGCGCCTTCCAGAGACCCGCGGAGGGGAATCCGATCCGGTAGTTGTTCCAGTACTGGTCGGAGAAGTTCGCGACCACCACCACGTCGTCTCCGACGCCTCCCTGGTCCCAGCGGTGGAAGGCGACCAGCTTCTCGTTGTTGTTCACGTGGTGGACGTTGGTGTTGCCCCCCGAGAGCCCGCGGGTCACCCCGGTGAGGTTCCTGCGGAGCGAGATCATCCTGCGATACATCTCTAGGATGCCGGAGAATCGGTCCACCTTGCTCCAGTCGAGGGGGTCGTCGTCCCGGAAGTACCCGTCCTCGAGGAACTCCTGGCCCTGGAAGAGCATCGGGATCCCGGGGGAGGTGAACACCAGTCCCGCGGCAAGGGTCGAGCGCTTCTTCGAGAACCAGCTGTCGGCATTCCCCGGCCAGATGTCCTCCGGGACCCTCGCCCGCCCGTTGGCCACCTCGTCGTGGCTCTCCGTGTAGATCACACGGTGGGTGTGGTTACCGTTGAAGCTCGAGATGATCGCGTCTCTCACGTCCCACATCGAGCGATCGGCATCCGCCACCGTCTGGACCGCGTTGCGCACCGGGTAGAAGAACCTGGCATCCCACTGGGAATCGAAGCCGGCCCCGCCCGCGCCCACGTCCTTGCTGATCCACTCGTTGTTGTCGAAGTCCTCGGCGATCATGATCTTGCCGGGACTTCGCTGGTTGACCTCCTCGTTGATCCACTGCAGCAGCGACCAGCCCTCCGGCAGCTCGCCGAACGGCGGATTGGTCATCCTGATGTACTTGGTACCGTCGACCCTCGCACCCTCGAACCGGAAGTTGTCGAACCAGTGGAAGACGTTGTCCCGGATCCATTGCCGGACCTCGCCACGGGAATAGTCGGGCCGGGTGTTGCCCCAGGGGGTGTTGGCTCGGTCGTCGTTGTAGAAGTAGATGCCGCCGCCGCCGCCCTCGTCCCCGTCGTACTGCCACAGGCCGAGGTCGTTGGGGCCGAGGTGGTTGTAGACGAGGTCCGCGATGACCGCGATCCCACGGCCGCGCGCCTCGTCGACGAAGCGCTTCAGGTCGTCAGGCGTGCCGTATTCCGACTCCACCGCGAACGAGTGGGCGGGGTTGTACCCCCAGGAGTTGCCGCCCGGGAACTCGAAGAAGGGCATCAGCTCGATGGCGTTGACCCCGAGCTCCTCGAGATGGTCGAGTCGGTCGATCGCCCCGTCCAGGGTCCCGACTCCGGGCGACCCGTCATCGACCCCGTACGTCCCGATGTGCATCTCGTAGATCACGAGTTCGTTGAACGGGATCGAGAGGTCATCCGGGTTCTGCCACTCGTAGGCCCCGAGATCGTAGACCACGGAATTGCCGACCGAGCTGGTGACGTCGAACGAACGTGCGTCGTTGCGTTCGAGTACCTGGTACCCGTTGTCGATCCGGAACTTGTACTGGCTGCCGGGCAGCGCGTAGGGAACGCGCACCGACCAGTACCCGCCGGGTTCCGGATACAGCGGGTGACTCGTTGCATTCCAGAAGTTGAAGGACCCCAGCACGTGGACCTGGGTCGCGTTGGGCGCCCAGATCCTGAAGCTGACCCCGTTCGTGCCGTCGTCGTAGACGTAGGCACCCACGCCGGGGACCGTCGACGGACCGTCCTGCGCCACCGAGACCGATGCCGGGCACAGTGACAACGTTCCCAACAGGAGGATGTGGGGGGTGAGGTTCGCCACGGAACTAGAATATCCCGCGTATTGACCAGCGGCAACGATTAGATCATCGGTAGTCGGCCCCGAGCGGCCCGTCTCCGGTCCCGGCGAGGTGGGGAGCGGCAGGGGACGCTTATTGGCCGTAAACAGCGTGTCGGGAGTGATTTGGGTCAATTCGAACCACAAACACCTTGAATGGAATGCATCCGGCACGTACTTTTGGTCGGTTAGACCCCTCCCGGCGAACATACCGGGCAGTGGTTCGTCATCGCACGAGTGCTTCACCACCGACCAGAAACGAACTCGGAGTCCAATCCCATGTCCCGAACCATGTTCTGCCTTCCCTCCGCCCTCCTGCTTGCAGCCTCCACCGCAGTGGGAAGCGGCGATATCGAACCCGTGGACGGGCAGCTGACCACGTTCTCCAGCGCGAACTTCGACGCGGTCCAGCAGGTCAACACCCAGTTCGGCGACAACGACCTCGGCGAGGTCTTCAACTCGAACGGGTCGGAGCTCGACGCGGTCCTCGGCCGGGTGTCCGGTGGCGTCGTCTACATCTTCATCGCGGGCAACCTTGAGTCCAACTTCAACAAGCTCGAGCTGTTCATCGACATGGGCGACGGTGGCCAGGGCACGCTGCGCGACGACAATCCCTTCGTGGACTTCGACGGGCTGAACAACATGGGTGGCAGCCAGCTCAGCGGTACCCGGGGGCTGACCTTCGACACCGGCTTCACCGCCAACTACTACCTCACCATCGGCATGGGCTACGACGGCAACGGGGAGAACCCGGCCATCTACGCCAACGCCAGCCAGATCCTCAGCGACGGTGGGGGCGTCGGAGGCTTCCTCGGCAACAGCCTCGAGTTCCCGAACGGGCTGGGAGGGCTGCTGAGCGACACGGGCATCGAGATCGCCATCGACAACTCCAACGTCGCCGGCGTCTCCGGCGGGGAGGATGCCGCGGGCAAGGGCGCCGCAGACGTGTTGACCGGCATCGAGATCGCCATCCCGGTCGGGCTGATCGATCCTGACTACGTCGCGGGCGACGGGTTCAGGCTGTGCGCGTTCATCAACAACAACGGCCACTCCTTCGTCTCCAACCAGGTCCTTGGCTCGCTCCCGGCCCCGGCCGGGAACCTTGGCGATCCCCGGTCCCTGGACTTCAGGGACTTCGAGGGCTGCCAGTTCGTCGCCCTCGACGGCGACTCCACCGACTACCCCTGTGCGCCGGGTGACGACGACGATCCCGTCGTTCCCGAGCCGTCCGTGGTCGTCGACGGGAATGGTGGCGGTGAATACGGCCCCGCGCTCGCCGTCCAGGACACCCAGACCTCCTTCGGGAACGCCACCAACGGCCTCGTCGGGCAGTGCAACGGTTCAGAGCTCGATGCCGCCTACGGGTTCATCGACGACGACCGGCTCAACATGCTGTTCGCCGGCAATCTCGAGTCGAACTTCAACAAGCTCCAGATCTTCCTCGACTATGCGGAGGGCGGCCAGAACCGGCTGCGCGGGGACAACCCCGATGCGGGATTCAACGGGCTCAACACCATGGGCGACGACGGATCGGGCAACGGGCTCACCTTCGACGAGGAATTCGCCGCCGACCTCTGGCTCTCGGCCAACTGCGGCAACAAGGAAGTCAGTCTCTTCGCCAACATCGCGCAGGTGCTCACCAACGGCGGTGGCAGTGGCGCGTTCATCGGCAGCGCCGAGGTCGGAGTCGACATCGTGCGCGGGGCCAACGGGGTCTGGGTCGCACTCGACAACTCCAACATCCTCGGCGTCGATGGCGGCGACGGCCTCTCCGACGGCTCGGACGTCACGACCGGTCTCGAAGTCTCCATCCCCCTCAACCTGCTCGAGGGCTACGACGGTGGATCGATCGCGGTCTGCGCGTTCATCAGCAGCGCCGGCCAGGAATTCATCTCCAACCAGGTGCTGGGCGGTCTTGAGGGCTCGAGCAACCTCGGGGACGCCCGCCAGGTGAACTTCGCCGACATTCCCGGTGACCAGTTCTTCGTCATCGGCGAGGAGGACGGTCCCTCCGGTTGCCAGGGCGACCTGGACGGGGACGGCTTCATCGGGGGCGCCGACCTGACCATCCTGCTCGCGGCCTGGGGCACCTCGGACCCCGTGGCGGACATCGACGGCGACCTGATCGTCGGCGGTGCGGACCTCGCGCTGCTGCTGGGCAGGTGGGCGATCGTCTGCAAGTGACCCCCAGCGGTCCGTCCTCCATCGCTCATTCGGCCCGCATGGCGCCGGGGTAGATCCTCCGCAGCCTGGCGTCCGAAAGATCGATCGCGCCTCCGGGGACCAGCTGCAGGATCTTCAGGAAGGCCTTGAGCACCAGCTCCCTCCGCTTCGGACCCATCGGCATCAGCAGGTAGATGGTCCCGTCCTCGGCGGCCTCCCGGATCCTGCGGAAGTAGTTCATGTCGAACATCCTGACCTCGGCCTCCACCTGTCGGGCGGCGGCCTCGGGGTCGTCCTCCCACCGATCGTTGACCATGGTGTCGATGTCGACGTCCTCGTGGTCCCGGCCGTGGAAACGGAAGAAGCGGAAGGCCTGCTCGCAGAGGTTGACCACCACCTGGTTCGACGTCCTGCCCTTGAACTTCCTCACGCAGAACCGGTTCCTGGAATCCGCGGTGGGTGCCATGTAGATCTTCATGCTGGTGAAGTTCCGGAGGTTCACCTCGGCCTCCCTCCGGAAGAGGTCGCTCGCCATGGCGAAGACCTCCTGGCGAAGCCTCGCGTCCTGCGGCAGCAGGATCACCATCTCGCCGTGCGCGGAGGCTGAAGCCGCGAGCTTCGACGCGAATTCCTCGTCCGAGGTCATCTTCTCGAGCTTCTTCCTGAGCTCCGCCACCATGTGGTGGGCGAACATCGTCTCGCTGCCGGTCGCGGTCGGGAGCTTCCAGTCCCCCGCCTCGTCGAGTCCGAGTCCCGCTCCCAGCACCCAGTTCTTCTGGCTGAGGTTCATGACCACGGGCCCGTCCTCCGCGCTGCGGGTGAACCCGAAGTTGAAATCTTCACTGAGCTTCATGGACGCATTCCGATGGTTCGATCCAATCTAGCAGCTTTCATCGTGGCTCCGTATCGGTTCCCGGGTCAGGAGGGCGTGAAATCCACCATCCCGGTAGCCGCTGCCCTCGTCCCCGGGGCGCCCTTCAGGTTCGATCCGGTTCTGGAGGACGACCCGTGCATCGAACTTCTTCACCAGCCAGTCGACCTGTTCCTCGTTCTCGGCGGTCTCGAGGCTGCAGGTCGAGTACAGCAGGTGCGCTCCGGGCGCGAGCAGGGGAATCGACTCCTCGACGATCTGCCTCTGCAGCGTACGCAACGACTTCATCCTCCGGCGATTGGCCCGGTACCGGGCCTGGGGTCGCCGGGGGAGCACGCCGGAGTTCGAGCAGGGCACGTCCAGCACCAGGAGGTCGACCGATCCGAGGACCGAGCCGTACCGCCGAGGCTCCACCACCTCGATCCGGGGATCGCCTTCGAAGGCCGTCGCGAGCTCGCACCGGCGCTCCTCGTTCGCATCCCCCGCGAGGACCCTCGCCGCCGGGTGGACCTGCGCCAGTTGCCCGGTCTTCGTTCCCCGTCCCGCGCAGAAGTCCACGATGCAGGTCGGGGACAACGCCCGCGTGGACTCCACCGCGCTCGCCGCGGTCGGGTCCTGGACCCGACTGCCCGGTTCGGCGGCCAGGCGTTCCCGGAGCCCGGTAAGTCCACCCGTCCAGACCTCGAACGATCCACCCGCCCCGGCGATCATCAGCGGGGGGGTCATCAGGCAGTGCGCGCACCGCTCGAGGGTCGTCTCCCATCCTGCGCTCGCGATCCAGCTCGAGATCAGTTCGTCGCCGATCGAGCTCTGGATGGCGAGTCTCGAGGCGGGATCATCGGGCAGGGTCTTCCGCCCCAGTCCCAGGGCCCGCCCATCCGCCAGGGGCACCACGTCCCGATGGAGCCACCAGCTGCGTGCGCGCTCGTCCTCCGCTTCGATCACCTCGCCGCGGAGCCTGATCAGTCCCCTCAGGACCCCGTTGACGAATCGTCCGGAGTCCGGCCGGACCCGGCGCTTGCACCACTCGACGGTCTCGTCCACCGCAGCGTGGTCCGGCACCGAATCCATCAGGATCACCTGCGCCGCGCCCGCCAGCAGTGCGCCCCTCAGGGACGGCTCGATCCTCGCCCAGGAACGCCTCGAGCACGCCGACACCAGGTGCTCGAGGGTTCGCCATCGGCAGAGCACCGATGACTCAAGGGCCCGCGCGAAGGCCAGCTCGCGGGCCTCGAGTTGCCGACTCCTCAGGTTCATGGACTCGATGGCGAGGTCCGGGTACCGGACCACCTGGCGTCCGAGGCGCTCGTTCACCACCGATCGCGGATCATGCTCCAGCTGTCCTGGCTGGTCCTCCACGATTCGCTTCTCAGCCGGACTGGCTGGTCGAGGCCGCGGCCCTGGACAGCGCCTCGGCCACGTCGGTCTGTTCCCAGGAGAACGATCCCGGAGCGTCCTCGCCGGGGATCCGCCCGAAGTGCCCGAGTGCGGCGCTCACCAGGTAGATCGGCTTCTTGAGGCCCAGCGAATCGATGATGCCCTTGGGGGTCAGCTCGAAGTGATCGCGGATCAGGCCCTCGAGGCACCCGGGATCCACCTTCTCGGTGCCGAAGGTGTCCACCGAGACCGAGGTCGGTTCCGCGACGCCGATCGCGTAGCTCAACTGCACCTCGCACCGGTCGCAGAGGCCGGCGGCCACCAGGTTCTTGGCGATGTACCGGGCCATGTAGGCCGCGCTCCGGTCCACCTTCGACGGATCCTTGCCGCTGAAGGCCCCGCCCCCGTGTCGTCCCATGCCGCCGTAGGTGTCCACGATGATCTTCCTGCCGGTGAGCCCGCAGTCCCCGTGGGGCCCGCCTCGCTCGAAGCTCCCGGTGGGGTTGGTGTGGACCACCAGGTCGTTCGAGTACCAGTCCCCCAGGACCGGCTTGATGATGTGCTCGATGACCTCGTCGCGCATGCCGCCCTGGTCCCTGGTCCATTCCGGCCCGTGCTGCGTGCTGAGGACGACGGTATGGACCGCCTTGGGAAGCATGTTCTCGTACTCCACGGTCACCTGGCTCTTCGCGTCGGGTCGCAGGTGGGGGACGATTTCCTTCCGTCGAACCTCCTCCTGGCGGGCCATCAGCTTGTGGGAGAGGTCGATCGCGAGGGGCATGAGGGACTCCGTCTCGCGACACGCGTAGCCGAACATGAGGCCCTGGTCCCCCGCACCCTGCTCGGAATGCGCGCCTTCGCCCTCCGTGACCCCCATCGAGATCTCCGGGGACTGCTCGTCGAGGGCGATCATCACCGCGCAGCTTTCACCGTCCATGCCCTTGTCCGAGCTGTCGTAGCCGACGTCCGTGATCGTCTTGCGGACTACGTCCCGGATCTCCACGTAGCCGTCGCAGGTCACCTCACCGCCGACCACGCACAGGCCGGTGGTGACCATGGTCTCGCAGGCGACCCGCGCATTGGGATCGATTCGAAGCATCTCGTCGAGGATCGAATCGGAGACCTGGTCGGCCAGCTTGTCGGGGTGGCCGACCGAGACGCTTTCGGAGGTGAACAGCTGATTCTGGTGCACGGGTGACGTCCTTTCGGAGTCGAGCTGATTGCCCGGTGAAGGGGGTTGTGATCCATCCTTTCATCCGGAAACACGGATGAACGGGCCAATAACCCATCATACTGTACCGGCATGGCCTCGGCAATCGCCTCCGTCGCCGGGGTTCCACGTGTGTCGCCTCGTTGGACGCGGGTTGCGTTCCTTTGGCCGATAGGGGGGTGCTTCGCTCGAAGCGCGGTCTATAGTCGAGGTACCCCGCTCGAGCTCCCTCGATTCCCCAACGGAGACCCGCCCCGTGCCAGTCCCCAGATGCGTCCTTGCCTGCGCCTGTCTTCCGGTCCTCGCGGGCGGGCTGACGTACGCCGATCCGGACGTCCTGCTCATCAAGACCACCCGGGCGTCGACCCCCTTCCAGGGAAGCGGGCCCACCTCCGCTCCCGCACGGCCGGGCGCGACCTCCGGCGTCCCTCTGACGTCCGGGATCCTCGACGTCGCTCCGGTCTTCGACCCGGCGGGTTCGGATGCCGGACTGGTTGAGCGGATCGGTCTCGACCGCTGGGTGCGTGCGAGCCTGGAACCCGGCGCGGATCCCGCGCAGGTCGCCGAGCGACTGCGTGGACTTCCCTTCGTGGAGTTGGTGGAAGTCGATCGCCACGGCACCCTCGCCACCATCCCGAACGACCCGTTGTTCAGCACCCAATGGAACCTTCGCAACACCGGGCAGCCCGTCTCGGGCGTAAACGGCGTCCAGGGGGCGGACGTTCGAGCGTTCCAGGCGTGGGATACCAGCACCGGCGGCGAGCCCGTGGTGGTCGCGACGCTGGACAGCGGCCTCTATCCCCACACCGAGCTCACGGGCCGCATCCAGCCCGGATACAACATGGTCGCGGGCTCGACCGACACCAGTGAGGTGTGCGGCGCCCACGGAACCAAGGTCGCGGGCATCATCGCCGCCGCCGGCGACAACGGATTGGGAATCGCGGGGGTGAACTGGACCGCGGTCGTCATGCCGATCGTGGTCTCCTCCCCTTGTTCCGTCTCCCAGGCGGTCACCGCCGCATCGATCGT
This sequence comes from Phycisphaerae bacterium, assembly GCA_002862305.1. Lineage (GTDB taxonomy): Bacteria > Planctomycetota > Phycisphaerae > Phycisphaerales > SM1A02 > UBA8087. The sequence goes on along the minus strand of PKCS01000068.1, from coordinate 38,515 downwards.
CTGGGCGGTGGACAACGGCGCGAGGGTCATCAACATGAGCCTGCAGTTCACCGCCGGCAACGAGGTCCTCCGGGATGCCGTTCAGTACGCCGCGGCGAGCGAGGTCGTCATGGTGGCGGCCTCCGGCAACACCGGCTTCACGGTCTCCTATCCCGCCTACTGGCCCGAGACCATCGCGGTGGGGGCGATCACCAATACCGACCAGAGGTGGTCCGGCAGCGGGGTGGGGTACGAACTCGACCTGGTGGCCCCGGGTGTCGACGTACCCACCACCGGGATGTTCGACAGCTACACCCAGGGCACCGGGACCAGCTTCGCCGCGCCGCACGTGGCGGGTGCCGCCGCGCTCCTGCTTTCGCTTCGTCCGGAACTCGACCCCGAGGCGATCCGGTCCATACTCAACCAGTCCGCCCGGGACCTCAGCATCGCGGGATACGACCCCGGTACCGGCTGGGGGTGCCTGGACCTGAATGCCGCCCTCCAGCTGCTCGATCCACCGGGGCAGGACCCGGATCTCGACCAGGATGGCGACGTGGACGGGGGCGACCTCGCGATCCTGCTCTCGACCTGGGGACCCTGCGCGGGGTGCCCGGCGGACATCGACGGCAACGCCGTCGTCGATGCACAGGACCTCACCTACCTCCTCGCGGACTGGTCGGAATGATCGCCCGGCGGTCGACCTACCCGGCCTCCCTCCCCGGTATGATCCGCCCGTCGTCCCCGCGTCCCCGCGGGTCCCGGAGGCTTCCATGAACGTCCAGGTAGAACTTGCCCGCATCTTCATCCGCGAGATGACCGAGATGCAGATCATCGAGCTCTCCGAGATCGACGGGCCCCGAAGCTTCCCGATCGTGATCGGCCTACCCGAGGCGTTCGCGATCGAGCGGCGGCTCAAGGGCATCGAGATCGCACGGCCCCAGACCCACGATCTGCTGGGATCGATCATCACCATGCTGGGGGGGACGCTGGTCCGGATCGAGATCAACAACCTGCACGAAGGGACCTTCTACGCGGTCCTGGTGATCGACCAGGCGGGCAGCGAGCTTCGCGTGGACTCCCGGCCCTCCGACGCGATCGCGCTCGGCATCGCCCACGACGTCCCGATCATGGTCGCCGAACACGTGCTCGACGAGGCCGCCGCGGAGGACATGGATTCCATGCTCAACGGCGGGTCCGGATCCCCGTCCGAGGAGTCCCCCGACGCCGATTCGGAAGAGGGGACGTCCTGAGCCCCGAACCACCAAACGTGCCCCCGGGAGCGGCCTGCCCGCTCCCCGCACGCCGCCTCCTCGACGAGCCCGAGGTCACGGGCGCCATCAAGGAACGCGACGAGGACTTCCTGGTCGAGGAGCTTCCGCTCTACCAGCCCAGCGGGGAGGGTGAGCACGTCTACCTGTTCGTACAGAAGCAGGGCCTCGCCCACTCGGAGCTGATCCACCACCTCGCACGCCATTTCAAGGTCAGGCCATCGGCCATCGGGTGCGCCGGGATGAAGGATCGTCGTGCCATCACCCGGCAGATGGTCTCGATCCACCTGCCGGGCCGTGAACCCGGCAGCGTCGATCCCCGGCACAAGTCAATCCAGGTGCTCTGGTCCTCGAGGCACCACAACAAGCTTCGCCGGGGTCACCTGCTCGGCAACCGGTTCTCGATCCGCATACGGGAGACCGACCCGCTCAAGGCTCCGGCGGTGCTCAGGCGGCTTCGCGAGCTGGAGCGCTCTGGCCTGCCCAACTACTACGGTTACCAGCGTTTCGGCTACCGCCTGAACACCCACCGACTGGGTGCCCTGCTCCTGAAGGAACGATGGGAGGACCTCCTCTCCGAGCTGCTCGGGGCCCGGGGGTCCTCGTTCCCCGAACGACAGGCCGAGGGGCGCCGGCAGTTCGATGCCGGGATGCTGAAGGAGAGCCTGGCCACCTGGTCCCGCAACGAGCAGGCAGAGCGGAAGGCGCTGGGAGCCCTGATCGCCGGTCGCACGCCCCGGGAGGCGGTGTTGTCGATCGGCCGGCCGCTCCTCGCGTTCTGGTCCAGCGCCCTCCAGTCCGGAATCTTCAACCGGGTGCTCGACCGGAGGATCGAGGAGGGGACGCTCGACCAGGTCCGGATCGGCGACGTGGCCCTTCGACATGATTCGAGGCGGCAGTTCATCTGCCACGCCGAGCAGTTCGAGGCGGCTGACTTCCCCGAGGACGTCGCTTCGTTCCAGGTCTCGGCGACCGGTCCGATGTGGGGACGCCACATGCTGCGTCCGTTCGGGACCACGCTGGACGACGAGGTGTCCGCGCTCGGGGCGTTCGACTGCGGGATCGAGGAGCTCGAGTCCTCGGACTTCATCGAACGCGGCACCCGCCGCCCCCTGAGGGTTCCCGTCACCAACGTGGAGATCGACTCGGGCGTCGACAATTCCGGTTCCTACATCCGGACCGCCTTCGACCTGCCCCGTGGCGCCTACGCCACGGTGCTGCTCCGCGAGCTGATCTCCGGGGTGGATCCCTCCCCCGGAGCGGAGCCGCCCGCGGAATAGGCCGCGGCCGGTCCGTCAGACCGCCACCCCGAAGGCCGCGAGGCCGCGTTCGACCTGGGGCGTCACCGGCTCGTGGGGGTCGATCCGGATCGCGTTCCATCCACACCTCGTCGCGGCGTCGACGTTCTCCTGCAGGTCGTCGAAGAAGAGAATCGTCGCGGCCGAGGCGTCGAACCGGAGTTCCGCCTCGTGGTAGATGCCCGGTTCCGGCTTGAGCAGCCCCATCTCGAACGAGAGGCCCTGCACCGCCAGGGACTTGATGGAACCCATCTCCCTGAGGGTCGGCCAGTGCTCCGCGTCGGTGTTGGACAGCGACGCCGTGCGCACCCCCGAGGCATTCAGGCGATCCACCACCCCGTCCATCCCCGGCACCTCCCCGATCAGCCAGTGACGATGGACCTCGCGCAGCTGTTCCTCCGTGAAGCGTCCGTCGAGCCGGCGAGCCTCCTCCAGCAGGAACTCCTCGAATCCCACCTCGCCCCTCTGGAAGCCGGCTGCGTGCCCGGAGGCGACGAGCATGCTGCTGGCCCGCTCGTGGTCGACCAGTTCCCGGAAGCCGGCCCGGGTGCAGGCCTCCTCCCAGGACCGGCTGATCTCCACGAGCACGCCGCCGAAGTCGAAGCACACCACCTTCATCGGTTGCGGGGACGGGGTCCCCGGTTCCTGCTCATCCGCCATCTCTCCGGTTCCTCCTCTCGATGCGGCGTTCCCTGAAGAACGAGCTGAGGAGCCGCCCGCAACGGTCCGACATCAACCCGCCGATGGTCCGGGGTCGGTGGTTCAGCCGGGAATCCGTGGTGATCTCGTACAACGAGCTGCACGCCCCGGCCTTCGGGTCGCTCGCCCCGTAGACCAGGCGTCCCACCCTCGCGTTGACCATCGCACCCGCGCACATCGGGCAGGGTTCGAGGGTGACCACCACGGTGCAGTCCTGCAGCCTCCAGCTGCCGGCCATCCGTCCCGCGCGGCGGAGGGCGACGATCTCCGCGTGCCCGGTCGGGTCCTCGGCATGCTCCCGGTTGTTCGCGGCCTCCCCGAGCACCTTCCGGTCCCGGTAGACCACCGCACCGACCGGGACCTCGCCTGCACGCGCCGCCCGGGCGGCGAGCACCATCGCGCGTTCCATCATGACCACGTCGAAGAGACTGATCTCGTCCTTCCTCGGTCCGGGCTCGTGCCTGCCGGCGGCCCGCAGTCGTCGGCGATGTCCGGATCCGACCACGTTCACCGATCGGCCTCCCCGTCCGTCTCCTCGTCGTGGGAGATGGTCCCCTCAGGAGCTCGACGCGGGGGGATCCCCTCGTCGTCCGCGTCCCGGGCGTTCCCCGGGGCAGGGGGGCCGCTCGGGTCCCGCGGGCCCGACGGTTGCGGACCGGTTTCCGGCGGGGTCCCGGGATCGTCATCGGAGGGATCGTCTGGGTCCTCGCCACCGTCTTCACCGTCCTCGAAGCGCCCGAGCACGTCCTCCACGGCACCGCTGAAGACCGCTCCCCGTGCGACCCGGTCCGCCGGTGCCACCTTCAGCAGCAGGATCCCCAGTTCGTAGAGCGCGTAGAGCGGGACCAGCATCAGGATCATGCTCACGATGTCGGCGGGGGTGATCACCGCGGAGACCACCCCGCATCCCAACAGGGCGTAGCGACGGTTCCGCTCCAGCACCTCCGGCCGGATCAGCCCCAGCCATCCCATCAGCAGGATCACCAGCGGCATCTGGAACGCGATCGAGATGCCCACCATCAGGATGAGGATGAAGTTGATGTACTCCCGCAGGCGGTACTGCTGGAGGACCATCCCCTCGGGCACCATCGGGATCATCAGGACCCGGAGCTCCTCCCCGGATCCGTCCCTGGTCGGCACCGCGATGTTCAGTTCATCGCTGTCGGGAGTGATCCACATGGTGCCCGGCTCGAGGTCCGGCGGCCGCTCCTCGAGCACCATGATCCTCGACGCCTCGTCCGACGCCTCTCCCGAGACCACCGCGGCCCCCGCCTCGTCGACCCCGGTGCCGCTTGCGGGATACGTCACGACATCCCCGGGCATCCCGAAGGCGATCAGCACCCTGAGCATCAACGGGAGCATCCCGAAATAGAGCAGGGCGAGGCCGCTGAGGGTGAGCACGATGCTTCCCGGGATCAGCAGGTGCACGAACCTTCGTTCCTGCCGGTAGAGGCCGGGTTCGATGAACTTCCACGCCTGCCAGAGTATCCAGGGGAAGCCCAGCACCAGGGCGAAGATGATGCTCAGCTTCAGGTCCGTCGCGAGGGTCTCCGCGGGGTTCATCGCCTGGAGCTGGGCGGGCAGTCCCTCCGAACGCAGCGCGCCGAAGACCGGTCTCGTCAGCACTCCCCGGATGTCCGAGGCGAACGGGAACAGGATGATCATGAGGGGCAGCGGGACCACCAGGCCGAGGATGAGCCGCCTCCTCAGCTCGTCCAGGTGATCGCCGAAGCTCATCAACGAGCCGTCGGGCGTCCTCAGGTCCTGCTGCTGGTCCAATGGCATGGTCCAACAGGGTACTTCCCTCGGGCGGGGTTCTCGCTACCCGGGCAGGACGATCCGGAAGAAACGCTCCGCGTTCGCGTCGAGGACCGCTTCAAAGGCCCCGAAATCGGCTTTTCTCAGTCCCGCGATGAAACGCGCGGTGTGGACCACGTTCTCCGGAAGGTTCGGGTGGCTTCCCCGGACCGGTTCCGGACTGAGGTAGGGGGCGTCGGTCTCCACCATGATGCGCTCCTCGGGAACCACCCTCGCCGCCTCGGCGACCTCCTCGGCGTTGCGATAGGTCGCGACGCCCGTGAACGAGATCATGGCCCCGAAGTCCAGCACCGACCGGGCCTCGTCAGGGCCGCCCGTGAAGCAGTGGAACACGAACGACTCGTTCGGAAGGCTGCTCGACTCGAGCATGGGGATCAGCTCCTCGAAGGCATCCCTGCAGTGGAGCACCACGGGCTTGTCCAGTCCGTCCCTCGACCAGCTCTCGAGTTGCGCGAGCTGTTCCTCGAGCACCGCCCGCTGCCGATCGAGCGCGGGGGTCTTGTGGAACATGTCCAGGCCCAGTTCCCCCCACGCCACGCAGCGGGGGTCCCGGCCCGCCTCCCGCACCAGCGCCCAGTCGATCGGTTCGTCCGCGTAGAGCGGGTGCACGCCGGCGCTGCACCAGACGTCCTCGTACCGGCGGGCGAGCTCGAGGTTCTCCCGACACCCCTCGCACGTCGTGGCGATGGTGATCATCCCCCGGACACCGGCCGCCCGGTTGGTGCGTCTGATCTCGTCGATCCTGGCCCGAAGTGGGGGGAAGGTCAGGTGGCAGTGCGTGTCGATCATGGCCTCAGGATACATCCCCCGACCGGTCGCGATTCTGGATCCCCCCCTTTGCGCGTATACTGAATGCGTCCGCGTCGAGTGGTGATGGATCACCTGACACGTGAGAGTAAGGGCCTTCATGAGCTCACCGAGTCCACAAGAAGGAGCCCTCCGCAAGGACCTCACCCTGTTCGGGGTGTTCGCCGTCGCGACCGGCACCACGCTGAGTGCCGGGATCTTTCTGCTGCCCGGCTTCGCCTACTCCATCGCGGGCCCCGCGGTGGTGCTCTCCTACGCGATCGCCGCGCTGATGATGATCGCCCCGATGCTCTGCAAGGTCGAACTGGCCACCGCCATGCCGAAGGCGGGCGGTACGTACTTCTTCCTGGATCGGAGCCTCGGCCCGCTCGCGGGGACCATCGGCGGCCTCGGCACCTGGCTGGCCCTGACCCTCAAGGCATCCTTCGCGCTGGTGGGCATGGGGGCCTACCTGAGCCTGTTCTTCGAGGACTCGCCGATCCGACTCATCGCGATCATCCTTGCGGTGCTGTTCGGCCTGCTCAATCTCCTGGGCACCAAGGCGACGACCCGCTTCCAGAACCTGCTGGTGATCTTCCTGCTGGCGCTGCTCGGCTGGTTCCTCGTGCAGGGAAGCTTCTCCATCGAGTTCTCGCGCTTCGACGGCTTCTTCCAGAAGGGCGCACCCGACATCCTGGCCACCGCGGGCCTGGTCTTCATCAGCTACGTCGGGGTCAGCAAGGTGCCGAGCCTCGCCGAGGAGATCGAGAATCCACAGCGGAACCTCCCCCTCGGGGTGTTCCTCGGGCTGGGCGTCGCGTTCGTGGTGTATCTCCTCGGGATCGTCGTGATCGTGGGCGTGACCCCGGGCTCCGAGCTCAGTGACAGCTACACGCCCCTCGCCGACGCCGCGGGTTCCTTCGCGGGCTCCACGGGCCTGGTGCTGATCACCATCGCGGCCCTCCTCGCGTTCATCTCCGCCGCCAACGCCGGGATCCTCAGCTCCTCCCGCTACCCCCTGGCGATGAGCCGGGACAACTTGATTCCCAGTGTTTTCAAGGGCATCAACAAGGCCGGGGTCCCCACTCGTTCGCTGCTGATCACCGTGGCCGCGGTGATCCTCTACATCGCGGCCTTCGACGTGATCTCCATCGCCAAGCTCGCGAGCGCGTTCCAGCTGGCGCTCTTCGCCCTGATCTGCCTCGCGGTGATCGTGATGCGGGAAAGCAACATCCCCTCCTACGACCCCACCTACCGGACCCCCCTCTACCCCTGGGTGCCACTCGCCGGAATCTTCGGTTCCTGCTGGCTCATCACCGAGATGGGGACCATGCCCACCCTGTTCGCGATCGGTCTCGTGGTGATCGGCGTGATCTGGTACTTCGCCTACGCCAATCCCAAGGTGGATCGACAGGGAGCGATCTACCACGTCTTCGAGCGCCTCGGGCAGCGGCGCTTCGAGGGGCTCGACCACGAGTTGCGCGGGATCCTGAAGGAACGAACGGCGCACGACCCGGACGAGTTCGACGAGATCATCGCCACCTGCCCGGTGCTCGAGGCCCAGCCCTCCAGCGACTTCGAGTCGATCTCGCGGGAGGCCTCCCACCTGCTCGGCCAGTCCGCCTCGCTCGACTCGAACCTGCTGGTCACGGGCTTCATGGACGGCTTGCGGAGCGGCGCGACCCCGGTCGCCTCGGGGGTCGCGCTTCCCCACCTCCGGGTCGACGGGATCGAGTCCCCCCAGCTGGTGATCGTCAGGGCCCGGACCGGGATGAAGGTCAGCGTCAACTCGGTGACGACCGCGGGCCAGACCCACACCATCTTCGCGCTCTTCTTCCTTCTGAGCCCCAGCGGCCAGCCCGCCGAGCACCTGCGACTGCTCGCCCAGCTCGCGGCCTCCGCCGACCGCGAGGACTTCATCCAGGACTGGCTGGCCGCCAGCGGTCCCGAGGAGCTGCGGGAGCACCTCCTGCAGGATGAGCGGTACTTCACCTTGGTGCTTTCCCAGGCCTCCGCCCCATGCGAGGCGCTCATCGGCAGTCGGATCCGGGACCTCGGATTCCCCTCCGGCTGCCTCGTGGCCATCGTCCGCCGGGGGGCGGCGACCCTCATCCCCCGGGCCGACATGGTGCTTCATGAGAATGACCGTCTGACGGTCATCGGCGAGGCAGACGGAATCGCCGGTTTGAAGGAACGATTTCGTCTCTAAAACGTTCATTTTTCACGACTAATTGAGACGTATTCTCGCTCAGTATCTAGCTCAGTCTGGTTGCCGGAACCGCGCGTTCCCGGCTATCATTGGCTGCTCAGCAATTGCAGTGTTTGATTGCTGCCTGTCGATGACAACGTGTCGTCCCTCCCGACGGCAAGTCTGCAACGTCGTGCATCGATTTGCTCCAGAGTCTCCTGACCCCGTGAACCGCACCAACTTTTCTGCCGTGACGAAATGTCTCCTGCATCCCCGCTTGTGAAAAATAGCACGAACTCAACGAATTCCCGGGAGCCTGGCTCATGAGTCGGTTCCTGTTTCCTCGTTGGTCGAACGCACTGCTTCCGCTGCTTGCGATCGTCGGTGGCATCGCGCCACTGTACGTGGCGTTCTTCGTGGCGTATGGATTCAGCCCGAAGACCCTGGAGGTCGGTTACCAGCCGGAGCAGCCCGTCCCGTTCAGCCACGCCCTGCACGCCGGCGAGCTCGGCATGGACTGTCGGTACTGCCACAACACCGTCGAACGTGCCAGCCACGCCGCGGTGCCCGCGACCCAGACCTGCATGAACTGCCACACCCTGGTGAAGCCGGAAAGCCCCAAGCTCGAAGGCGTGCTGGCCAGCTACGAGACGGGCCTGCCGATCGAATGGGTCAAGGTCCACCACGTCGCCGACTACGCGTACTTCAGCCACCAGGCCCACGTGAACCGCGGCGTCGGGTGCGTCTCCTGCCACGGTCGCATCGACCAGATGGAGGAGGTCTACCAGGCCAAGCCGATGAGCATGGGTTGGTGCCTCGACTGCCACCGCAACCCCGAGCCGAACCTCCGGCCCGTCGACGAAGTCACGAACATGACCTGGGGCCTGGCCCTCGGCCTCACCGGCGATGCGCTCAAGGAGGAGCGCGAGAAGATCGCGCAGGAACGGGCCAAGGTCCTCGATCTCTACCACATCAACCCTTCCGAGAACTGCTCGACCTGCCACCGCTAGGCAGGAAGACCGGAGCCCCACGTGCAGGATTCGCGGCCGACATCCAGCAGGAACCTCCATGACGGGGCCGCCCCGCCCACCGGGCTGTCGCCCAACCTGCGCGGTCGCGAGCTCTGGAGGAGCCTCGAGGACCTCGCGCAGTCCGAGGAATTCCAGGAACGCACCGCCCGTGAGTTCCAGGAGGGTGCCCAGAACCTCGAAGGCGACGATCGTCGCCACTTCATGAAGATCATGGGCGCCGGGTTCGCCCTCGCCGGCCTCGGGTTCACGGGTTGCCGGCGCCTGCCCGAGACCAAGATCGCCCCGTACGCCAAGCGACCTTCCGACCGCGATCCCGGCGTCTCCGTCGAATACGCCTCCAGCTGCGAGATCGGTGGCACCGCCACCCCGGTGCTGGTGCGCAGTTACGACGGGCGACCCATCTACCTCCGAGGCAACGGCGGGAACCCCGCCCAGTCGTCCAATGCCTGCGGCTCCATGGTCCAGGGCACGGTGCTCCAGCTCTACGATCCCGAGCGACTTCGGGTCCTTACCCGGAAGGGCAGCCCCAGCGACTGGCCCAGCTTCACCACGTGGATGGGCGAGCGGGTCGCCACCCACGGATCCGGCCAGGGCCTCGCGGTCCTGTCCCGGGCCCAGGATGGGCCCTCGATGGCCCGCATGAAGTCCAGCTTCGCGGAAGCCATGCCCCAGGCGACCTGGGTCGAGTGGGAGGCGATCAACGACGACAACGAGCGCCAGGGGACCAAGGCGGCCCTGGGTGCCCCGCACCAGGTCGTCCCGCACCTCGACAAGGCCGAGATCGTCGTCTCGCTCGATGCCGACTTCCTCGGCACGGGCGCCAACAGCACCAACAACGGCCATGCCTGGGCCCAGCTGCGCCGGCTCGCCGGGGATCCAAAGCAGTCGACCATGTCGCGGGTCTACCAGGTGGAGTCGATGCTCACCGTCACCGGCATGGCCGCCGACGAGCGGGTCGCGGTCCGCTCCGGCAGCATCCCGCACCTCGCGACCCTGATCCTAGAGCGTCTCGACGGCTCCCAGGGCGGCTCAACCGACCTCGAGGGGTCGCTCTCCTCCGCGGTGAATCGCGTCTACGACGATCACGGCAAGCAGGTCGAGCTCACCGACCTCGACGTGGTCGAGCAAGCCATCGCGGACCTGACGTCGCATCCCGGTCGGTGCGTGGTCCTGGCCGGCGAGGGGCAGCCCCCCGCGGTCCACGCGGCGGTGGCCCTGATCAACCAGAAGCTCGGCAACCTGGGCAAGACGGTCTCCTATCGGGCCCTCCCCGACCAGCCGACCCGCCTGGAGGCGATCACCGCCCTGACCGAGGCGATGAACGCCGGGAAGGTCAAGACCCTCTTCATCATGGAGGGCAATCCCTGCTACGACGCCCCCGCGGACCTCGCGTTCTCCACCGCCCTCGAGAAGGTCGAGGAGGTGGTCTTCGTGGGGACCCACGGCTGCCTGACCTCGGTCGCCCCCAACGTGACCTGGGTCGTGCCTTCCGCCCACTACCTCGAGGCATGGGGTGACGCCCGGGCCTTCGACGGGACCATCTCGCTCGTCCAGCCCCTCATCTACCCCATGGTGGACACCTCGCAGGGTGGTCGCAGCATCCTCGAGCTCATGGCGCTGATGCTCGGGCAGTCACCCGCCACCGGGCTCGAGATCGTGCGTGCCAACGCCGCCGCACGGAGCGGGACCACCGACGACTACGCCTTCGAACGTGCCTGGCGCAAGATCCTCGCTCGCGGATACGAACCGGACACCGGCTACACCCTGGTCCTCCCCAAGGCCGAGCCCTCTCGCGTCAGTTCGATGCTCGCCTCCCTGGCGCCGGTCGACCAGGACTCCATCGAACTCGTCATCTGCCACGACGGCAAGGTCTACGACGGCCGGTTCGGGAACGTCGGCTGGATGCAGGAGCTTCCGGATCCGGTCTCGAAGCTGACCTGGGACAACGCGCTCCACCTGGGCCCCAAGCTGGCCAGCGAGCAGGAACTCAGCCACGGCGACATGGTGACCCTTCGCGCGGGGGACGCCTCGATCGAGACCGTGGTGATGGTCATGCCCGGCATGGCCGAGAACTCCTGCTCCATGACGATCGGCTACGGGCAGGGCCCCGAGGCCGGGGTCATCGCCGAGGATGCCGGGTTCAACCTCTACCCGCTCCGCACCAGCGACGGGATGCACCTTCGCAGGAAGGTGTCGATCACCCGCACCGGGGAGACCTATCCCCTGGCGACCACCCAGGACCACGGGATCTACGGTTCGCTCCTTCCCTCGGTCCCCGAGGAAGGCATCCAGCAGCGGCTTCCGACCATCGTGCGGGAGGGTTCCCTGGAGATGTACCAGGACGATCCCGCATTCAACCAGGGCATCGGCCACATCGCGCACTCGCTCTCCCTCTGGGAGGAGACGAACCTCGTCGGTGCCAAGTTCCGCTGGGCGATGTCGATCGACCTGACGACCTGCATCGGGTGCTCCGAATGCGTGGTCGCCTGCCAGGCCGAGAACAACATCCCGGTCGTGGGCAAGGACCAGGTCATCCGCGGCCGCGAGATGCACTGGCTGCGGATCGACCGCTACTTCAAGGGTGGCACCGCCTCCCGTCCCGACCAGGTCGTCGCCCAGCCGGTCTGCTGCGTGCATTGCGAGAACGCCCCCTGCGAGCAGGTCTGCCCGGTGGCCGCCACGGTGCACGACAACGACGGCCTCAACGTCATGGTCTACAACCGATGCATCGGTACCCGGTACTGCAGCAACAACTGTCCCTACAAGGTCCGCCGGTTCAACTGGTTCGACTACCAGCGCAGGGAGCCGATCCGCAAGCAGGAGGGGCTCTTCGCGGTCAAGCCCCAGTACTACACCAGCCAGGGTCCCAACGAGTGGCGTCGCATGCAGTTCAACCCCGACGTCACGGTCCGCAGCCGCGGCGTGATGGAGAAGTGCTCGTTCTGCGCCCAGAACATCGCCGAGGCCAAGATCAAGTACAAGAACGAGTGGGCCCGGGCCGGTGGGGGGGCCACCGGGAAGGACTGGACGATCCCCGACGGTGCCGTGCGTTGCGCCTGCGAGGAGGCCTGCTCGACCGGGGCGATCACCTTCGGGGACCTCAACGATCCCGAGAGTCGCGTCTCGAAGGCCTTCAAGAGCGCGCGTACCTACGACCTGCTCGGCGAGCTCAACACCAAGCCCCGCCTCAAGTACCTGACCCGGATCACGAACCCGGTCGCCGATCGGGCCATCTACGTGAAGGGCGGCCACGGCCACGGTCACGGTCACGGAGACGGCCACGGCCATGGTGGTGGGCACGGTCACGGCCATGGTGATGGTCACGACCACGACCACGACCACGATCACGATCACGATCACGACCACGGCGATGGACACGCGATGTCCACTCCGCGGAATGGAGCCGCGAACGGTTCGAGGGAGGTTGGCTCATGACCTCGATCAACCTCGAGCCGGGTGTCAACCGCCCGATCACCGACAACACCGACGACCAGCCGGGCGTCCGGCAGCCGCTGGTCCTCAACATGGACCGATTCAACCAGGTCACGCAGCAGGTGTGCCAGGTCGCTGAGGCCCGTCGCACGCCGATGGCCTGGTACGTGTGCTTCGCGGCAGCCCTGGGCCTGATGGGCCTGCTGGGCTTCTGCGTCCTCTACCTGATCGTCACCGGAGTCGGTGTCTGGGGACTGAACAACCCGGTGATGTGGGCCTACGACATCACCAACTTCGTGTTCTGGGTCGGCATCGGCCACGCCGGCACGCTGATCTCCGCGATCCTGTTCCTCTTCCGCCAGAAGTGGCGGACGGGCATCAACCGGTTCGCCGAGGCCATGACGATCTTCGCCGTGATCTGCGCGGGGCTGTTCCCCGGCATCCACGTCGGCCGGGTCTGGGTCGTCTACTGGCTCTTCCCCCTTCCGAACCAGATGGAGATGTGGCCGCAGTTCAGGAGTCCCCTGCTGTGGGACGTCTTCGCCGTGGGCACCTACTTCACGGTCTCGCTCCTGTTCTGGTTCACCGGCCTCGTGCCCGATCTCGCGACCATCCGCGACCGGGCCAAGGGCAAGATCCAGCAGGTGGTCTACGGGGCCTTCGCCCTCGGCTGGCGGGGGAGCAACCGTCACTGGCATCGCTACGAACGGGCGTACCTCCTGCTCGCCGCCCTCTCCACCCCGCTGGTGCTCTCGGTCCACTCCGTGGTGTCCTTCGACTTCGCGACCAGCCAGCTCCCCGGGTGGCACACCACGATCTTCCCCCCGTACTTCGTCGCGGGCGCGGTGTTCTCCGGATTCGCCATGGTCGTCACCCTCGCGGTCCCCGCGCGCGAGATCTTCGGCCTCAAGAACCTGATCACCCTGCGCCACCTCGACAACATGAACAAGGTCATCCTGGTCACGGGATGCATGGTCGGCTACGCCTACGCGATGGAATTCTTCATCGCCTGGTACTCCGGCGCCATCTACGAGAAGTTCGCCTTCCTCAACCGCGCCTTCGGCCAGTACTGGTGGGCCTACTTCCTGATGGTCAGCTGCAACGTGATCACCCCCCAGCTCTTCTGGTTCAAGGCGCTGCGGACCTCGATCCCGATGATGTTCATCCTGAGCCTCTTCGTGAACGTGGGCATGTGGTTCGAGCGGTTCGTGATCATCGTCTCCAGCCTTGCCAACGACTTCCTCCCCAGCTCGTGGGACGTCTTCACCCCGACCTGGGTCGACATCGGCACCTTCTTCGGCAGCTTCGGACTGTTCATGGTCCTCTTCCTGCTCTTCTGCCGCTTCGTGCCGATGGTGGCGATCGCCGAGGTGAAGGCCGTGATGCCGCAGGCGGATCCCCACTTCGGCGAGGACCAGCACGATGAAGCCCACGAATCCCCTGCCGCGGAGGTGCGGTCATGAGCACCATCACCACGAAGCCCGAGAAGACACGGGTCGCCAGGCCCTCTGATCCCAGCAAGCCCAAGCCCTACGGACTGATCGCCGAGTTCGAGACCCCGGCGCAGATCGTGAAGGCCGCCGAACGCGTCCGCGACGAGGGGTACAAGTGGTGGGACTGCTGCACGCCCTTCCCCGTGCACGGCCTCGACAAGGCGATGGGGATCCGGCAGACCATCCTGCCGATCATCGTGTTCTTCATGGGGCTTTCGGGCACCTGCACCGCCTTCATCCTGCAGGCCTTCACGAACGCGAGCGACTGGTCGTTCTGGGCGGTGGTCTGGGTCACCGGGTATCCCTACCTGATCTCCGGCAAGCCCCTGCTCTCCACGCCCGCCTTCATCCCGGTGATGTTCGAGCTGACCATCCTCTTCTCGGCGCTCACCACCGTCGGACTCATGTTCGCCTTCAACGGGCTTCCACAGCTGTACCACCCGCTGTTCCGCAGCAAGCGCTTCCGGCGCGCCAGCGACGACCGGTTCTTCGTGGTCATCGAGGCTCGCGACCCCCGCTACTTCAGGAGCCGTACCGCCGAGTTCCTGAAGTCCCTCGATCCGGTGGCCGTCGAGGAAGTCCAGGACTGACCCAATGCGCAACATGCTTCCACCCAGAATCGTGGTCTTCGCAACCGTGCTGATCGGCACCCTGGCCATCATGCCCTTCGCGGTCGTGGCCTGGACCCGGTCGTCACCTTCCAGCGGCCGCCCGATCCACATCGTGCAGGACATGGACTACCAGCCGCGGTTCGACACCCAGACTGTGAATCCCCTCTTCGCGGATGATCGCGCGATGCGTCCCCAGATCCCCGGAGTGGTCGCGGTGGGGCAGTCGATGGACGACGTCCACTTCAGCGAGGGCGTGGTCGACGATGCATGGGCCGCCGCGATCCCCGAGATGGTGCCGCTCACCATGGAGACCCTCAAGCGGGGCCGTGAGCGCTACAACATCTTCTGCTCGGCCTGCCACGGCTACTCGGGCTACGGCGACGGGATCGTGAACCAGAGGGCGATGGCCGCCATGGCCAACGCCGACGGTCCGATCTACGGCACGGCATGGGTCCAGGCCAAGAGCCTCCACGACCCCGAGGTCCGTGACCAGGCCGTCGGCCAGATCTACAACACGATCACCCACGGAATCCGGAACATGGCCGGCTATGCGGCCCAGATCCCCCCGTACGACCGCTGGACGATCGCCGCCTACGTCAAGGCGCTGCAGAAGTCGCAGGACGCCACCATCCAGGATGTCCCCCCCCAGGAACGCGCACGCATCGAGCCATGATCCACGCACCCGCCACAATCAGCCTCGATGCCCGCAACATCGAACTCGGCGCCACCGGCCAGCTGGCTCGCAGGGTCTGCTTCGTGGTGGCGTTCGTGTGCCTGCTCGCTGCCATCCTGCTCCCGGTCACCGGGGTCATGAAGTGGCCGCTGTTCTGGCGCTGCTGGCTCCAGAACTGGATCTTCGTGCTCCAGATCCCCCTCGGGGCGCTCTTCTTCGTCTTCATCCAGCACCTGACCAAGGCGGGATGGAGCACGGTCATCCGGCGCCCCGCCGAGGTCCTGGCCTCCAATCTGAACTGGCTCTGGATCGGGTTCATCCCCATCGCGGTGCTGGTCCTCACTGGTTCGGCCGGCAAGCTGCTCCCCTGGTCCGACATGGCCATGCTCTTCGAGGAGGCCCCGGCCGAGGCGCACCTCGTCGAAGGCAAGCTCGCCTACCTCAACGTGCCCTTCTTCATGATCCGCGCCGTGTGCTACTTCGCCATCTGGGCGTTTCTCGGTACATGGTTCCTCCGGGCCTCGATCCGGCAGGGACGCGACGGCGGACTCGCCTCCACCCGGGCCATGCAGAAGATGGCACCGCCCGCGGCCATACTCTTCGGACTGAGCATCACCTTCGCCGCCTTCGACTGGATCATGTCCCTCTCGCCGGGCTGGTTCAGCACCATGTTCGGCGTGTACTTCTTCTGCGGCACCGCGACCTGCGGCTTCTCGACGATCATCATCGTCTGCCTGCTCCTCCAGCGGAACGGCTACCTCGTCAACCTGATCAGCCGCGAGCACTACCAGGACATGGGTAAGTTCCTCTTCGCCTTCGGGATGATCTTCTGGGCCTACATCGGCTTCAGCCAGTACATGCTGATCTGGTACGCCAACATCCCCGAGGAGACCGGCTGGTTCCTCGCCAGGCAGCTCGGGGACTGGGGCTGGCTGAGCATCTGGCTGCTCTTCGGCCACTTCTGCATCCCCTTCGTCTTCCTGATCTCCAAGCATCCGAAGCGGGACTGGAAGACCCTGATGCTGGCTGCGGGCTGGATGCTCTTCTTCGGCTGGTTGGACGTTTATTGGCTGGTTATGCCGACGATTCCCCACGATCTTGCCTCCTTTGCCACCTACGACGCAGCCGCCGAGGCCTATGCTTCTGAGAAGGCGGGCCTGCTCCGCCCGGTCAACTGGCTTCTGATGGTCGGCATGCTCTCGCTCTTCGCGGCCGTGACCATCGGGAGACTTCGTTCGCACCCGCTTCTCTGCCGCAAGGATCCATGGCTGAACAACTCCCTCCACTTCGAGAACTATTGAACCTCCCGTGCGTACTGGCCCTGAGCCCCCACTGAATTCCACCAAGGCCCCCTCCGATGATCGCAGAACAAGGACAACTCACGACCGAGCCCGAGCAGCTCGACGACCCTGAGTCCGGATGGACCTGGTTCCTCATGCTCGTGAGCTTCGTGCTCCTGACGATCACCATCGTCGCGGTGGCCGTGGTGTTCTTCTCCTTCCAGGGGCGGGAGGTCCAGGCCAAGGTCATCGATCGTCCGGCCGAGCAGCTCAACGCCCTGCGGAGCTCCCAGGAGGCCCTCCTCCAGGAGTACGAGAGCTACCAGGTGGTCCCCATGGGCGGGACCGAGGCGGACGCCGAGACCAAGATCAGGATCCCCATCGAGCGTGCCATGGAACTCACCGTCTCCACCCCCTCCCAGCCGCAGGCCTCTGCCCCCGCGGGCGAGGAGGCGCCGCTGGTGATGGCGGAACCCGGAACGGGAGGCGAGCAGCGATGAGGCGCCCGATCCGATCCAACCTCCTCGCGCTCCTCTGCTGCGGCGGGCTGGCATCGTTCGCCGGCGCGCAGTCGACCGGCGAGGTCCCCCACGAGCTCGAGGGCGTGGACATCGTCGAGAAGATCAACGCCGAGCTGCCCCTCGACGCGGAATTCGTGGACGAGTCCGGGGAGACCATCAAGCTCGGCGACCTCTTCACCGGGGAGCGCCCCGTCCTGCTCCAGATGGGCTATTTCAAGTGCCCGCAGCTCTGCAACCTCGTGCTCAACGAGATGACCGAGACCCTCCGGAAGCTCGACTGGACCACCGGCAAGGAATTCGACGTGGTCTCGATCAGCATCAACCCCGAGGAGTCGGCGGAACTCGCCGCGGCCAAGCGCACCTCCTACGTGCTCATGTACGACCGTCGCCAGAGCGGGAAGGGCTGGCACTTCCTGACCGGGCCCGCCGAGAGTTCCAAGGCGGTCTCCGACGCGATCGGGTTCCGCTACCGGCTCCAGCCGGACGGCGAGTACGCCCACGCCGCGGGGCTCTTCGTCATCACGCCCGACGGCCGGCTTTCCCGCTACCTCTACGGCGCCACCCAGGATCCCGGGACCATGCGCATGTCGCTGCTCGAGGCCGGGGAGGGACGGATCGGCTCGACCCTCGACCGCTTCATCCTCTGGTGCCACGTCTACGACCCCGATTCCCGGAGCTACGTCCTCGTGGCCATCCGCCTCATGCAGATCGGCGGGGTGGTCACCCTGCTCGTGATCGGCGGCGGACTGGGATGGATGTGGTTCTCCGATCGCGGGCGCTCCCGCGGCACGGGGCAGGACTCCAAGAATGAAACCGAGACCGAGATCGGTCTCATATCGGGAGGGCAGCAATGACCGTGCTGTGCACCTTGTTCGAGGGCCTCACCCTCGCTGTGGCGGAGACCGGCGGAGAGCCCACTCCAGCGAACTTCTGGATGCCCGAGGGCGCCTCGAAGCAGTCGTCCTTCATCGACCTGTCCTTCTACATCATCAACTGGATCAACTACTTCTTCTTCGGGGTCGTGACCCTGGCCCTGGTCTGGTTCGTCCTGAAGTATCGCCAGCGCGGCAAGAACGTGGTGTTCAGCGACGGCCCCACCCACAACACCACCCTCGAGGTCACCTGGACGGTCATCCCGACCCTCCTGCTGGTCGGCATCTTCTTCATGGGCTTCATCGGCTACCTCGACGTCAGGACCCCTCCCAAGGAGGCCTACCAGATCAACGTCACCGCCCAGCAGTGGGCATGGGAGTTCGAGTACCCCAACGGAGCGAAGTCCACCTCGGAACTGGTCATCCCCGCCGGCAAGCCCGTGCAGCTCGTCATGCGCAGCAAGGACGTCCTGCACAGCCTCTACATCCCCGACTTCCGCATGAAGCAGGACGTGGTGCCCGGCCGGTACACCTACATGTGGTTCGAGTCGGATGCCGAGAACGACCCTGACGACGAGTCGGACTTCTACTGGCTCTTCTGCACCGAGTACTGCGGCGACAGCCACTGGAACATGAACGTGCACGTCCGCGTGTTCCCCGAGGACCGTTTCGAGGAGTGGACCAAGGAGCAGGCCCGCTGGCTCGACGTGATCCCCGAGCAGGACCTGTACTACATGGCCGGTCCCAAGCTCTACAAGCGATGCGCCACCTGCCACACCATCGACGGTTCCGACGGGAGCGGCCCCAGCTGGGGACCGCGCAACGGACTGCCGGGGATCTGGGAGCGCGTCGTCAAGGGCGAAGGCGAGGTCTCGGGCGGGACGCGCTTCATCGCGGGCAAGAACAAGCTTTCGGACTACATCGGTCCCGGGAAGCTCTACGAGACCCCCGAGGCCTACATCCGGGAGTCGATCTACAACCCCGGGGCCCTGCTGGTCGCCGGCTACGGCAACCAGATGCCCACCTTCCAGGGCCAGCTGAACGATCGTGGCATCGACGCGGTCATCGGCATGATGAAGAACCTCGACGAGTTCAACCCCGACGGCTCGTTCAAGGACCAGGCGAAGATCGAGGAGGCCCAGGCGCGCATCGCCGAGGCCAAGGCTGCTGCCATCGAAGCCAGTTCACCACCAGCCGCCGCGGACACCCCGCAAGCGCCCGCGGCCGCCCCCCAAGAACCCGCGGACGCCTCGCAGGCCGCCGCGGACACCCCACAACCACCCGCGGACGCCACGCAGGCACCCGCGGACACCCCACAAGCACCCGCCGAAGCAGCGACTGAATGACGGGCCTACGAACCGGAACCGAACCATGACCACCATTGACGCACCACGACCAGGCGATCTCGCAGGATCCCCGCCAGTCACCGGGACCCCTCCGGTGGACAACTACCTCACCTGGACCAAGGGAGTCGCCTCCTGGGTCTTCACCCTCGACCACAAGCGGATCGGGGTCATGTACCTGCTCGGGGTGCTGGTGTCGTTCCTGGTGGGGGGCATCTTCGCCCTGATCATCCGCACCGAGCTGATCGCGCCCGGCCAGACGATCATCGAGCCCGAGACGTACAACATCATGTTCACCCTGCACGGGGCGGTCATGGTGTTCCTGGTCATCATTCCCAGCATCCCGGGGTCCCTGGGCAACTTCGTGCTGCCGATCATGCTCGGGGCCAAGGACGTCGCGTTCCCCCGGCTCAACCTGTTCAGCTTCCACCTCTGGATCATCGGGGCGGTCTTCACCGTGCTCGCCCTCCTCTTCGGCGGGTTCGACACCGGTTGGACGTTCTACACCCCGTATTCCACCAAGACCGAACTGGGCGGGGTGGTTCCCGTGATCTTCGGGGTGTTCATCCTCGGGTTCAGCTCCATCTTCACCGGGCTGAACTTCATCGTCACGGTCCACAAGATGCGTCCGAAGGGCATGACCTGGTTCCGGATGCCGCTGTTCCTCTGGGCGCTCTACGCGACCGCCCTGATCCAGATCCTGGCCACCCCGGTCCTGGCCATCACCCTGATGCTGGTCGGCCTCGAGCGCGTGTTCCAGATCGGGATCTTCGACCCCGCGATGGGTGGTGACCCGGTGCTGTTCCAGCACTTCTTCTGGTTCTACTCCCACCCCGCGGTCTACATCATGATCCTTCCCGCGATGGGCATCATCTCGGAGCTGATCTCCGTCCACAGCCACCGGCACATCTTCGGGTACACGTTCATCGCGTACTCC
Source organism: Phycisphaerae bacterium (assembly GCA_002862305.1). Classification (GTDB taxonomy): domain Bacteria; phylum Planctomycetota; class Phycisphaerae; order Phycisphaerales; family SM1A02; genus UBA8087. The sequence continues at coordinate 18,286 of PKCS01000068.1, read as the reverse complement.
TCGGTGGCGATCGCGGTCTTCAGCTTCCTGGTGTGGGGCCACCACATGTTCACCTCGGGACAGAGCGCCCTGATGAACACCATCTTCTCCGCGATCACCTTCAGCGTCGCGGTCCCCTCCGCGATCAAGGTCTTCAACTGGCTGGCCACCCTCTACAAGGGGTCGATCGCCCTGAACACCGCGATGCTCTACGCACTCGGCTTCATCTTCCTGTTCACGATCGGCGGGCTGACCGGGATCTACCTCGGCACCCTGAACGTCGACGTGCACCTCCACGACACCTACTTCGTGGTCGCGCACTTCCACTACGTCATGATGGGTTCGGCACTCATCGCCTTCATCGGGGGACTTCACCACTGGTGGCCCAAGATGTTCGGTCGGATGTTCGACGAGACCCTCGGCAGGATCGCCTTCGTCCTCGTGTTCGTCGGGTTCAACGTGACCTTCTTCACCCAGTTCATGCTCGGCAGCCACGGGATGCCTCGTCGTTACTACGACTACCAGCCCGAGTTCGCCTCCTACCACCTGATCTCGACCATCGGGTCGTACGTGATGGCTGCCGGCTTCTTCCTGACCGCCGCCTACCTGCTGCACTCGCTGTTCTTCGGACGCAAGGCCCCCGCCAACCCCTGGGGCGGCCGGAGCCTCGAGTGGCAGTGCACCTCGCCCCCGCCCCACGACAACTTCAAGGTGACCCCCTCGGTCGGGGACTGCTACGACTTCCGTGCCGTCCACTGGAGCGAGGAGGAGCAGGGGTACGTGGTGATTCGCGACGAGGAATCCGCTAACCTGCCACCTGCACACTGACCCCGGCCAGCGCCGGCAAGGGCACATTCTTGACCGCCATCGACAGCAAACCCGAAGAGACGCCCGGACTGGACGAGAGCCACGGCTCCGACACGCCGTTCCAGGCGCATCACTTCGATACCCCGATCCAGCAGTACGAGTCGGTCAAGCTCGGCATGTGGCTCTTCCTGGGCACCGAGATCCTGTTCTTCGGTGCCCTGTTCGCGTTGTACACCATCCTCCGCGCCAACGACCCGGAACTCTTCTCCTACGCCAGCCAGTACCTCAACACCATCCTCGGCGGGATCAACACCGCGGTGCTGATCCTGAGCTCGCTCTCCATGGCGGCGGCCGTCCACTTCGCGCAGCGCGGTCGGAAGACCCTGATGCTGATCTCCCTCTGGCTGACCCTCTTCGGGGCCGCCGGATTCCTCGGGATCAAGTACTTCGAGTACGAGCACAAGATCCACGTCAATCTCAACTGGGGACCGTCCTTCTATTATCCGGTCGACGCCGCGGAAGCCGCCGCCGTCGGCGAGGATGGCCAGGTCAGTACCGTCCAGGACGAGAATGCCCGTGCCGCAGCCGACGAGTCGGCCCTGCTCAGCGCCGAACGCTCCACCAGCCTTCCCGACGTCCCCGAGCCAAGGCTCGCCCCCATGCCGCCCACGGACGCCGTCAGCATGGCCCAGTCCGCGATCGGTCCCGGCGGACTCTCCGCCGTCAAGCCCGAGGAGAAGATCAAGGCGGAGCGCGCCGCGGCCGGCGAGGTCACCTATTCCGACAAGCCCCACCTCGAGGACCAGGACCTCCCGGTCAACACCCACCGTTTCTTCGCCATCTACTACGCGATGACCGGCCTGCACGGCATCCACGTGGTGGTCGGGATGGTGATGATCGGCTGGCTGATCCTCCGGGGCACCAAGGGGCACTTCGACAACCGATACTACGCACCCGTCGACCTCGGAGGCCTCTACTGGCACGTCGTCGACCTCGTCTGGATCTTCCTCTTCCCACTGTTCTACCTGATCCACTGACCGGATCGCCGGACCCATCCCGGAGGATCGCCGTACATGGCCAGCCGCGCACACGCCCAGCACCGCACCGACGACACCCACCCGATCGTGGGGCACCTGGTGCCCATGTCGACCCTGGTCTGGACCACGCTCGCCCTCCTGGTGCTCACCATCCTCACGGTCGCCGTGCGCTACATCGACGTCGGTGAGTTCAACATCGTGATCGCCATCGGCATCGCGGTCCTCAAGGCGACCCTGGTGGCGCTGTTCTTCATGCACCTCTGGTGGGACCGGCCGTTCAACCAGATCGTCTTCGTGGCCTGCATCTCGTTCGTGGTGCTGCTGATCGCCTTGACGGTCATCGATACCAAGCAGAACGCCCCGACCCTCTACACGGGCAATCCCGCCCGCGTCCAGGAGGTTCTGGACGCGAAGGCGCCGGAAGCGCCAATCACCAAACAGACCGGGCTCTCATCCCCCGGCTGACCCAACGACGTGAACGCCACCCGTCAACCAGCGTCCTCGTGGCAATCGCTCCTGCACGGCGGCGACGACCCCATCCAGGACCCCGATCGTCGGGGGGCCGCCGGCCGCCTCGCAATGTGGCTGTTCATCGTGTCCCTCGCCATGGTGTTCGCCACGGTGGCGATCGCCTACGTCGTCGTCCGACTCCAGCTGGTCAGCGAAGGTGACTGGCGACCCCCGGACTCCCCGGGCGTCCCCCGGATCCTGATTCTCTCGACCATCCTGCTGGTCGGTTCCTCCGGGACCCTGTGGCTGGCGAGCCGCGCCGCCTCGCGGTCCGCCGCCCCGGCCGCGGTGGGCCGGTGGATGCTCCTCACCGTGATGCTGGTGGCGGGGTTCCTGGCCAGCCAGATCGCCGCATGGGACCAGTTGGTGGAGGCGAACCTGAGCTTCAACTCCTCGCTGTACGCCTGGCTCTTCTACATCCTGACCGGGATCCACGCGCTGCACGTGCTCGGGGGGCTGGGGCCGCTGGTGCTGACCACCTGCCACGCGTTCAAGGGGCGATACCAGGGGTCGCCGGATCGCCGCCGGGGACTGGTCTACTGCGGGATGTACTGGCACTTCCTGGACGTGGCGTGGGTCCTGCTCTACGCACTGCTGCTCTGGGGCATGGGCGGGTGAGATCCCCGTTCAGCCGCTCCCGGCGGCTCGTGGCGTGACCACCGCGTCCTCGGGCAGGGCCCGGACGAGCTCGTCGTTCGTCGTCTCCGGATGTGAACTCCACCAGGAGAAGAACAACCTGGGTTCGATGACCGCCTCGCTGCCGTCCACCGTCCGCACGTAGGCCGACTGGGGAAGCTTCCGCACCACGAACTCGAGCTCCGCGTCACCCTGAGCGACCCGGATCGTGCCCTCTTCGGCTCCCCTTGCCTCGAGCGCCTTGACCAGGAGCGTGACCGGCCAGACGCGCCGCTCCCCGCCCGCGGTGACCGCCACCACCCTGGCCTTCAGCCTGGGCAGGGTGCCGTCCCTGGTTCCCTTCTCCGGGAGCGGGACCACCGGGTACTTCAGGCTGTCCGCGAAGTCGTTGTAGTACCTCAGGTAGGAGAAGGCCTTGTACCGCTTGTTCGAGGTGGGTTCCGGGAGGATCAGGGTGGTCTCCGGATGCTGCTCGAGCCAGTCCCGCCAGCTGCACAGGTTGACGTTCCCGATGCGCTGCAAGGGGGTCCCGGCCCCGGGGCCGCTGATGGCTCGACCGAGCACCGGCGAGAAGAGGGTCGGTTCGTCCGCACCCCGGTCGTAGGTGACCAGCGCGCTGTTGCACAGCAGCCCGCTGACCCCGTGCACCACCGATCCCTCGCCGGCCCCCGACTCGAGGACCACGGCGGCGTCGGCGAATGGCGAGTAGGTCACCGCGATCTCCACCCCACCCAGGGTGTCCAGGATCACCTCGTGGGCATTCAGGCAGCGTGTCGGGTAGGCCCGGGCCTCGCCATTGATCTCCACCCCGACCACGCGGTCCCGGGTCACGATCCACGGCCGGCGGTTCTGCTCGTTGTAGACGACCAGGTCCTTGCCGAGGATCGTTTCCGGGTTCTCGTAGACCTGCAGGAAGTCGCGGGCGTTGCCGCTGGCCGCCATCGAGGCCTCGGGCACCACCAGGTTCGAGAGGTCGAAACCGTAGGACTCGAGGTTCGTCCCGTCCCCGACCGGCCTCTTGCCGACGATCACCCCGGACAGCGCCCACGTGATCAGGAGCAACGAGACCCCGATCGAGGCCACGATCGCCCACCCGCCCCCTCGCATCGTCAGGGTCGGGTGCAGTTCCGGTTCCCGCGGATCGCTCCGGCTGGTCGGTTCCTCCCGGCTCATTGCACCTCGACCTCCGCGGTCGGCTGCACGGGCCTCTGGGGCGATTCCGCGATCGATCCTCGATCGACGACCATCGCACCCAGGACGATCGGCAGGTAGGCGAGACTCCCGAAGAACACCCGGCGCGCGGACTGCACGGTCCGGCTTCGATAGAGCCCGAGGGCGAGCACCGACATCATGATCCCCAGGATGATCGCCACCAGTCCCGACAGGAGGCCGCTGATCCCGAGCGCGGTGGCGCTCAAGCCGAGCGGTACGAGGATCAGGGACGTGACCAGGATCACCTGTGCGGTGATCTCGCCTCGTTCGTCCACCACCGGGAGCATCGCGAAACCACCTCGCTCGTAGTCGTCCTTGTACATCATGGCGAGGGAGAAGAAGTGGGGGAGCTGCCAGACGAACAGGATCGCCCCCAGCATCCATGCCCCGTTCGAGATGTCGTTCGTGGCCGCCGCCCACCCGATCATGGGGGGGATCGAGCCGCAGATCGCCCCGACCAGCGTGTTGAGGGTGGTCCGGGGCTTCAGCGGCGTGTAGACGATCACGTAGATCAGCAGGTTGGCGAGCGCCAGCACGCAGGTGAGCAGGTTGACCTTGAGTCCGAGAACGACCACTCCCGCGTAGGCCAGGACGATGCTGAGGACGAAGACCGCCCTGCGCGAGACGAGCCCGGCCGGCAGGGGGCGGTGCTCGGTGCGCAGCATGCGGCCGTCCCGGTCCATCTCCACCAGCTGGTTCAGCATGGATGCCGCCGCCGCGACCAGGCCGGTACCCACGAGGGTCCAGAAGAGGACCAGGGCGGGCTGCTGGACTGGTGCGAGCGCGAAACCGACCGCGGTGGTCCCCAGCACCAGCGCGTTCAGGCGGGCCTTGCTGAGCTCACCGAGATTCGGGACGATCCCGTCCCTGGCCTCTCGCCGCCGCCGCGTACGTGGTTCGGCACGAGGCTCCGGGCCCTCGTCACGTGGCGCTTCGGTTGTGTTACTCGTGTTTTCCATGAGCCTTGCTGCTGCGTCCTCGGGTGTGGGTGACTAGTATAGGAGTGAACGCCAGCCGGTTCCGCCGGATCCCCAGATGACCACCGTATCGCTACCCATCCCGACCTCCGCGGCACTGACTTCGATGCGGGCCGCCTGGACCATGCGACTCGCCCTCGGATTCATGCTGACGGTCCTGCTTTGGGGCGTCTGCTACTTCGTGCTGATGGGCCCGGGCAGCCTTGGAGGCAACTTCCTCTTCGGGCTGATGTTCGTCCTGCTGATCCCCTGCGGGATCCTCGCCGGCAAGTGGCGAGGCGTGATCGATCCCCGTACGAATTCGGGCTTCAAGTCCGGGCTCCTGGTCGGTCTGGTCTCTGCCTTCTTCAATCTGCTGATCGTGGGCAGCATGTTCCCCAGTGGATCCGGTCCCGCGGAGGTCCTGCTCTGGATCTCCGGACTGTTCATCGCCAGCGGCCTCTGCACGGGAATCGGTGGCATGATCGGGGGAACGCTGGCCGCGGAGGACCCGCGGTCGATCATCTCCCCCCTTGGTCTCTATTCGGCGGTGCTCGCGGCCGCGATCCTGCTCCTGCTCTCCAGCGGAGGGCTGGTCACCGGTCTCGAGGCGGGGCTGGCGGTTCCGGACTGGCCCGGCTCCTTCGGCCACAACATGCTCCTCTACCCGATGAGGGAGATGACCAGCGACACCGGGATCTTCTTCGAGCACGCACACCGCCTCTACGGCATGCTGGTGGGCACGGGCGTCCTCGCCCTGCTGGTGCTCGTCTTCCTCAACGATCGACGCTCGTGGCTCCGCGGCCTGTGCATCCTGCTGTTCGCCATGGTCTGCATCCAGGGACTGATGGGGGGCCTGCGGGTCACCGAGACCAGCACCCCGCTGGCAATGGTCCACGGGGTCTTCGGCCAGCTGGTGTTCACCATCGCCCTGCTGATCTCGTGCTTCACCATGCTGCGCTGGACCCAGGGCCCCGGTCCCGCCCGATTCATCCATGCGGCGGGCGACCGCCCCCTGACGGTCCTCCTGGTGGCCTCCCTCGTCTGCCAGCTCGTCCTCGGAGCCTGCGTCCGCCACTTCCAGGTCATGGCCGAGAACGGACAGGGTCTCGCCATGCCCGGTTGGGCGGTGGTCATGCACATCACCCTCGGGGTCACGGCATTCGCCGTGGCGCTCTTCCTCGGCATCCGCCTCGGCTCCGGCTATCGACGCTTCCCGATCCTGAGGCTCCTGGGGATTTCGGTGCTGGTGGTCGTGTGCCTTCAGCTCGCCCTGGGGATCGCCGCCTTCTTCATCCTGTCGATGCGCGCCTCGGACATCCCCCCGATCAGCGAGGTGATCTTCACCTCGCTGCACCAGGCCACCGGTGCCCTTCTCCTCGGGCTCTGCGTCCTGTTGATGGCTTGGCACTTCCGCCTCGTGAGGCCGGACTCGGACCGCGCTACGGCAGGTCTCCCCACTGCCGGAGCCTGAACGCGGAATCCGGGGGTCGGTCCACCGCCGTCGACGAACTCCACGCCTCGAATCCGATCGAACGCTCGCCACTGTCATCGCGATCCGCGACGGTCCAGCTGAGTACCCACCGGGTGTCCCAGTCCTGGGGACTGGACGCCGACCGGGCGCCGACCCGCTCCACCCTCGTGGAGGTCACCACGTCGCCCAGCGCCTGCCTCACCTCGGCCACCCCCATGCCCGGATGGAGCTCCTTGCTCCAGTCCGGCTGCCGGCCCCCGGGTCGCCCGTGGACCCGCTCCCCACCGGATCGCTCGCCGCACCCGGCCAGCGGGAGCAGCATCAAGGTCATCAGCGTGAGGGTGAGAACATGTCGTGGCATGGCTGTGTTCCAATCGAACCGATCCCCTGCGGGCCGGTGACTTCGTCCGTACGACTTCCGCAGCCACCCCGACGGTCTCTCACTTCGAGCTGGATTTTGCTGGATACGACGGGGCCGTCGGGGCGGTCGCCCGCCATCGAGGACCGGTTTCCTCGCCAGGTACCTGATGGGAGGTGACTTAGGTCGTCGTCGGTCAGCCTTCGACCCAGCCGTAGAAGGTGTGGTCGACGGTGCGCTGGCCATCCGTGAACCGAATTGGCACCTGGAACAAGCCCTCCGTCGCATCGGGAGAGATGACGGTCAGGATCTCCACCTTGATGTTCTGGCCGTCCGGTACGCGTTCCACGATCCGAGTCTCCAGCACCGGATCCAGGCTGGTGGCGCTCAGGATGTTCGCCCTGGGCTTCTTGAAGACCAGGGGTACGGTCAGCTGTTCGCCCGGGCTGACCACCCCGAGACTCGATCGGAAGTCCTCCATGTTGATCATCGGCCGGAGGCGGGTGCACGGGTCGTGTCGGACGCGCATGTCGAAGAGCTCCGCCTTCGGGTGGTCGGTCCTGATGACGTAGTAGGGAGGGAGGTCCTCGCAGCCGTACCCGCTCAGGTCGTAGCTGATGGTGTAGCTGGCACGTGGATCGTCGGACGCCGGATCGAAGCCGACGAACACCGGTGGCTCGCCGTTGGCGCTGATGACGTTGAATGGTCGCCCGTCCCTCGACTGGAGGTTGATCACGCCCTTCCGGACCTCCGGCTGGTCCGGTCGTTCACGCACGCCCAGGTACAACGGCTGGGTCCGGACCCCCCAGGCCGCCTCGGCCTTGAGATCGATCGTCGTGAAGCGCGAGTACCCCTCGAACACGACCTGGACGATGGCCTGCTTGTTCCCGACCGCCCGATTCGTCTGCATCTCGACCGGGACCTCAATGCTCCCGCGGGGTGGAATGACCCTCCCGTCCAGGTCGAGCGTGGTGCAAGTGCAGCTTGGCTGGGCCTTGACGATTCGTTGCGGTCGATCCGAGACGTTCACCATCCGGACCACCGTCGAAAGCAGGGTGCCGGGATCGACCACCCCGAAGTCCACCGCCTGGGGCTGGACCAGGACCGGTGCCTGCGCGGCGGCCTCCTGGGTGCCCGACGCCCGGTCGCCACCCGGCTCGCTTCGTGCGGATCCGGCAGCAGGACCTGCCGGCGCGGCAGCCGCCCCGTCTTCCGGGTCGGATCCCCCCCCGCACCCGCTGATCGAGAGGAACATCGCCGCCAGCGTCGGGATGAGTGGAAGGTGCGCTCTGCGAATCGTCCGGTCCATCGGTCACCTCCTTGGGCTTCCCACGATTCTAGTCACGCCGCGTCCGGTGATGGTCGCTGCGGCGGGCTGTCGGTACAGTGAGCGCATGCATGCCATCGAAATCCTCAGGCAGGGCGATCCCGTGGCCCCGAACGTCCGCCTTCGTCCAGACCACCCTGATCCGACACCCGGTCCCGGCATGGCTCTCGTCAGGACCGAGGCCTCCGGGCTCAACCAGCTCGATCTGTGGGTCGGTCGAGGCGTCCCCGGGTTCGAAGTGACCTACCCCGCGATTCCCGGTTCCGATGCCGTGGGAACCGTCCTGGCCCTTGGCGAGGGGGTCTCCGACCAGTGGTCCGGTGCCCGGGTGCTGTTGAACGCCGCGGTTCCGCTCCACGAGCCGCCTCGTCCCGGGACACGGTCGACGCGACCGTCCATCCAGATGATCGGGGAGCACGGTCCCGGGACCATGGCCGAGTTCTTCACGGCTCCCGTCTCGAACCTCCTGCAGGTCCCCGACCAGATCGACCCGGTGCAGGCAGCGGCCTTCGGACTGGCCCACCTGACCGCCTGGAGGATGCTGGTCACCCGCGCGAAGCTGACTTCCGGCTCCACGGTGCTCGTCACCGGGATCGGCGGGGGGGTGGCCCAGGCCCTGATGAACATCGCCAAGCACTTCGGATGCGAGGTGATCGTCACGAGCCGGAGCCAGCGGAAGCTCGAACGAGCCCTCGAGCTCGGGGCCGACGCCTCGGTCCTCGACGAGGGTGGGGACTTCTCCCGCGAAGTCCGGAAGCTCACCGGAAAGCGGGGGGTGGACGTCTGCGCCGACTCAATCGGACAGGCCGTGCACACCTCGTGTCTCAAGAGCCTGGCCCGAGGTGGCACCTTCGTCACGTGCGGGTGCACCAGCGGGCCCCGTGCCGAAACCGACCTTGCGAGGATCTTCTGGAACGAGCTGACCGTCGTGGGCTCCACGATGGGGGACATGGAGGAATTCGCGCAGGTCTGCTCCCATCTTCGTTCGGGCACCCTGTCCGCGGTCATCGATTCGGTCCACCCACCCAAAGAAGCCCAATCTGCCTTTTCGAGACTTGAGTCGGGCGATCATTTTGGGAAGATAGTGGTCGATTGGCGGTCCTGAGCCTCTGCGGCCGGTCTCCATTCCATTCCATTCCGCTCTCCTCGAGGACCATGCATGACCGCCTCACTCGCCGCCAAGCCCCCGAGTTCCTCCGGCTCCACCGATGCCCGGACGACGACCTTGTCGACCGCCTCCGACCACCTGCCCCTCTGGGCCCTCCTTCTCCACGACGATGATGTCAACGAGATGGGGGAGGTCTGCGAGATCCTCTGCCAGGTGACCCCGCTGCGACTCGGAAGTGCCTTTGCGGTCATGCTGCGGGCCCACCGGGAAGGCGTCGCACGCGTCTGCGAGACGCACCAGGAGCACGCGGAGCTGCTTGCGCACCGCCTCAGGCTCCGCGGGCTCCATGTCTCGCTGAAGCCGCTTTGATCTCGAGTCCCGGTACGCCCTCTGGGTGTCCGATAAAAACACTCCCCCGCGGGGCTGGGCCAGAAATCTCCACCCCACTGGCTGGTATCGAGGGTCAGGTTGCCCCAGGGTGTGGTGTAGGAGGCCCTTCGGGGCATCTATCGGACGAGATTGTCCCCATTTTGAAATTCCCGATTAGGCCCCAGCGGGATGTCGAGATACTCTAAAGGTGTCGTAAAAGTCGTCTTCCGGGGCCTTTCCAAGCGATTCGAGGGTGACTTGCCTCCCCACATTCGGCCGCTGCGGGCTGAGTACTAGAGACTGAAGATCAGGAGCTCAAACATGTCAGATTTCCGTTTCATCGCCGGCACCGCCGTGGTTGCGGTCGTTGCCGGGCTCGCGTCCGGCCAGTGTGACACCAACCCACCGTTCGGAGCGGTCCTCCAGAACGATCCCGGCACCTGCGGCCAGGCCACCCTTGCTCCCGACCCGAACGGTGGTTGCAACGAGGATCCGATCGCCTACCAGGACCTCGGACTCATCAACGGTGGTGCCACGATCACCGTCGCCGGCAACGTCGGGGCCTTCGACGCCGTCGATCCCGCCACCGGCGAGCTCGCCGCAGTCCGCGACCTCGACTGGTACATCGTCACCGTGCCCGACAACGGGGTGCTCACCTACACCGTGTCCGGCTTCAACGAGACCAACGCCACCAACGGGAACTTCCTGTTCGTGACCGTCGAGAACGCCTCGAGCCTCGACTGTTCCGCCAACGTCTTCACCGCCTTAACGCCCGACTGCGGCCAGGACATCGAGTTCAACGTGACCGCCGGTCAGTACGCGTTCATCGCCACCGTGACCGACTTCGGTAGCGTGGCCGGCATCGACTGCACCACCAACTACGTGGTCGACGTCTCCTACCAGGCGGCGATCTACGACTGCGGCGATCCCGCCCAGGGGCTCTGCTCCGAGGCCAACGGGACCCCCGGCTGCGACGACTCGGTCTGCTGCGAACTCGTCTGCGCGATCGACAGCCTCTGCTGCGAGGACGCCTGGGACGACCTGTGCGCCGGCTACACCGCGGACAACTGCAGCTACTTCGGGTATTCCTGCGACAATCCGTCCAACGGCAGCGGTCCCGCGAATCCGGCCGTGGCGAACGACTGCGTGATCGGGTCCATCGCCGCTGGAGGCGCCTTCTCCTACGACGTTCCCGTCGCGGGCGAGGCCGCACTCCAGATCGCCTTCGACACCACCGGTTGCAACACCGACGGACCCGAGCAGGCCCAGTGCGGCTCGGGCGTGGGCTTCGAGCAGATCAACAACGATATCTGGTTCGTCGTGAACTCCTCGGAGAACAGCTTCCTGAACCTCTCCACCTGCAACGGCGGGGCGCTCTGGGACACCAAGATCGCGATCTACAACTACGATCCGCTGACCTTCAACGCGAGCGCGCTTCCCGACCTGTTCCTCGGCTGCAACGAGGACTGCGGTGACGCCGCGTTCGCCTCGGAGCTGGTCGTCGAGGTCACGGCCGACAGTTCCTACCTGGTCCGTGTCGGTGGCTACGACGCCACCTCCTTCGGCCCCGGCACCCTGAGTGTCTCGGCTATCCCGATCCCGGTGTACAACTGTGCGCCCCCGGAGGACTTCGCCACCTTCACGCAGAACAACGACCTGACCGTGGATGCCCCGGGTGTCGCCTGCGCAGCGGAGAACTTCACGACCGAGAACCAGTTCGCACGCAAGTTCCTGAATCGTCCCGAGGAGCAGATCGGCTGCATCCAGTTCGGCATCTACAACGGCGGCCTGTCCCAGCTTGCGAACCTCCGGGTCTACATCGACCGTTCGGTCGGTGCCAATCCCCAGATCGCGGACTTCGTGGAGCTGGACTCGAGTCCCTTCTACGTACCCGGGGGCTTCCTCGGGATCGCCACGGTGTCCTACGGCGCCCAGTTGGAGGTCCCCGCCGGCAGCAACCTCGTGGTCGAGTACGACTCGCCGGCCAACGGTTCCGGCTTCTCCGCCGCCGGTACCAACACCCTGGGAGAGTCCGCCCTCACCTACATCAGGTCGGACGCCTGCGGGATCCTCGACTACGTCAGCTACGAATCGATCGGGTTCCCCAACACCGCCTGGGTCCTCTCGGTCGTGACCTGGTCCGACGCGCCGGCGCCCTGCCCCGGTGACTTCACCGGTGACGGGCAGATCAACGGTGGCGACCTGACCCTGCTGCTGGCATCCTGGGGAACCGATGACCCGCTCGTCGACCTCAATGGTGACGCCATCATCAACGGTGGCGACCTGACCCTGCTGCTGGCCGGCTGGGGACTCTGCCCCTGAGCCGGGCGTCCAAGGGACCCTGACGCATGATCCAACAGCACCCTCGGCCTCGGCCGAGGGTGCTGTTTCGTGATGGGCGGCTGACTCAGCCCTCCCCGCAGCCGCCCCATCCCGACAGCAGCAGGGTGAGATCGCGCCCGTCCACGATTCCGCTTCCATCCAGGTCGCCCGCTCCGGGCTGTCCCCAGTCGTCGATCAGGACCGCGAGGTCCCGTCCATCCACGAGGCCGTCCCCGTCGAGGTCCGCCGGACAGGACGCGAATGGTTCATCGTGCAGCGAGGGATCGTCGAAGGGGTAGGCCACGTACCTGAGCAACGCTTCGCGCTCCTGCTGGTTCATCGCAAGCACGGCCTTCCGTGAGGTCTCCGCCTCCCCGCCATGCCAGAGGATCGCTTCCATCAGGCTCCTGGCTCGTCCGTCATGGAGGTAGTTGGGCGTGCCCTCGCCCGAGTAGGGGTCGGTGCACTCACCGGGCGTTCCCAGGACGTGCCCGACCTCGCCCGCCGCCCAGAGCGGGGCGGTCCGCCATTCGCTCCCCGCCGCCTCGAATTCCCGGAAGCCGTCGGCCAGGTCCGGCCCCATGTCGTGGAGCAGCATGTCGGTGAATGGCTCGATCACCTGACCGCGGTAGGCTGCGATCTCGTGGTCGGCACGCGTCCTGATGCTGGGGACGTGGCAGGCCTGGCAGTTCGCCCTCTTGAAGAGCTGCATCCCGATGATCGCCTCCGGATCCCTGAAGTTCCGTCGAGGGGGGAGTGTCAGGCCCCCGACGTAGTCAGCCACCAGGGAGACGTCGCTGGCGGACAATTCGGTGCTCGCCTCCTCGGTGCACGTCGGGTCCAGGTCCCCGCAATCGTGCCGAGGCGTCAACGGCGAGGTGAGTCCGAGGTCCCGCTGGTAGGCCACGGCCGTCTGCTGGAGCAGCCCCGGCTGGCCGGCCTTCCAGCCGAATCGGCCGATCTGGACCTCGTCGGTGACCAGGTCGTGGACCCAGTTCGGCCGGCCCGAGATTCCGTCCCCGTCCTCGTCCAACGGATCCGCCAGCGCCAGGATCTCGACCTCGTCGATGGCCTCCAGGAGACCGGAGCCCGCGAGCATCGGTGCGATCCTGGGCGAGTAGTGCACGGCACCCGGATACCCCGGCGTTCCGTCCACGTCGGGGAGGTTGCTCCCCGGCGAACCGTGGGCGGTGTCCCTGAACTCGTAGGTGGGCCTTCGAAGGGTGTAGGTGGTGCCATCGTCGAAGCTTCCCGTCACCTCCTCGTAGGCGACCGTGACCCGGCCCTCGGGCTGCGTACCTCCGACGGCGCTGGTGTCGAATTGACGGCCGTAGAACGGGTGGGGGATCGGGCCTCCGTCGTCGTCCACCCCCTCGAGGGCGAGCTGGATCACGAGGGAGTCCAGGTTCGACTCGTTCCCGGTCGGGGTCCGCCCCCGACCGTCCATCATGTGGCAGGCGATGCAGCTCGGCGCGTTGAACCTCGGACCCAGGGCGGTGGTCAGTGCATGCGGACTGGGATCCAGGGTGTACCCGATCGGACCGCTGCAGCAGTCGAAGGTGGTGGGGAAGTTCTTCACCAGGCCGTCCAGGTGGTCGGTCTCGAAGCGGACCTTGCCCTCCATGAACCGGTCCAGCTCCTCGAGCGTGAGGTTGTTCGCATGCTGGGCGAACGAGAAGCGGGGGGCGGTGACCAGTGGGATCGAGGCGTCCCCCGCGGCGGTCGCCCGGGGGTTCGCGGTCGACGCGCCGAGTCGCCCGGTCCCTGCGTGGTAGTAGAAGTACTCGGTGTAGTACTGGAAGGTGCCCCCGGCGGGGTTCGGGACCGCGAGGTGCGTGAAGTCGAATTCGATGATCTGGCCCGGCGTGATGTCCGGTATCCGCTGTTCGAACACGTTGTCGGTCCCCGGGACCGGATACATGTTGAGGTTGATCACCGTGAGGGGGCGGTCGCACATCACCTCGGGGTTGTTCTGGATGTAGTACTTGAAGTCGACCCGCTCCGGGCCCCCGTCCTCGTGGGTCACCACCCTGACGTCCAGGCTCGTTCCATGATCCGTGAGCTGGATCTCGAAGGTCTTGCCCCCCGCATAGTTCTCCACGTAGTGATCGAAGCGCCATTCATTCGGGTGGCGGTCACGGAAACGCGCCGCGGCCCGGACGTGCAACGGGTAGTCCACGACCTCCTCCTCCTCCCCGAGCACCCGGTCGAAGAGCACGCTGTCCACCGGCTGATCGCCGATCGTCTGGTCGAACCAGTACTCGACCCGCATGCCGGCCTCCACGCCCTGCAGCAGGGCGTGGAAGCCCCGTCCGCCGTCCGACTCCATGTCCATGGCCACCAGGTCGCCCCCGTCCACTCGATGGTGCAACCTCACCGACGACGTCGCGGGAACGTTGTAGTCACCCGGGCTCGCCTCGAACGTCACCAGTGCACCCTCGGGCACGGCTTCGATCGCCTGCTTGAATCCCCTGATCGGTGGTGGCATGACGTCGTCCCGGCCGAACTGGACGCATCCCGAATCGACCCGTGCCGAGTGCTCCGGATAGCTGTACTGGGCGGGATTCTGGATCAGCAGGGCGAAGGTCATCTCGGTCCCGGTGGGTACCTGGAAGCTTCGTTGGAATCTTCCACTGGAGACCTGGTCCAGGTACCAGCCCCCTCCCGGCGGAGTGGGGTAGACGAGGATGTTCTGCACCGAAGGTTCGGTGTCGATGGTCAGGAGTACGGTCTGGTCGTCGAGCCGGCACACCTCACCGCTGTAGTCGGGTGTCTGGCCGGCCGCCTGCAGGGTGAGAAGCGTCGTGGCAGCGATGCACACAGCGCTGCGCAGCCGGCTGCGCACGGCGGAGGAATCATTCGTTGTCATCGGAATCGGCTCCGTCGCCCCTGCGTGGTGAAGCCCCTCCCAGGTCCGCGGGAGCAGGTCCTGGATGTAAGTACCTTACGATCTCCTCCATCGATTGATCCAGTCTCCCGGCAGTTTCGTGCAAAAGACGACTGCAGTCCTCCTGTCGAATCGACAAGGACGTCTGTACGACCACCGGTCTCGACAAACGTCCAAATCGTGCACCAGCGTGCGGGCGATCCCGCAAGGTGCGCGGTGATTCGTGCAAAGGTGCACGGATCGCGAATGAATGATCGTCGCGCGTCATTTCGCATGTATTCGCACCTTTCCGGAATCCCGGCCGGGCTGTTCGCGGATGAACAGCATCCAAGGCAGGGGTTCGCTCGCTGGGAGCCCGTGAAGATGACTCCGAAACTTCTGCTGTTCGTGTTCGCCCTCACCGGTGTGGCTGTCCTGCCGCACCATCACCCGGCATTCGCGCAGTCGTGCCTGTCGGATCTCGACGGCGACCGGGTCGTTGCCGGGACGGATCTCGCCATCCTGATCGAGGATTGGGGGGGATCCGAGCACGACCTCGACGGGGATGGGGTGGTGACCGGAACCGACCTGACCCACCTGCTGTCCCGCTGGGGGGACTGTCCGGTGGTGCCCGGACAGTGCGAGGGGTACGGCGTCTCGAGCCTCGGTGGCGAATCCTACCTCTACTCCCACGTCTCGCTGGGCCGTCCCTGCTACATGTGCACGGGTCCGGGGTTCAACGGATGCACGCCCAACTTCTACCTGGACGGCGAGTTCTACGTGATGCCCGTGCAACTGGCGCCCGGACAGTCCTTCAGCCTCGGCGTGCAGTGCGGCCCGAACGTCGTGGTCAACGGGGTGGTCGGCGAGGGGACGTCCTGCTGGCTGAATCCCTCCTGCTCCGACGGAATGCTGAACGGCGACGAATCGGGAATCGACTGTGGGGGGCCGGCCTGTCCCCCGTGCCCGAACTGCTTCGACGGGGTGATGAACGGCTCGGAGACCGGGACCGACTGCGGTGGCCCCTGCACGGGTTGCGACGTCATCTGCAACGGCACCCCGAATCCCTTCGCGACGTTCGCCTGGGATGACGAATCGCTGGCTGGTGCCCGGGATGGCGCCATCACCTTCACCTTCGAGGACGCTCCGGGACGGTCGTCGATCGAATTCAGCCTCGACGGCGGTGCCAACTACCAACACCAGGCTCCGGATGCCGACGGTCTCCTTCGAGTGAGCGGCCTGCAGCCCGGGGGCTACCAGGTCTGGAGCCGGTGGGGGGGCGGTGACTGCCCGATGTACCTGGGTCTCGCCGACATCGCGGACGGACCGCCTCCACCCACCTGCGACGATGGGATCCTCAATCAATCCGAGGACCGGGTGGATTGCGGCGGACCCTGCCCCGAGTGTCCGCCCGACCCGTGCGGCGAGGTCCCGCGGGTCATGTACCCGCGTCCCACCCTGCCCACCGCGGTGATCGGTGCCGAACACGGGCATGGCTTCGCGATCGACCTCGGCGAGGACCTGCGGACCGTGGGCATCAGGTACGGCGACGTCGTCGCCATCCAGTCCGGGGGGGCGCCGGGATTCGAGTTCTTCTGCAGCTGCAA
This sequence comes from Phycisphaerae bacterium, assembly GCA_002862305.1. Classification (GTDB taxonomy): domain Bacteria; phylum Planctomycetota; class Phycisphaerae; order Phycisphaerales; family SM1A02; genus UBA8087. The sequence continues at coordinate 1,718 of PKCS01000068.1, read as the reverse complement.
CCAGGTGGTGTTCCACCAGGTCGCGGTGTCGGGCACCACCGAGGTGCCCCCGGCCTGCGTCGACGCCGGTGACTACGACTACTTCGTCCGCTACCGCAAGCAGGGGAACACCACCGACGATCCCGGGGACGTGTACGTCTATTCGGCGCTCTTCACCACCGCCGGGGACCGGGTCGATCCCGACGATCGTCCGGTCCTGGTCACCGAGGGCGCCAACTGGATGCGATTCCGGCATCCCCACGCCCAGGACGGCATCACCGAGGCGGTCTTCGACGCCCAGCACAACGGAGACCTGCTCCGGAACCTCGATCGATTCTCGACCGTGTTCACCGATGGTCCGGATGGACTGTTGATCGACCCCCGGCTCACCCGTGGGAACGCCAACTCCGTCCATCCCCATGGTGACTCCGACAACGCGGACGTCATCCGGATCGACTACATGGAGAAGGGCGACGCCTCGCCGCCCACCTACGCCATGAGCGCGGGCGAATACGCCGGCAAGTGGGGATGGGGGAACATCGTCACCTACGAGATCACCGCCGTCACCGGGGGATCCGGTGCCCAGACCTACAACACCTTCCAGAACTACGTGATCGGGATGGGTCTGGACACCTTCGGCGACCCGAGGAACGCCTCGGCCGGCCGGGCGACCACCAACATGGTGCTGCCGGGATACGGATCCCACAAGCAGATGGAGCACGATGCGGTCTTCACCCAGCACATCATCACCCTGATCGACGAGGACGACGTCGACGACTTCCTCGAGGGGCACCACCTGTTCCACGGGGTCCGGCACCGACAGAACGGGAACGACCCCGGGAACATCCTCGGGGAGGTGCCGATCGGAAGCACCTCCTGCGGTGACTGCCACTTCCGGGACGGTCGGGGAAGCCTGGTGGTGCAGACCCCCCGTGGCCCCCGGGTGCCTCCCCCGGTGTTCGGGACCGGACTCCTCGAATGGATCTCCGGTCGGGAGGCGGGACTTCGCTGGGACGGGGCGGTGGACACCGTGGCCGACCAGACGATGGGCGCCCTCGTCGAGGACCACGGCCTCGCACCCGGTTCCTTCGACCAGATCTCGGAACGGGACCTGGATCGACTGGTGAAGTACGTCGAGTTCCTCTCGGTACCCGCACGAAGCTACGCGGCACACGACGACGGCGTGGTCCAGGAGGGCCTGGCCAGGTTCATCGAGGTCGGCTGCTCCTCCTGCCACTCGGTGACCCAGAAGACGCGCCCTGACGCGCCGATCGAGTTCCGCGACATCGTGCTTCGCCCCTATACCGACATGAAGATGCATGACGTCACCGGCACCCCGTACCGAACCCCTCCGCTCTGGGGACTCGGTCGCAACATCAAGCTCCTCGCGGAGAACGATCGGGAGCTGCTGCTCATGCACGACGGTCGTGCCGGGTCCCTGGAGGAGGCGATCCAGGCCCACGGCGGCGAGGCCTCGGCATCCCGGGCCGCCTACAACCAGCTCTCGCCCACGGAACGCGAGTCGGTGATCCGGTTCCTCAATTCGCTCTGAGCCGTCGGGCGCACCGCCCGCAATGAACAGCCCCCCGGGATCCCGAAGTCCCGGGGGGCTGTCGAATGGAGCCGGGGGGATTCGAACCCCCGTGTCGGAACGGTGATGAAGCCGCCTCTACGTGTGTAGTCACCCTTGTGTTCTCGTGCTCCGGTGCGGCTGGTGACGTCCAACCGGAGCACATGGC